>CAZLOQ010000068.1:0-27803 GCA_964561125.1 uncultured Chitinophaga sp. | reverse complement strand
CGACAACAACGACACCAGCAATTACGCCGGTCGCACCAATTCTGCCGCCCACCGTTCAGCTGCCGGAGGCTTGAGGGACAGACCCCTGGAGCGATTGCAGTGGTTGAAGCGGTTCAGGCGACAACAACGACACCAGCAATTGTGCCGGTCGCACCAATTCTGCCGCCCCACCGTTCGGTCGCCGGAGGCTTGAGGGACAGACCCCTGGAGCGATTACAGTGGTTGAAGCGGTTCAGGCGACAACAACGACGCCATCAATTATGCCGACTGCACCAATTCTGCCGACCCGCAGTTGGCCGCCGGAGGCTTGAGGGACTGTCAGTTCCAGTGAGACTTGAGCGCACTTTTGCAGCAGCAGCAGTGATGCAGTTTTGGAATGCGATGATTCCAGCCGTGCATCCGCCATCGTCGCTGTGATCACCAACATCCAATGTTGCTTCTCCTCATGGGACGATTTCATTTGGGGTCGACTTCCGCGACGATGTGGCCCAAGCACAGCCGCCCAGACGATCCAATTGATGCCATCGACACAATCGCGTGAATCGTTAAGACCGATGTATTCGGTATTGCCGCGGCATTCCGTACCCCCCTCCCACGTTCAAGGCTTGACGGCTGTTTACCGGGGGGCGTCGGGTGGGCCGGGCAGCGGGGCTGTTTCCGGGGCACGGACTGACCGTCTCTGGAAGTCATTCAGCTCAAACGCCTCTTCCGAAGCCTGTTTGCCTGCTTCATACCGAGCGGCATTTTCGCCGGATTTCAGGCCCAGCGGATAGTTCTGCGTTTCTTCAAGACACCAGCCGTGCGGCCCGACGCTCCCGAATCGTTCTTCCACAAAACGGACACCGTGTGTTTCAAGGATCGTTCCGGACTGCTGTTCGAGGCTGGCGAGGTCGGTGTTGTAGGCTGTGAGTGCCTGAGCTTCGGCTGCGACAGCGTTGGCCCAGTCGGTGATGGCGAGCAGTTCGCTGAGCAGAGTGTCTCGCTGAGCCTGAATATTGGCTCGCTGAGCGCGTACGTTGAACGCCGACGCCTGGCGTGCTTCCCGGAAGGCTTCGTACTGCTGCAGATTCTGTTCAATGCTTCTCAGCACACTGGCCAGATCATGCTCAATCTGATGCAGTGCCTGTCTGAGATTCGCGCGGTCTCTGGCAATGAGCAGTTCCTGGTTGCGTACGCGGGCACGGGATTCGCGGAGTGTGAGCGGCACAGAGAAATTGATTCCCAGTGTCCAGTCTGTGTGGTCATCGAACGAAGAGTCGACTGTGGCGTTGGTGGGCCGCACGCGTCCGGAAAGTCCGTTCCAGCGGTGCAGGGCCTGTGCATCCAGCGATGGGCGAGCAAAGTTGGCTCGTTCCACCAGCCGCTGCTGGTCCGCCGCGAGCACGAGATTCAGTTCAATCAGATCTGGGCGACTGGCCTGGGCGGTTTCGACGATCTCCTTCCAGCGGAATTCGAGTCGGTTGCGGGTTGGGGGAGTGGAGGGCACAAGTCTCACACCGTCTTCCGGAGGCAGTCCCATGATGTTGCGAAGAGCTGCTTCCCGCTGCAGAACTGCGGCGCGGGCACGAACGAGGGTGGCTTTGGCGTTTGACCAGCTGGCCTGGGCCTGAGCGGCATCGGGGCGATTGCGGAGACCCACATCCGCCCGCGCTTCGAGGCTGCGAAAGCTGAATTCAAGCTGCTCCACCTGAATCTCACGTGCCCACAGTTCAGTGCGGGCCTGAACGAGTGCCCAGTAGGCAGCAATCACATCGCGGACGAGATTCTGCATCGAGTCCTTGAACTGGAAGTACGAACGCTCCTGATCCAGCCGTGCAGCCACAATCGGTGCTCGATTTGCAGCCAGCCCGGCCCCCGCGAGCAGCGGCTGCGTGTAACTCAATTCCATGGACGGCTGGTTCCGCGAATAGAAACCTTCATTGTTCTGGCTGTCCCAGCGGTTGTTCGCGCCGATCGCTGCTGTACCACCCAACAGGTTGCGGTCTGAAACGCTGATTCCATAATCCGTGCCTGCTCTGGGGAAATCCTCAATCCGTGGCCCGGCTGGGTTCAGGAACGGCGATTCGGTGCGGCGAAGTGACGAGTTGGCCTGAAATACGGGGTCAAAACGCGCTTTGGCGATGTCGATTGGCGTGACGGCGATGGCGGTTTCGTAGATGGTTCTTCCTGAAGACGAGGCAGAGACACCTGTCAGAACTCGAATGACTTCAGAGTTTGCCAGGGCCAGTTTCAGGGCTTCATCCAGTGGCAGAAAACGCTCCGCCGCGACGGCATCAGCGGTTGCCACCGTGACCGGCTCCGGTCCGGCTGGTCGGCGGACGCGGGACGCTGCCGATGAATCGGGCCGGCGAATCTGTCCTTCATCCGGCTTAAACACCTGGGCGTGCGACCGGGGAAGGCAGGTAGCCAGAGCCCCGAGGACAACAGCAAGGCCGACGATGGATGGCATGAGTCGCTTCATGCAGATCGCATCGGCAGCAGAATCCACGGGAAAATATGAATTCCGATCGTATCAGCTATGCGTCGGACAATGTTTCTTCTGAAGTTTCCGGTGGCAAAGAATGGGCAGCCTGGAGGGCCTGAAAAGCCGTGTCAAAATCGGTGGTGTCGGCAACGATACTGCCGTCGCGGAGGACAAGTATTCTGCGGGCGTGGCGGGCGACATTCAAGTCGTGGGTCACCAGAATGACAGTGATTTTGCGGCTTTCATTGAGTTGTTTGAAGAGTTCAATGACTTCGCGGCTGGTACGTGAATCCAGATTTCCGGTCGGTTCATCCCCCATGAGTATGGAGGGATTGGTGACAAGTGCGCGGGCGATGGCCACGCGTTGCTGCTGTCCGCCGGAGAGTTGTCCCGGGTGGTGATCGAGTCGGCTGCCGAGACCGACCATTTCGAGCATTTCACGGGCGCGTTGGCGGCGTTTTCCGGCCGCCAGGGCGGGGCCATAGAGCAGCGGGAGTTCGACGTTTTCGATGGCGGAGGTGCGTGCGAGCAGGTTGAAGTTCTGGAAGACGAACCCGATATGTCGATTGCGAATGGCAGCACGAGCATTTCGCGACATGTCCGCGATTTCGTCGCCATCCAGCCTGTAACTGCCTCTGGTGGGACGATCAAGGCAGCCGAGTGTGTTCATGAGCGTGGATTTTCCGGACCCGGATGGTCCCAGCAGTGCGACATATTCACCTCGTTCAATCGAAAGGCTGGTACTGCGCAGTGCGTGCACCCGAACTTCGCCCAGATCATAGGTCTTGCTGATGTCTTGAAGTTCGATCAGAGCCATGCTGGACTACCGGGCCTGCTGGTACAGTTGCAGAAAGGACGCATGGTCCATTTTGCGGGGATTGAAGGTGCCTGTCCACTGCTGGACTGCATCCGCTGCAAGTTCGTTCAGAACAGTCTGCTCAGGCTGAAAGCCGATGGCAGCGGAAATGGTCTGTGGCAGGCCCGCAATTCCGAGGAAGGTACTGAAACATGTCGCCAGCAGTTCTGCGGATGAGGACATCAGCCATTGGTCGCCGGCATCAGGATTGCCCGGGATGGGCAGCTCAGAGTAAAGCTGTTCGACTGTGGCAGCGTTCCAGCGGATCACGTGGGGCATCATCAGCCCCACGGCCAGTCCATGGGTGGTATCGAAACGGGCAGTGAGCGGATTGGCGGCAGCATGAGCGGCTCCGAGCATGCTGTTTTCGATCGCTGTCCCTGCAAGGAACGCGCCCAGCAGCATGCGCCCACGGGCCTCGAGGTGATCGGGCTGGCGGAGAACTGTGGCGAAGGCGGAGGCCAGAAGCTGCCATGCCTGCCGGGCAAACATCTGCGAGACGGGAGTGCGACGGGAAGTGACCCAGCTTTCAAGCGCGTGGGTTATGGCGTCAATGCCCGTGGCCGCTGTCACGGAACGAGGCATGGTCAGCGTGAGCAGTGGATCGAGGATGGCGACACGCGCTGCTGCTTTCACGTCGCCACAGGCCATCTTGAGGTGCGTGGCGGAATCTGCAATCACGGCAAAGGACTGCGCTTCGCTGCCGGTGCCGGCTGTGGTGGGAACGGCAATCAGCGGCAGCATTGGCTGAGTGGCGCGGCCCACGCCCTTGTAATCATGGATCCGCCCGCCGTTGGTGAGCAGAAAGTTGGCCCCTTTCGCACAGTCCATCGCGCTGCCTCCGCCCAGACCCACAAGCAGGTCCACAGACAGCGGACGGGCAAAGGCGGTGCAGTCATCCACATCGTCACTTGTCGGATTGGGACGCACTTTGTCGTATACGTTGCACAGAATTCCGGACTCCTGCAGGGATCTTTCGGCCACTTCACAGTGACCGGCTTCCCGCAGGCTGCGATCGGTAACGATGAGCACCCTTGAAGCGCCATACTCACGCGCCAGACCGCCCAGACGTGAGACGCTGCCGGGGCCGCAGATCAGCCGGGTGCGAGGGAAAAAGTCGAGCACAGACGAAGCGGACTCACTGTGCATGGCAGACCAGTCACAGGGGAGGGAGGCGGGAAGGCGGGGTGCAGGTGCGTTGGATCATTCGACGTGTGCGGGACCGGTGATCAGGAAGATCAGTCAACACCCGCAGCAAGCTGGTCCCGGATGATAGGGTTGCGAAGGAACCAGGCAAAGTCTCAGTGACCGACAGATCGGCCGGAGAGCACACATTCCCGAAATTTCAAGTTTTGGTGATTCACATTCGTGTTTCTGCGCGTCGGCCTGCCATCCGCTCCGCGGCCCGCCGATACACATCGATGTAATGCTCCGCACTGCCCTCCCACGACCAGTCCCGACTCATGCCGTTTCGCACCAGCTGATCCCAGACAGCCCGGTCCTCCCGGACATCCAGCGCCCGCTCAACGGTTTCACCAAGGGCATCCACTGAGTAGTCTGAAAATACAAAACCGTTGGCGGACTCCAGCGAATCCGCCTGACCATTGTAATGCCGAACTGAATCCGCCAGACCGCCGACCCGGCGGACCACAGGGACGGTACCGTAGCGCAGACTGTACATCTGGTTTAAGCCACACGGCTCAAACCGGCTGGGCATCAGAAACAGATCCGCTCCGGCCTCGATCTGATGCGCAAGCGACTCATCAAAACCAACCTGTACTGCCACCTGCTGCGGATAACGCGTGGCCAGTTCCCGCAACTGATGTTCGTAATGCGGATCGCCTGTGCCGAGAAACACCAGCTGCAGACTGCGGCGCAACAGTCGATCCGCGGCTCCCATCACAAGATCGAAGCCTTTCTGGTCCACCATCCGCGAAACCATGCCGATCACCGGACCACTGTCCGACAGGGGCAGCTTCATTCGCTGCTGCAGATACCGCCGGCAAACCGCCTTGCCCTCCCGATACGTTGCTGCCGAATATCCTCGCGGCAAACACACATCTGTTTCCGGATTCCAGGCGGCCACGTCGATGCCGTTGAGTATTCCAGTGAGATCCGCGCGGCGATAACGCAGCAGCCCGTCAAGCCCGCAGCCGCCTTCAAACGTACAGATTTCTTCCGCATACGTGGGGCTGACCGTAGTAATCTGATCCGCGAACGCAATACCCGCCTTCAGCAGATTCAGCTCCCCCCATGCTTCCAGCTGATGATGATTGAAATACCGCCAGTCCAGCCCGGTGAGCGGCATATCCAGATGCCAGAAACGCCCCTGATAAGCCATATTGTGGATCGTCATCACTGTCGCTGTCTGCTCAAACCCCGGCGTTCCTGCGTACTGCGAATGCACAAGGGCAGGGATCAGTCCGGTCTGCCAGTCATTGCAGTGGATCACGTCAGGACGCAGCACCAGCCGTCGGCAGATTTCCGGCACCGCGCGGCTGAAGAAACAGAATCTTTCGCAGTTGTCCGCGTAGCCACCGTTGCCGTTTCCATAAGGCTGTCTGCGATCAAAGTACTCCGGCTGCCGCACCAGCAGCACTCGCACGCCCGTCCCCGGAAGCGCTGCCCAGTTCACTTCTGCACGCACCTGCTGACCATGCATTTCGATCGTCACGTCCACACCCGTCGCGTGCACTGCGGGCAACCCCCGCTGTGACTCCCGCAGCGGCACGTAGTCCGGCACGATCAGCACCACGTCGTGGCCCAGAGCATCGAGGGCACGTGCGAGCGCCCCGGTAACGTCGGCCAGCCCGCCAGTCTTGGAAAAAGGCACCGCTTCCGAAGCCACCAGCACCACTCGCTGCCGCCTGCTCACTCGATCCGTCCGCTTCACTGAGAAGTCTCCAGCCACCAGTCCTGAACCCGAAACACCACTGCCGCCCTGCCCCCGACAGACCGCGCTCTTTTCGGCTAAAAAAAACACCCAATCAACCCGTTGTCAATGAGAAAACGGCAATTCCAGGCAAAATGGGCTGCCTGCATCAGGTTTGCCGATTTCGCCGAATTCAGCAGCTGCAGCCAATCGCCACACAAAGCTGCTCCAGTTGATCCACTGCATTCTGCAGGCTTTCAACATACAGCGTGATCTGTCGCGACGCCGGCTGAGGCAGCGGATATGAACACGGGGGGTGCTGAGCTGTTGCTGCGACCAGTCGGACTTCAGCAAAGACCTCACCCGGCTCACTGTCAAGCAGCCATTCTGCTCCGCGGACTGCGTTCCGGACTTTATCACCGACTTCAGCGAGAAACTGCACGGCACCGCCGGCAGCACTCGCAGACTCGTCAGTCATGTCCGTTTCCAGCCGCAGCCGCAGCGGCCGTTGCTGCAGTCGGCTGAAGAGCTGCCGCACGGACGATTCAAGCAGCGGATGCTGCAGGTCGCCGGCAATTTCTGCGGCCGGGCGGAGCACAAAGTCGCGGTACCACATGGCGGGATGCGGGAGCATCAGGGCGGGGGACTGGATCACGAGATCGTCAGCGAGCAGCAGGTCGAGGTCGAGCGTTCGTGGTCCCCAGCGGACAGCCCGAGTCCGCCCGCTGATGTTTTCAGCTTCCTGAAACAGCTGCAGTACCTGCTGAGGTTCGAAGCTGCCATCAAGCAGCGCGGCGGCATTGAGGAATTCGTGGCCGGCAGCTGTGCCGACAGGAGCCGTGCGAATCAGGCTGCTGCAGGCGTGCAGCTTCAGCCCGCGTTCCTGCAGCCAGCGGAGGGCGGCTGAAAAGAGTTCCGGCTGAGCACCGATGTTGCCTCCAAGGGCCGCAAGGAACCGCATTTGTCAACTGCTCCGGAAGTATACATTGAGGTGCATGCAGATGATCGTTACGCCTGCGCTTATCTGATCCGCTGCCGTCGCTGCTGGCGGTAATACTTAAGCCCTGGCAGGAAAAAAGTGACCGCGGAAACCACTCCGAACAAACTCACACTGAAGTCCGGGATATCGGCCGCTTCGATGGCAGCCATGACGAGCGACGTGGCGAACATGAGGGCGGCTTCGATATAGAAACGCCCGGACAGAATTCCTGCTTTGGCGAGGAACACCATTCCGGCAATCGCTCCCAGACACGGCGAAAACTCCAGCACTGGTCGATGCATGATGGTTTCAACGGCGAAGAGCATGGAGGAGGCGATCATGCTGCCGCCCCAGATATGGGCGATCTGACGTTCAACGGCGGTGATCGGTCCGGCCCGATGCCGCAGATTCCAGAAAATGCCGGCCCAGAGTCCCAGTCCGATGACCCACAGGCCGACAAAGGGCCAGCGCTGCGTGACGCCGTTGAGCTGCATGGCGTTGGTGATCAGGCACAGCAGGAGTACCACGGCGCTATGCCACATCCAGAGCAGTCCCCAGTTCTGCAGAATGGCAGCATGGTGCGATTCGCGGAACAGCCGCGTCATGATTCGCAGCACGGTGGAGGATCGGGCAGTGACGGGTTCGCCGTTGAGCCACGCGCGGAGGTCAGCGGCCAGCGCTGTTGTGGACTCATATCGCAGGTCCGGCGGCTTTTGCAGACACTTCATCACGATCATTTCCAGATCCGCATCAACCGCGCGGTTCAGCATGCGGATGCTGGGGGGATCCTGTTCAAGCACCATCAGCACGGTGTCGAGCGGTGAAGCGGCCTGGAACGGGGGACGGCCGGTGAGCATGGCAAAGAGTACGGCACCGAGACTGTAGATGTCAGCTGCCACATCGATGGAGTCCGTCTGCCCCGAAGCCTGCTCGGGTGACATCCACGCCGGTGTCCCCAGGATCGCTCCGCTCTGAGTCAGGCTGTGGAGGTCACCCGAGACGGACGCTGCATTCCCGGCCTGACTGACACGCTTCGCCAGACCGAAGTCTGTGACGAACGGTGTTCCGTCGCGGGCGATCAGAATATTGGCGGGTTTGAGGTCCCGATGGAGCACTCCGGCCCGATGCGCGGCCCCGATCGCCTCTACTACGGGAATCAACAGCGAGACCGCCTCACGAGGAGGTAACGGACCGTTCGACAGACGCCGTGATAATGTGTCGCCTTCCACAAACTGCATACTGAACCACGGCTGCCCATCCTGTTCCCCCACATCGTACACCGGGACAATGTTCGGATGCTGCAGCCGGGCTGCCGCGAGCGCCTCGATGCGCAGGCGAGCGATGTCCTGGCTGGAGGCAAACGCAGCGTTGGGGATCATTTTGAGCGCCACCGTACGCCGCAGACTTTGCTGCCATGCCCGGTACACCACGCCCATTCCACCCCGGCCGATTTCTCCCTGAATTTCATACTCACCCACCCGTGAACCCACAGCAGAACCAACGCATCGAGAACGCTGAGGCTGGCGAATGGTGTCGGAGAGGGAAACGGAATGCAGCAACGCCAGATCGTCGGCCATCTGCGCCGTCGCAAACAATTCCCGCAGGTCCTGTTCCAGATCCGGATGCTCCCGAATTGCCTCCTCAAGCCGCTGCTGACCATGACCACCTTTTGAGTCATGAAGCAGACGGTCGAAGATCACCGCCAGTCTTTCATCGCGCTCATCTGCCGCATTCACCATTGAACACCCGCTCTCTGCCACCCCGGATGGGAAAGACCGCCAGCCTGGAGATTATAGGCTGCCGGAAGGCGAAAGCGACACGCCCCGACCCGCTCCCGGGCACCCCGGCTGTCCGGCGGACTTACAGCCCGTCGCCTGCCCCCGCCAGGCACCTTCAGGTCGACCACAGGTGCATGGCACCTTCGAAGCAAAGGTGCATGGCACCTTTGAGGCGTAATCGCATTTTGCTGAACGGTTTGCGGCGAATTTGTAAGTGTTTGCAGTGCGTCAGAATGCCTGCCGTATGCCGGCAGATCTTCGGCGTCGTTCCTCCTTGTTTTCCCGCCTTTTCCCTTGCAACCGGCCGGACTTTGTGAGATTCTCTGTGGAAGAAAAGTATCCTCTCCATCCCATCCAATCGTTTCTGCCGGAACAGCCGCCGCGGCACCTGCTAATGACGTCTGCTGCCACCAAACAGGTCGACACCCGCGTCGTCGTGGAAACGCCGGAGGGGGTTGACTTTACCTTTCAGATCGCGGGCCCGGGTATTCGCATGAATGCCTGGATGCTGGATCTGTTGATCAAGGCCCTGTTGACTGGCGGTGTTGCCGCGCTCGTTGCGATTGTCACCGCGTTGTTTGGCGGTGAGTCGGGGTTTGCGGTTACAGGTGGACTGGTCCTGATCAGTATGTTTTTTCTGGACTGGTTCTACGGAAGCTTGTTCGAAGGCTATCGCCACGGCCAGACACCCGGCAAAAAGTTCTACAGCCTCCGTGTGGTCCGCACCAACGGTACTCCTGTCGATCTGCTCAGTGCTACCGGGCGCAATTTTCTGCGGTTGATTGATCTGCTCCCCGGCACCTGGACGATCGCGCTGCTGTGCATGATCTGCACTCGACGTCTGCAGCGGCTGGGTGATCTGGCCTTTGACACGATGGTCATCCAGGAAGTGCGAATGCCCGGTGGCCGGGCTGCCGGGCTGACAAAGGGTGTTGAACCGCTGCTGCGTTCCGAATGTACACGACGCTTCAGCGTGCCGGACCGCACGCTGGCAATCATCGAGCGCCTGTTTGCTCAGGACCGTATCATCAGTGATGCCCGCCGCGAGGAGCTTGCCAAACCGCTGAGTCTTGCGATCCGTCAGCGGATCGGCTGGCAGCCACAAGGTCCCGATCCATCCAATCCTTACGAGTTCTATCAGAACCAGCTGGACCAGCACACACGTTTCCTCAGACGGGTACTCAGGACATTCGCAGTGGATGACTCGATTGGAACTCGCCAGTCCGACGCGGCACCAAAGACAGGGTTAAGGGTATGAATCGTGAGCGATTCATTCGCAGTCGACGCGGTGACTGGCAGCAGTTCGAACTGCTGCTGGCACGCCTGAAGTCCACTTCCGATTCACGCTGGACGGGGCACGACATCTCAGAACTCTCACGATTATACCGAACCCTCTGCTACGACCTTTCGCTGGTGCAGTCGCGGGAATGGGGGGCGCGTCTGGAAGCCTACCTGAACGACCTTGTCGCTCAGGGGCACAACTGCCTGCACCGCTCCGCTCCTGCCTCTGCAGTCCGCACTCTCGAATTTCTGATGTATGGTTTTCCGCGGCTCCTGCGATCGCGCAGCCGCGAATTTGCCCTTGCCGCCGCACTGTTTGTCATCCCGCTGCTGGTTTCCATGATCGTTGCCGTCGTTCGTCCGGACCTGGCCGCCACGGTTGTCGGCGAGGAACAGCTCAAAGTCGTTCTGGATAATTTCAGCGGCGACGCATTCGAGGCGACCAGTGAATACGGCAGCCAGCGGACATACATGTTTGGTTACTACGTCAGCAACAACACGGGCATCGCCTTCAAAGCTTACTCGTCCGGCATTCTCGCAGGAATCGGCACCTGCCTGATTCTGCTCTCCAACGGCATCACCATCGGCATGTCAACCGGCACTGTCCTCGCCGCAGGTCCTCCCGTTTCCATCAATTACACCAGTTTTGTTGTGACGCACGGTGCTCCTGAACTCACCGCCATCGTGATTGCCGGTGCCGCCGGACTGGTACTTGCCAAAGGCATTTTCATCCCCGGCAACCGCTCCCGACTGGCATCACTCCGGCACCACGGCCGCGAATCTCTTCAGCTGGCGCTCGGAGCCGGCGCGATGCTGTTCATGGCTGCTCTGCTGGAAGGCTACTTCTCCGCTTTGCCCATTCACCCGGCGTTCAAGTATTCAGCCGGTGCGTTCGCCTGGCTGACGGTCGGGCTCTGGCTGGGGTTGTCCGGTCGGGAAAGGGCAGCGTCATGAAGGTCGAAGACTGCATCGTCACCGTCGAGCGCCGCACGCTGGGTGAATGCGTGGATCTGGCTTTCGTCTTCAGCCGCGAATTTGCTGCGCCGTTATTCCGTATCTGGATGGTCTGTGCTGCACCTTCCTGTCTGCTTGTCTGGCTGCTGGCGTCCCGCAGTACGGATATGTTCATTCCATCGATCCTGATTTTCCTCGTTTTCAGTGGGGTCTTCAGCGCTCTGCTCACAGCCGCCGTCGGACCTCAGGTCTTTGGCATACCAATGTCTCTGCGGTCCAGTGTCCGCGCGTGGCGCCGGCGTTTTCCTGCATGGCTGCTGCTCATGCTGCTCACTCGATTCTTCCAGTTCCTTTCCGGCTTCTGTTTTCTGCTGCCGTCCGTGATTGTGACAGCCTATGCCGGCCATTTCCCTGAAGTGTTGCTGCTCGAAGACGCGCCTCTCAGCAAAGTCACTGCGCGACTCAAATGGCTCTCAGCCGGCAGCGGCAGCGGACGCAATCAGGGTCGTCTCGCAGCGCTCTTCGGCTACTGGTCCGCCATGACCACCGGTATCTTCCTCGTAATGGAATTCGTTGCCGGTACCTTTATCGGCAAGCCCATCTTCTTTGCCCGTTTGATTGGCAACAGTTCCCGATTTGATGAAACATTTGCACAGCTGCTGTTTGATGACCCGGCATTTCTCACAGCACTGCAGCTGGCCATCTGGATCCCCTATCCCGTCATTCGGCTCGCATGGTTCTTCTGCTATCTCGATCAGCGTATCCGCAACGAATGCTGGGACCTGCAGGTCCAGCTGCGAGCAGAAGCGGCCAGACTGGAGCAGCTTGCATGAAACCATGTTTCGCCTCGATCTCAGCTGTCGGCTTCGCTGTAATCATCATCAGCACCATCCAGTCCGGCAAAACTCTGGCTGCTGACGAGAGCACTCCTCGCGGACTGCTCAGCGACGAAGCCATAGACAGCGCTGTGCTGCCTGCGATGCAGAGCGATGAATTTCTGTCGCTGCGTCGCCGCGTGCTGGAACAGGTCGCTCCCCCGACCGCAGACACGGATTCGGGATTCCTCGGAGACGCCCTCGAATGGCTCGGCGACCAGCTCCGGACAGTTCTCACGCACATCGGCAATTTTCTCGAATGGCTGTTTCTTACACCCTTTCGGAGCGTACCTGCGCCCGCCAAAGGCGGCAACGTCACTTCGCAGCTGGGCAACGGCTGGTTCGTGGAATGGCTGAGTGACACATTGGGACTGTCTGCTGAATTCGCCCGGTTTGTGGCGGTGCTGCTGCTGGTTCTTTGTATACTCGCCATTACTCTGGTCCTCGCGTCGCTCTTCCGTCGTATCGAAAAACGTCGTCGGCTCGCCGCACTGCTCCCGGAAGACGCTCTGCTCAACGCCGATATCACCGCGCCCCCGGGCGAACTCCCTGCAGCCACCTACGAAGGTCGGGCGCGCCGATATGCGGCCGACGGCAATTACCGCATGGCAATTCGTGAACTGCTGCTGGGAAGTATGAGCTGGATCGAGCGTGCAGGGCTCATTCGCTACCGCAGAGGACTCACCAACCGCGACTACGTCCGCTGCGTCTGGCGTCGCCAGACTCAACGCGACTCCATACTCGCCACAGCCTCCAGCTTCGAACTCATCTGGTTCGGTCGGCGCACTCCCACCGAAGAAATGTTCCTTCAGTGTCTCGCAGGTTTCCAGGGAGCCTTCCATGAAGAAGAAGCGACGCCTGCAGGCTGATGCCTTCTGGGCCGCGGGTGCGGCACTGCTGATCCTCCTGCAGTTCTGGTGGCTGCCGGGAAGCCCCGGTTCCACCGCGGACTCCTTCAGCACTGGTATCGACGGCAAACTCGGCCTCTATCGCGCCCTCAGCCAGCTCTTTCCAAAAGTCGAACGCCAAAAGGAACAGCCGGTTGCTGATGCCAACTGCACACTGCTCATCATCGGCCCTGATCGGCTCCCAACCAGCGCTGAGCAAACACAGCTTGCAGCTTTTGTCAGCAATGGAGGCACGCTCCTGTTCGCCCCGTCACTGGCGGATGCGGTCGTCGAAATGCCCGAACTGCAGATCAACCTCACCGGTTTCACCCCACTTGAAAGCTTTGGCAAGCCAACAGCAGCAAGTCCAGCAGTTCCCGGTGCCGTTCCGTCTCAGCCCGCCCCCGACTCCACCAGCGATCCCGCAGACGTCCCCGCTCCTTCCGACCCGGAGCCACCTGACTCCGCTGGTGACACCCCCGTCGCGGACGCATCAACTGCTCCAGTCACCCCGTCGTCCCCGGTGGTCCCCGCCACACCAGCAGTCCCCCCGGCGGCAGCTGCAGAGGATTCGATATTCTTCACGACCCGCGAAGTGTTGTGCGAAAGTCCCTTTTCAGCGGGCACAGCGGAGCTGTATGTGGGCAGCCGATTCTCCTGGCTTCCTTCCGACAGTCAGGTGCTCGCGACCAGCGGCGGCAGCGCGATGGCAGCCACATGGGAAATGGGTGCTGGTCGGGTGATCGTCTGCACCACGCCCGATTTTTTCTCCAACCGCTCACTGCTCATGCCCGCCGCCAGTCGCCTGGCGGTGCGTCTGGCGGCATGGGGAGCCCTGCAGCCGTCGACTTATCAGGAAGAAGGCTGGACGACCTTCGATACGTCGCGAATTGTGATCAGCGAATATTTCAACACGACCGATTCGATGATCGGCACCGGAGTTCTGTTCAGCTCGGGACTCCGCGCCGGCACACTGCAACTGATCCTCGCGGCCGCGCTGTCACTCTGGCTGGGCTTTCACCGTTTCGGTCCGGCGGAACAGGACCTGCGTCTGCACCGACGATCGCTCACCGAAACCGCTCGTGCCGTCGGCAATCTGCAGTATCGCTCCGGCGATGGTGGAGCACTGGTCTCCGCCCGCATGGATTATCTCCGTGGCCAGCTCCGGCGTCGGTTTGGCAGCGCAGTCAGTCTGGAGAATCGCGCGTCGCTCACGCGACTTTCCGGATTAACATCAGAAGAGGTGGCGTCGCAGCTGAGCCAGGCGGAACGGCAGTCCCGCCACCCGCGGCTGCCTGTTTCTCAGGCCGCGCCCACCATCCGCTGGCTCGGTCAGCTCCAGCAGGCGTTGCTGGGATCCATCCCCGGTCGGCGGCCTCGCAGCAAGTCGCCTCAGGCATGATGCGGTCGAAGGAATTTTCAGTTCATTCCAGTCCATTTCACAGGGTGCTCCTCAGATGAATGTTGCTCAGATTCAATCCCTCTTCGACAGCGTCTGCGGCCAGATCGGCCAGGTGGTGGTGGGTCAGCGGGAGCTGGTGGAGGGAGTGGTGATTGCGCTGTTTGCTGAAGGCAGCGTACTCATTGAAGGCCCCCCCGGACTCGGTAAAACGCTGCTTGTGAACGTGCTCTCCAAAACGGTTGACTGTCGTTTTCGCCGCGTTCAGTTCACGCCCGACCTGATGCCTTCAGACCTCACCGGTCACAGTATCTTTGACATGAAGAACCAGGTGTTCACGTTCAATCCCGGCCCTGTATTCACCAATCTGCTGCTGACTGACGAAATCAACCGCTCCCCGCCCAAAACCCAGGCCGCTCTGCTGGAAGTCATGCAGGAGCAGCAGGTAACGGTGGACGGCAAGTCGCACGCCATGGAACGCCCCTTCCTCGTTATCGCCACGCAAAACCCGATCGAGCACGAAGGTACCTATCCGCTCCCTGAAGCTCAGGTAGACCGCTTCATGTTCAAGCTGCTGGTGGATTATCCACCACCAGCTGACGAAATGGACATTCTCGCTCATTACGCAGGCGGTCGCGATCCAAGGAAACTGGCAGACTTCAATCTCAGCCCGGTGCTCCGCGGAGCGGACGTGATGCAGATTCAGGAAGTGGTCAAACAGGTGATCGTCGAACCGGTCCTGCTCAAATACATCGTTGATATCCTCGCTGCTGCCCGGACGTGGAACACGGTGAGCATTGGTCCCAGCCCCCGAGCAGGCGTGAATTTTGTGCTCGCCGCCCGGACTCTGGCCGCCTGTCGCGGACGCGACTTCGTCACTCCCGACGACATCAAGGAACTCGCTCCCTGGATCCTGCGGCATCGCCTGAGACTCCGGCCGGAAGCAGAGCTGGAAGGCACTTCAGCCGATGAGACAGTTCGGGCCATTCTGGAGCATGTGGAGGCGCCCAAGTCATGATTCCCACGCGGCGGCTGCTGCTGCTCACCGCCCTCCTCGCAATCCCCATGCTGCTTGCGGGCATCAACCGCAGTCTCGCTGACGTTGCGCTCCTTGCCAACCTGCTGCTCCTTGCCCTCGCCTTCCTCGATCTGCTCATCAGCCCCGACCCCACCGACATTTCCATTCACCGCGAACTCGCTGAAGTGCTCAGTGTCGGCGCCGCCAACCCCGCAAAGCTCGTCGTCCGCAATCGCTCCCCACACACTCTCCTCCTCAGCCTGCACGATGACCCCGGACCACTCTGCACCACCGAACGACTCCCCCAAACAGTCACCATTCGCCCGGATCAGCAGCTGGAAATCAGCTATCTCGTGCGGCCGCTCAGACGCGGCGCCTCAGAAATGCCGGAAGTGCATCTGAGCTTCCCTACTCGCCTGGGACTCTGGCACCGACGACAGGCCCGCGCACTCAAAACCCCGATTCGCATCTACCCCGACATTCGCGCCGTATATAAATGTGAACTCATGGCCCGCCGCAATCGGCTCGCGGAAATCGGTGTCCGCATGGTCCGCATGCCCGGTCAGGGACGTGAGTTTGAGCGGCTTCGGGAATATCGCTATGGGGACGAAATCCGCCAGCTCGACTGGAAGGCCACCGCCCGCCAGAGACAGCTCATCACCCGCGAGTTTCAGGTTGAACGTAATCAGAACATCGTGATTCTGCTCGACTGCGGTCGCTTTATGCGCAACGAGTTCGACGGCATTTCACTGCTCGATCACGCCCTCAACGCCGCTATCATGCTCAGCTACATCGCACTCGGACAGGGCGACAACGTCTCCCTGCTCGCCTTCTCTGAACGCATCGAACGCTTCATCCGGCCGGTTCGCGGGAAACCCGGCATCCAGCAGATCCTGCGGTCCACCTACGACCTGAAGGCCTCCACCAGTGTTTCCGACTACACTCTTGCCCTCGAATATCTGATCACCATGCAGCGCAAGCGCGCCCTTGTGGTGCTCATCACCTTCGTCACCGACGAGCTCCAGCTGAAGGTCATTGGCGAATCCCTGCGGCTCCGCAGCCTCCCCTGGCTGCCGCTCTGCGTGCTGCTGCAGGACACAGCACTCAAATCCATGGCCGACTGCATTCCGGAGAGCGACATTGAAGTTTGCCACACGGCGGCAGCGGCCCAGATCCTTTCCGGTCAGGCCCGGGAAGCCGCACTGCTGCGGGAATCCGGGGTGATGCTGATCGACACCCCCCCGGAATTGCTCTCTGAACGTTTGATCAATGAATACCTCAGCATCAAAGCGCGAAACTTGATGTAAGGATTGGCAGGCAGGGTTTTCTGGAATTCGAATGCCCATTTTTCAGGCCCCCGGCACGAAAAATCGGCAGACTGGAGGAGTTGCGGGTGTTTTGTTCTTCCAAATTCCGCGGATTTCCGGCTACCGCCCCGCTTCTGCTCGAATCGCCCCCTGGTTCCACCTTATCATACTGCGTTCGGTTTCCCGGAAGATCGAAATCAGGAAAGTGAAGCGTCATGGGCAAGCCCACTGGATTTAAGGAATACGCCCGGCAGGTGCCGGCCGATCGTGAACCGCTCCTGCGGATCATGGACTGGAATGAATTTCATGAACATCTGGAGCCGGCCGACCTGCGGAATCAGGGCGCGCGCTGCATGGATTGTGGCGTCCCCTTCTGCCACACGGGCGACATCATGGCCAACATGGCCTCCGGCTGTCCGATCAATAATCTCATTCCCGAGTGGAACGACCTGGTCTACCAAGGCCGCTGGCGCGATGCACTCGATCGACTCCACAAAACCAACAACTTTCCGGAGTTCACCGGCCGTGTCTGCCCGGCTCCCTGCGAAGGCTCCTGCTGTCTCGGTGTCAACGAACCGCCGGTCACAATCAAAAACATCGAATGTTCAATCATCGACCACGCCTTCCAGATGGGTTGGGTGATTCCTGAACCACCCCAGGTCCGCACGGGCAAAAAGGTGGCCGTCATCGGATCCGGCCCCGCCGGACTCTCCGCCGCCGCCCAGCTCAATAAAGCCGGTCACTGGGTCACCGTCTACGAACGTGATGACCGCGTCGGCGGACTGCTCATGTATGGCATTCCCAACATGAAGCTGGATAAAAAAGAAGTTGTCGACCGTCGCGTACGGATCATGGAACAGGAAGGCATCACGTTCTTTACCGGGATGGAAGTGGGTCGCGACGTACCCGGCAGCCAGCTCCTTGAAGACTTCGACGCCGTGGTGCTGGCCACCGGAGCCACGCGGCCCCGCGATCTGCCCATCCCCGGTCGACAGCTCAACGGCATTCACTACGCCATGGACTTTCTCCGCGCCAACACCCGCAGTCTGCTCGACAGCGGTCTTGCCGACGGCAAGCACATCAGTGCCCGCGGAAAGCACGTGATTGTGATCGGTGGCGGTGACACCGGCAACGACTGCCTCGGCACCTCCATGCGTCACGGCTGCAAATCGCTCGTGAACTTCGAAATCGTCGAAAAACCGCCCCTGCAGCGCGCCCCCAATAATCCGTGGCCCCAGTGGCCTCGGGTCTTTCGCGTGGACTACGGCCACGAAGAAGCCGAAGCCAGATTCGGTGATGATCCCCGTCGCTTCGCCGTGCAGACAGTTGAATTCATGGATGACGGCAGAGGCAATGTGCGTGCTGTGAAAACTATCGAAGTGGACTGGCAGGTCATGACTGAAGGTGGCCCGCCGTTCGTCCCGATCCCGGGCACTGAAAAAGAATACCCCGCCGATCTCGTCTTCCTCGCACTCGGCTTCCTCGGCCCCGAACATCCGGTCGCAGAACAGCTCGGTGTCAAACTCCGCGAAGGCCGCGGTGGCATGAGCTGGTGCGAGGGCGAACATGAACGGTATCGCACCACCAACGATCGAGTGTTTGTCGCCGGAGACTGTCGCCGCGGACAAAGCCTCGTCGTCTGGGCCATCAACGAAGGCCGCGGCGCCGCCCGCGAAGTCGACCGCTACCTCATGGGCAGCACCGATCTGCCGTAAGACACAGGAACCTTCCACGTCACCCGGAAACTGGAATCGCAACACAGAAGCCCGGAATCAGATACTGACCACTGCTCACTGACCACCGCCCACCGCCCACTGAAAACTGAAAACTCCCATGCCGCAGCTCAACCGTTACAGCAGTCGCATCACTCAACCCGCATCTCAGGGTGCTTCTCAGGCCATGCTCTATGCCACCGGGATGTCCCCGGAGGACATGCAGAAGCCACAGGTTGGTATTGCCAGCGTCTGGTACGAGGGCAATCCGTGCAACATGCACCTGATGGATCTTGCGGCAAAGGTCCGCGAAGGTGTGCAGGCAGCTGGCATGGTGGGCATGCGTTTCAACACGATTGGTGTGAGCGACGGCATTTCGATGGGCACCGACGGGATGTCCTTTTCGCTGCAGTCCCGGGACCTGATCGCCGACTCGATTGAAACCGTAATGTCGGCTCAGTGGTACGACGCCAACATTTCGCTGCCCGGCTGCGACAAGAACATGCCAGGCTGTCTGATCGCCATGGCCCGACTGAACCGGCCATCGCTCATGATCTACGGTGGCACGATTCGGCCCGGCTGTGGCTTGAAAGGTGAAAAGCTGGACATTGTCTCAGCATTTCAGTCGTACGGAGAATTCATCAGCGATCGGATCTCTGAAACCGAACGCGCAGCGATCGTGCGGCGTTCGTGTCCTGGCGCGGGTGCCTGTGGCGGGATGTACACGGCCAATACCATGGCATCAGCGATTGAAGCGATGGGGATGACGCTTCCGTACAGTTCGTCGATCCCGGCTGAGGACCCTGCGAAGCTGGAAGAATGTGCTCAGGCTGGTGCTGCCATCCGCAATCTGCTCGAACTGGACCTCAAGCCCCGCGACATCATGACTCGCGCCGCCTTCGAGAACGCAATGGTGCTGATCATGGCTACCGGTGGCTCCACCAATGCCGTGCTGCATCTGATCGCCATGGCTCGCGCCGCCGGCGTTTCACTGACAATTGACGACTTCCAGAGCGTAAGCGACCGAGTGCCCTTCATCTCGGATCTCAAGCCCAGCGGCAAGTACGTGATGGAAGATCTGCACACCATCGGCGGCACCCCCGCAGTGCTCAAATACCTCCTTGAAAAAGGTCTGATCGACGGCAGCTGCATCACCGTAACCGGCAAAACGCTCGCTGAAAACCTCGCTCCCCTCCCGGGGCTCAAGGCCGGCCAGCAGATCATTCAGCCGATCGAAAATCCGATTAAGGCCACTGGCCACATTCGCATCATGCGCGGCAATGTCAGTCCGGAAGGTGCTGTTGCCAAAATTACCGGCAAGGAAGGGCTCGTGTTCACCGGCCCGGCCCGCTGTTTCGACTCCGAAGAGCTCATGCTCACCGGCCTCGAACAGGGCCGCATCCACAAGGGTGACGTGGTGGTCATTCGCTACGAAGGTCCCCAGGGGGGCCCGGGCATGCCTGAAATGCTCACACCCACCTCCGCCATCATGGGTGCAGGCCTTGGGTCGGACGTCGCTCTGCTCACTGACGGACGCTTCAGCGGCGGTTCACACGGATTTATCGTCGGCCACATCACTCCGGAAGCCCAGGTCGGCGGAGTGCTGGCGCTGCTTCAGGATGGCGACCGCATCACCATTGATGCGGAACGCAACGAAATCAATGTTGATCTTTCCGCTGAGGTGCTTGCCGGGCGGCGTGCTGCCTTCGTGCCGCCGCCGCCAAAAGCCGTCCGCGGAACGCTCGCCAAGTACATTCGCCTCGTCCGTTCGGCCTCCGAAGGCTGCGTCACAGACGAAGGCTGATGACCACTCATTCGTAACCCCCGTTTGCAGCAGGTTCCCCCAACCAGACTGCTGCAACCTGCAGTCGTCCACGCAGTCTTCCTGAACAGCCTCACAGATTTCACCCTCGACCATCCCCGGTATCGCGTGGTGAAGGTTCTTTTTCGCATTCGCTCAGGAGTTCCGCAGTGGCCATCCGCGATCTTGAAGAATCCGTCGGCTTTGTCCCGCATCAGTCTGCAGAACAGCTCGCAGACAGTCGCCGCAGCATCACACGCTACATCATTCTGAAACTGCTCGCCAACGGACTCCCGGTGCCACCACGATTTGTGGACCATGACCGACTGGGCGCCCCGCGACTGCTCAGCACCTACCACCATCGTCTGAAGCGTCTGGATTCCATTCACTGTCCGGTCGATGCCCGGATCGAAGGCTTCCTCAGACGCTATTTCGACCGCGTGAAAGGCTGCAGTGCTCTGCGGCTTCCGGATCTGTCCATCATTCTTGACCGTCACGGCATCGCCCGCGAACTCTCGCTGCCCCATGACGCGGACGATTACACCAACCGTTACGGTGCGTCGTATCGTGTCCGCAACGGGGTGCTGCACAATCCTGCCAATGACCGTCGCACGACTGAAGGGACGTTCCACGTTGTCGAAGGAGGGCTGGGGATCCCGCGCGACAAGAAGGCAGTTCCCAAGGTCACGTTCGCGGCACTCTTCCGACACGCCATGAATCCGCCGGAAGATCTGCTGCAGATTCCCTTTACCTCCCGCGAACAAACGCCGGCCAAAGCCTTCGTCTCGCTGCTTATCCGCCCCGTACTCTGCCCTGAAGTCGGTGGCTACTGCAGCGAACAGTCGATGGAAGTGCGATTCTTCGCTCCGGGGGCTCTGGTGAGTAATCTGGATTTTGTGGAATCCATCTTCGGCAACGCCGGTGACCCGTTTCTGCCCGCCAACGACTCCGCTCTGGACGCGGAACACTGGAGCGGCCACACGGGCTGCGTCATCCTCGCCCCCCACCTTGTGGACCTCACCAAACGCGAACTGGGACTGCCGCACTTTGATGAAGCCAGCGAACGCCAGCGTCAGGACGGGATGTGCTGGAAGTCCGAAGATGAAAAATACAACGACGGCCAGGCCTTTAAACTCACCTGCCGCGATGAAGAGGGCGTAATCGTCACTCTCATCGCCGACAACTATTACGGTTACTGCAAGAAAGAAGTCAAAACGCAGCTCAGCTACGCCGCGAATCTGGCAGGCATGGTCGAAGAAGAACATGCCGGCGGAACAATGGCCTTTGCCAGTTTTAACCTGGGTGAGGAATTCAATGCGGACAGTCGCAGATACAACAATCGCACGTTCGCCGATGTTGCCCGCGACTACGCCCGATTTCTTGATGTGCGTCCCGAAGGCTATGCCGTCGACAAAAATCACCCGACCGTGATCTATGTCTCCGAAAACGCACGCTTTACGGTTGCCGATCAGCGAGTTTCCTGGTTCTATAATGGTGCCCCGCAATACATACCGCTCCGCCCGGGCTTCATCTACATGACCCCGTCCGGATATAAGGTGAAGCTGGAAAAACATCCTGCCGCTCCCTCCTGGCGACTCATCGGGACCCTCTTCGAAGGCGTCTTCTGCCACAAACCCTGCACGGTCAGCGGCGGTGGCAAAAGCGAAATCAGTAAGCCCATCGCCGATTACCTGCTCCATGGTCCCGTCTTTGTCGCTGATGCCGACAAAGATCTGGAACTCGTCCAGCAGATGTTTGACCGCGACTATTCCGATCGCTGGCGTTCCGACGGCGCCGTCCAGCCCGACTACTCCCGCGCCCCCAGCCGTCGGATCCTTGATCCCGCCCGCTCACTGGGCAGCGTCATCAAGCTCTTCACACCGTCACCCGACTACACCGACGACTACAATCAGTGGCTCGCCGGAATTCCCGATCACATCTATGCAATCGTGTTTGTGATCAAGCGCATGCATACCGGGGCCGAAACTGACTGGCGCAAAAACTTTTCCGTTGATATCGTCAACGGACATCCCGGACACGAACTCAAGTACGGCGAACGACGGCTCGTAGGCACCTATCTCCGCGTGGGACTGCTCGGAGAAAATACCTGGCGAACCTGGAAGCTGCGTCAGGACTTCGCGCCTGCTCAGAAAGTTCAGACCGAAGATGACATCAGCGTCTCTGTGGTCGTCCCGCGTCGCTCCCTGCAGCACCTCGGTACCGTACTCACAGAAGAACTCAGCTACAAATTTGTCACCAACTGCGAATATCGCCTCTTCCAGCGCCCGGACGATGCCATTCACCGTGGACTTGACCGGCTCACCGAAGCGGACCTCGCTCGTTCCGATAACTTCATCGTCAACTTTGAACCGCTGGCACGCTCGCAGGTCAGCGAAATCTGTGACAGACCTGTCGATCTCAGCCAGTTCACGCAGCCCATGCAGCGGCTCCTGCAGGACATGCTCGAAAGCAACGACAGCTACGTCGTCTGCTCCAATACCCCCCGACTGGTCAACGGAGTCCCCAGCAGGAACCCCAGATACCTCCAGCCACGTCCCGATCTGATCAGTCCTGTCAATCGGTACGTCGGAGAAATGGGAATCCGCATGTCCCGCGCTGTGCCCGCGGATAAGGCCGTCCATTCACCCGTCCAGTCCGTACTCATCGGACGCCGCAACAACCCTCCGGAACCCGCTAAAGGTATTCGATCGCTTTCCGTCTACAACCCGATTCACTATCAGGAGCTGCCGGAACTCTTCATGGACTTCATCAGTGCGCTGTCCGGCAAGAGTCCCTCCATGACGGGTGCCGGCAGCGAAGGAGCACTCACCAAAGGCCCCTTCAACTGCCTGCGTCCCATCACCGATCTGAATAATGCGCTCGTCAGCTACTTGCTCACCGGACTCGCCGGCTTCTCGACTCCCGCCGGACACATCGGCCCCGACGTTCGTGTCGATCATGACATCAGTCTGCTGATCCCGGAAATCTGGTGTCGCCTGAGTCCCGCGGAGCGCGCCCCGAAATTCCTCATTGAAGAACAGTTGCTGGAAAAGCTGGAAGACTACGACTTTGACGGCCGCAGGATTCCCGCCAGTCGTCTCGGCTGGCGAATTACGCCCCGCTTCATCCGCCGCTTCGCCGGGCGTGTCTTCGATAACCCCAACAAGGTTTTCGACACCGCCATGCTCCAGCCGGAAACTCAGGATCAGGCCGCGTTTGCGGATGGCGTGCTGCATATCGCGGAAGCTCAGCAGAAAATTGCCCTCCGCTACTTTGAAGACGGCTCCGCAGACATCGCCTGCCCGCCGCTCCTCGCACTCCTGCATATCATGGCACACGGCTCGTGGAATGGCATGGACGTCCATCACCCCGACGTCCGCTCCATGTTTACTCTCGAATCCATGCTCGCTTCCGACTGGTACGCCGCCAGGCTGCGACGGCGCCAGGAACGCCAGCAGTCACTCTGGCAACGCCACGTCCAGGCACTCGATACGTTCCTGAACAGCAACGAATTCGAAGACGAAAAAGTCAACCTCAGCATCGCCGCACGCCTTGATTCCGCCCGCCGGACGCTCGAACATATCAACTCCCCGCAATACCTCTCAGAACTCCACGGCACCCTCGGGGCCGACCAGCTGTGATTCCCCACAGGACTCGCCATCATGACCTCGATTCCGCTGATCGACACCAGTGACATCCCGGCCGGCTCCGGCCGGGAAGTTGTCGCTGAAGGCCGGATCTTCGCGGTCTATAACGTCGACGGGACCTTCCATGTGCTGGACGGCATCTGCCCCCACGCCGGTGGTCCTCTGGGAAAGGGTACGCTCCGCGGCGACGTCGTCACGTGCCCCTGGCACGGCTGGCAGTTTGATATTCCCACAGGCCAGCACTGCCTGAACGCCCGAATCTGTGCCACTCGCTACCCCGCAGAAATCCACAACGGGAAAGTCGCCATTGAAATCCCGCCCGGCACCACACCCGGACCGTGAACGGTCGAAGCACAGCGACCGCCCGTGATTTGTCCGGCGACACAACTGCGTTCCATTCGGTCCTTAACAACCGGGGCCGCCGCCAAAAGACTTTGATTTCAAAACTCGCGCGATCGGCGGCTCCGGTTCACCGCTTGGTTACTTGCATTTCCGGTTGCAGCGAGCCGATCGCCTGATTGATTGCGAATCCAGCCGAGTCAACTATGTGAACGGCTGTGGGTACTTCATCATCGTCAAAAAGCGTCGGAACAATTCTTGTTCTTATCAAAATCAACAGTGCAGCATTTTTCCCGGAAGCTGCTCGAACAAGTGCGTTGGCCGCCTCGCTGATGGTCTCATGTTGCCGTTGGACACGGACAAGCGCAACAGCGTTTAGGTGCGCGGCGTTAACAATGGCGTCAATTCCTTTGTTTCGCTGGATCGGAACATATTCACAACCAGAAAGGCATAGAAGCACTTGAGAGTCAACGTTTACATATGATTCTCGACCGGATTCCAACAATGCCGACTCGGTCTTAACGGGGGATTTTAATCGGGACCTGGACAACTCGCACGCATCCGACGCAATATCAATTCCAATAAAACGACGATCGGATAAAGCGGCCGCCACCAACGAAGTCCCGCTTCCGCAAAATGGATCAAGAAGCACATCGCCAGCGTTGGTACTTAGTTCAATAATTCTCTCAAGGAGTAGAATTGGCTTTTGAGTTGGGTATCCGACGCGCTCATTTGCTTTTGGATTTAGATACGGAATGTCCCATACGTCACCAAGCGGAACGCCATTTTTTGTTCCATTTGAAATTACAGTACCTTCCTCGTTGCGTCTGTATACTGATTTTCCGTGTGCGTCTCTGGCACGCTGCTGAAGAATCTGATCGACGTTCGTTGACGGCGAGTAGTCCGTGAACATCTGATTGAAGGTGAATTCCTCACCCTTCGTGTAGTAGAGTATGTTTTGGTGCGACGCAAGAAGGCCGTTTTTGCTGTTTGACCAACGTCGATATGCCCAAATAATCTCAGATCGAAATCGATCAGCGCCAAATACATCATCCAAAACTGCTCGCGCGATGTGGATCGCATTTCTGTCGCAGTGAAAATAAATTGAGCCCGTGTTTTTTAGTACTCGATGGCACAGAGTTACACGTTGGTGAATGAATTCGGCGTATTCGTGATGAGACTCCCATAGATCATCAAACGCAAAAGTTTTCGAGCGTTCACGATTGGTTGATTTGTGTCGCTTTTGCGTGAAAAAGGGGGGGTCGAGGTAGATTAGGTCGACCAAACCATCAGGCAACAATGCCATCACGTCCTTACAATCGCCTTGACACACTTCATCAAGCCGTGGCTGACGTATTCTCGGCAGCGATCTTTTTGAGTATTCCATGTAGATTTACTCCAGTCCGTGACTTCACGTATTTCCAAGCGGCGTCACCGAAGTGATACTCGCCCCCGACGCCATCATACAGTGTTTCAAGCGTCTGCTGAATCCGTATCGCTTGTGATCGGTTTGGGTAATAGAACATCACTCGAATTGGGCGAAACCCCGCATCGCCGATTGCCTGAATTCGCGTGTGCTCTTTAGTGATGTGGTCGCCATCTGTGGTAGCGTCGCGCCATTTTATCTCCAGCGCGTCTTTGTCGAGTTGGCAGTCAATTTCGAACGTTTTTGGACGCTGACCTCGCGTATTTGATACTCGGAGGCTTCCGGACGAGGGAAACTTGTGGCGAAAGCAGGCTTTTGCGGCGTTCTCAAGGAAGGAGCCAGCATACTTGTACAAGAATCGCCCTTTGTTCTGATAAACGTCAATCAAGCGACCTTCCTCGTCGCTGACCCCAAGGACTTGGTAGATCAGAAAGTGAGAATCGTCGTCCGAATCCATTTCGGTGACGCGTTTGCCGATCTGTTTCCTGAGCGTTTCCGCGTATGTCTTTGCAAGTTCGCAGATTTCTTCTTCGATCGTCAAACTGGACTCCAGGGTTGGGCTGCGTGCTGTTGCATGTAACGACCGCCGTAACCGGGCGGCGACGATCGATGGTCCATTTCAAATCCGCTCGACTTCGCCGCGCCGGTTCACGGTTTGGTTATCCGATCAATTTTTAGCTGCCGTTATCGAATCGTTCAAGCTATTCGCAATAGGCCTCCGGGTTCGGAATCTGGAAGCCGACCGTGTTCAATCGCGTCGATGATCTCATGAGGCCATCTCTCCACTTCTTTACTGTCGGCGACTCCGCGCATAAATTGTACCGGCAGTATCACGTATTTATTGTCGGTGTCAGCAATCGCTAAAGTCTCCCACCAATCCCTTTTCACTGCTCGCCATTGCCATTGAAAACGCATCACTATATGCCACGCCCATAGAACTCCGGGGGCGGCGGCGGGAAATGTCGTCTTACACTTGATCACGTCGCCCGATCGAATGCGTTTAATAAGGTCCTCGATTACAACCACGATCGCAGGATCACCAATCGTCGGCTTTTCGCCGAGCATCTCTTGAGCTGCTTCAGTCATCTCAACTTCAAATGCATTGTGGCGTATCTGCATTTGGGCCAGGGCGACGGTGCTGGCGTCCACTGGGAGCCCACGACCGGCTGCGTCCATGAACGTGTAGATGTATTGCTCGCTATATGCCTCGGCGTCCTGGTCGTCGGCCATTCGCTTTAAGTCTCACATTGGAAAAAGGGTGTCCACCAACGATTTCAGTCGAATAACTACTTTTAGACAGAAAAACGGAATTAGACAGAAGACTGATTCTGTCTAATCTGGTGGGTATTCTGTATAACTCCCCGAATTCTGTCACGATGTTTCAGGAAGAGCATACCCCAAAGTCCGTGTTTTGTCCATCCTGGAGTTTGCATTATGAATTCAGGTCGTCCTGTTTTGAATCTTCTGGACGCACGAGACGAAAAATGTGCTGAAGTTTGGCGGTCAGAGAAAGGGTACCGCCAATGTCCAGGCGTATCAATTTTACCGGTCAGCAGAAGATTGCCATCCTGCGCGAGCACCTCGTCGAGAACGTGCCTGTCTCGGAGGTCTGCAAAAAGCACGGTATCAGCGTCGTGAATTTCTGCAACTGGCAAAAAATCCTCTTCGAGGAAGGGGCTTCGCTCTTCGAGCGAAAGCCAAATGCCTCCAACGTCCGGCGGCAGGAAGATGCGGCTGTGAAGCAGGTGCAGGAACTTGAAGCCGCCGTCACCAAAAAAAATGAGGTGATTGCCGAAATCCCTGAAGCAACATTACGCAAATGGAAGAAGTGCTACGGCAAAGCGTATGAGCACAACTCATGGATACCCAGAGATAACTGGCTGACGGATGACGAGAAGCAAGCCATCATCAAGTTCCACTTCGATCATCCACTTGAGGGATATCGCAGATTGACCTGCATGATGATCGACGCAGACGTCGTCGCCTGCAGTCCCTGTTCGGTTTACCGTGTGCTCCGGGATGCTGGTGTCCTCAACCCTCGCGGCAAGGAATCCAAAAAGGGCAAAGGTTTCCAGCAACCACTCACAGCTCACCAGCATTGGCACGTGGATGTTGCCTGCATCAATATCTGCGGAACCTTCTGTTTTATGGCTACCGTGGTCGATGGATTTTCCCGCACTGTTGTGAACTGGGCGATCGGCGAAAAGA
>CAZLOQ010000067.1:914-27862 GCA_964561125.1 uncultured Chitinophaga sp. | reverse complement strand
ACCTGGCATTTCATGCCAGGCTGATAGAACTGGCCTTACAGGCCGCAAACGCAGCTGAGCTGTTGCCCGCAACCATCGGCTTCCTGCGACACCATCGGCTTCTCACAGCCCGCCGCCTACTGCCCATGCGGCTCAAGGTGCCATGCACCGTGCGGCTGCGTTCGCAGCCACGGTCTTCTCCGGCGATCTGACGAATCGCCAACACGACAGCCAAGCGGACAAACCTGTATGTCCTTCCGCGCGTCCTGGTCGTGGCTGCCTCCCCAGCCCCGACGAGGCTTCGGGATCAGTTCTGATGAGAACTTCCGAACCAGTACACAGCAGCCCGGATCAGCTTCGTGATCCTCCATCTGATGAATGCTTTCATTTCTCGTGCTTACTGGACGGCTCGCGCCGTACCGCTGCAGATGCAAATCGAAAGCCGGTGGCATTGGGCTCGTGCCGTTCGCTGCAGCCGGGCAAGCCGACTGGGGGCGACGCCCTCGCCCATCTCAAGGCTGCCTTTCGTTCGCGGTGGTGGCGTTGATTTCCTCCGCGAAGAACGGGCTGCAAATCATGGGTTCGGACTTCCAGTGTGGCCCCCAGCCCCACGCAACCACCCAAAGTGACGGTTTTGGGAGTCATTCATGGTTGTTCCCGGCTTGATCCCGCAGAATGGTTGACTTGTCTGTCAAATTGTGCACACTGTGCGCAACTGGTCGGGCAGGGAACGAAGAATTTCTCCATAGCCCAAAACGCATGTTGTCTTACCGCTTTCAAATCCTCAGACCACTGCTGATTCTTTGGCAGTTGATTCTGCCTGTGAGTGCGCCTTGGCTGCATTCCTGCGTAGAGACTGGCTGTACCACGGCTTGTGGACTATCGCTCAGCGAAGTCGGCTCGCATCAGCCCGGGGAAACACAAGGCAGGCATTCCTGCGCATGCTGTTTTCATCAGGCTCAGCAGACATCTTCAGATTCCTCAGACCAGTCCTCCCCGGCAAAGAAGCCGCACGACTGCTCAAACTGCGCAGTCTGTCGTGCCATCGCAGCACCGCGAACGCCGGTGGCGATTGTTGTTCTGGCGCTGACGTCACAAACAGTTTGCTCGATTGTTAAACCTGACTGTGCGAATCCATCGCCAGGATTCGGTCTGCCGCCCCAGTGCCGCGCTCCGCCTGTTTGTAATTTGCGTCGGGCATAAGCCTCAAGCTTATCGGGATCGCCTTTCGCTACGGGCATGGCGTTAATTTGGGCACAGATATGGTGCTCGTCCTGCAGCAAGCGGCGGGCGAAGTTCAGTAACGCCTGCTGCGGCTTGCCGTTAAGAAATCAAAGTGGCTGGCCCATTTGCTTTGTCGCCGCCACGCAGTTCTGCGGATTCTGCGATGGCAGGGGCGTTGTTGAATGCGTTCATCGCCGTTAACACCCGGGCGTCAGAAGGGGGCAACCTTGCGCCCGTCGGTGATGCCCATTCGAGCGGGTGGTGTACGTTAATGATGTGTGTACCTGCAGAAAGAAGTGAGACTGTTGATGAAATGTTGTATCGAGTACCGCGCTGGCCTGCGTCTTGGAAGTCGGCTGAAGGGGTTGATTTCAGGAGTGATTGCAATGGATTTGCCGACGTTTGGTTTCCTGCAGCGGGCGCCGTCGAACGCAGCAGGCAGTCAGTCGATATGGAGTCGTTTTTGGCTTCTGCCTGCGTTGCTGTCGGCGATCAGTCTGATTCCTGGCTGCGGTGGAGACGAGGGGCTTGAGCGATTTCCTGTGCAGGGAGTTGTAACGGTGAATGGTGTTCCGGCAGAGCGCGTTATTGTTCTGCTGCATCACGCCGATGAATCGACCCCGGGCAACTACCGTTATCCGACGGCGGTTACGGCTGCTGACGGTACCTTCCGGATTTCTTCCATCGGCGAGGCTGATGGTGCAGTCAAAGGCAGGTATGCGGTGACGTTCAGCTGGCTCTCTTCGACCGGACTGGATTCCATCGACATGTTTAATGGAATGCTGGGCGATCCAAAGTCGTCAGCATTTGAAATCAGCGTTCCGGTGACGGAAGGTCAGAAGATTCAGTTTGACCTTGTAGTACCGGAAGCTCAGCTTCGAAAACCGGGGCAGCGATAAATTTTCCCACTCAGAATACGTTTTTTCCTTACAAGCCTGCGAGGCAGAAATATGAGATCGAAAGCTTGCCGTAAAACCGGATTTACTCTGATCGAACTTTTGGTCGTGATTGCCATCATTGCCATCCTTGTGTCGCTGCTGTTGCCTGCCGTACAGCAGGCGCGTGAGGCAGCACGTCGGACGCAATGCAAAAATCACCTGAAGCAGCTTGGCCTGGCGTTTCACAACTACCACGATGTCTTCAATCGTTTTCCTCACAACAATCCATTGATTGTCCGGAGTGATGGTCTGAGATTTGTTCAGGGGCCCTGGACGATTGCCGTTCTTCCTTACATCGAGCAGTCATCCCTGTTTCAGCAGTGGAACATCAACCTTGGATTTGCTGAAGGGAATAATCGCAATCTGGTCCGAACTCCTGTTCCGGTTTATCGTTGTCCTTCCACTCCGGGTGCAGCCATCGCATCGTTTCCGCCCCCCACGCCAACTGCGTTCACGGCTGATGCAACGGCTCTGGGCGCAGGGGTTCGCTATGAAGCGACTGCAGTTGATTATCACGTTCCTATCAGTGTGCGTCGCCTGCCGATGGACAACAACAACACGACGTCCCCGTTAAGCCCGGGGATGCTGCCGCAGCTTTCAAGCCACAGCTTCAGAGACCTGACGGATGGTACGACGAACACTGTGATGTTTGGCGAAGTCGCCGGATTTCCGCGGCGTTACAACCGAGGAAGAGATGTCGGCGACAACTCGCCGGTCATGGGTCACATGGGAGGGTGGACTCGCATTCTTCCGATCAAATCCAACCCCGCAGGGGATGTGCTGTACGGAGGCAACTGCCTTGTGAACTGCACGAATTTTGCATCAACAAACCTGTATTCTTTTCATACCGGTGGTGCACAGGTGGCAATGGCCGACGGCTCGGTGCGGTTCATCTCCGAGAACATTGACATGGCAACGTTTTTCCGCCTGCTGGCTATCGCTGACGGCGAAGTCATTGGTGAGTTTTAGTGTGCTTGACCTGTGATCACCTGATCCCGTCATTTACTGCTCGGCCGAACCCGCGGGCGCGGATAAGAAACCGCCGCCTGCGGCTCTGCGGTCAACAAGTCATTCGTATTGATGTCCTCCGCTTCTGATCACCTCACTTACTGGTTTGCTTCATGTTCACTCTGTTGGTTATTTCACTGTTTCTTGTACCGGCCGACGACAGCCATTGGCCCGGATTTCTGGGTGATGGCCGGACCCCCATTGATCCCGCAACGCTGCCGCTGAGATGGAGTCCCACGGAGAACATCGCCTGGACGGCTGCTCTGCCCGGACACGGTCAGTCGAGTCCTGTCATTTTTGGTGATCTGGTCTGTGTCACATCCGTCGAAGGCCCGATGAAAGACGAGAATATCATTACGGCTCTGAATCTGACCAGCGGCGAAGTTGTCTGGCAGAAGCGGTTCCCGAGCAGCGATCCGGTGAAGTCATCAACATTTGTCAGCCGCGCTGCACCCACACCGGTGGCAGACGCAGCGGGAGTGATCGCTTATTTTGAAAGCGGTGATCTCGTCGCCCTGACGCGGGAGGGAACAACGCGATGGGCAAAGTCGCTGGCTGACGAATACGGCAGGTCGCAGAACACTTATGGGCTTGGAGCATCGCCGGTGCAGACCGATGATTGTGTCTTCCTCCTGGTCGATCATCAGGGGCCATCCTATGTGATCTGTCTGAACAAGGCAGATGGTAGTGTGAAGTGGAAGACGGATCGCACCAGTCGCGCAAGCTGGTCTTCGCCCCGGATCCAGGAGATCGCCGGCCAGAGGCAACTGCTTTGCAGTTCAGCGGGCACGATTGACGGTTACGACCTGACCAGTGGCATTCAGCTTTGGACTCACGAGGGCGTTGGTGGTAACCGCATCTGCACACCATTTCCCTGCGGCGATGGAAGTTTTCTGGTGGGTTCTCAGACCAGTCGGGAGTTTCCCGACGTTGAAGCTGTGAAAAAGTCGAACTTCAGGATGACGGTTCGAAAGGACGCTGACAAATGGGTGCCGTCCATCGACTGGAGAACAGAGGAAGCATCGCCGGGAATGGCCTCGCCGATTGTCTGCGAAGATACCGCTTTGTGGATCAATCGAACAGGAGCGGTCTTCTCCTATGACGCAGCGACCGGAGAAAAGCTGTTCACGGAACGTATCAGGCAATCCTGCTGGGCGACGCCTGTGGGTGTTGGCGACCGCGTGTACTTCTTTGGCAAGGACGGAGTGACAACTGTTCTCAAATCCGGCCGGACGTTCGAGGTCCTCGCTGAGAACACTTTGTGGGATCCGGAATCGATTGAGAAAGACACGAAGTCGATTGAGGCGGAAACAGATCCGGTTCGCAAAGCGGCTGCTGCCATGCACGCAGCCCCGGAAGTTTATGGCGTCGCGGTCGTCAATGGCCGCATTGTGATAAGAACGGGGGCAAAACTGTTCTGCGTCGCTCTCTGATGCTCGTCTCAGGTTCACCCTTTGCACAGCCGCAGTGGCCGGCTTTGGGGCAGGGCCGATGTTTTTGTACTGAGATCGGGACTCTGTGGCCGCGAAGCCTCGCAGGAAACGACAGCCTCATCAACGTGACGTCATTGTCGATGCTGGTGCTGCAGGTGGCGGAATTGGCGTGGCGCTGTTGCAGTATGGGTTTGAACGGCATCAGGAACGAGGCGAAGGCAGTTTCGGTTCGACCTGCCGGGGGCTTGATGACGGCCCGCTGCCTGTCGCACGGAAGGGTTTTGCAATGTTCTATAGCCAGCGTGGCGCATTATCCGGACGACCCCGTATCGTCTGGAGGACCATTTCGTGTTCGTCAGCGGAAAGCTGCTTAACGACTGTGCGGGAAGATGAGTCTTTAGTGTGTGTCGAATCACCGCCCTGAAGTTCGGGACAACAAAGGAAAACAATCATGAAGAAACTACCGGTAACAGTGCTGTCCGGCTTCCTTGGAGCCGGAAAAACCACGTTGCTGAATCACATTCTGTCGAATCGCGAAGGTCTCAAAGTCGCTGTCATTGTGAATGACATGAGCGAAGTCAACATCGATGCTCAGCAGGTCGCCGGAGGCCCGGCGCAACTCAGCCGAACCGATGAAAAGCTTGTCGAGATGTCCAACGGCTGCATTTGCTGCACGCTGCGGGAAGATCTGCTTGAAGAAATCACCAGGCTGGCTCGCGAAGGCCGATTCGATTACCTGCTGATCGAATCAACGGGGATCTCTGAGCCTCTCCCGGTTGCCGAGACGTTTACCTTCGCCGATGAGAATGGCAACTCCCTCAGCGACGTGGCCATGCTGGATACGATGGTGACTGTCGTTGACGCAGCGAACTTCATGAATGATTTTTCGTCGCAGGATGAACTCCGCGATCGAGAAATGGGGCTGGATCAGGACGATGACCGGGATCTCTCGCTGCTGCTGACCGACCAGATCGAATTCGCCAACGTGATCATTCTGAACAAGACGGATCTGGTCTCTGAGGCTGATCGAAATCGTCTGCACAGCATTTTGAAGAAGATGAATCCGGAGGCGATCGTTGTGGAAGCCGAACGTGGCCGAGTACCTCTCGATACAATTCTGAATACGGGGCGTTTCCAGATGGAGTGGGCAGAATCCTCTGCAGAATGGCTCAGCGTACCGCGCGGTCAGGAACAAACGGAGACCGCTGAGTACGGCATTTCCAGTTTCGTGTATCGGTCCCGTCGGCCATTTCATCCGCAGCGATTCCATGAGTTCTGGGTCCTTGATGACGCGGCCACGCCAATCCTGCGATCCAAAGGCTATTTCTGGCTGGCTTCGCGACACAGTCTGGCTGGATTCTGGTCACAGGCCGGCGGTGTGATCAGTGCCGAGCCGGGCGGACAATGGTGGGCGGAAACTCCTCGAGACGACTGGCCTCTTGAAAATCCTCAGCAGATCGCCGGGATCGAGTCGATCTGGGATGAAAAGGTGGGTGATCGTCGACAGGAGATCGTCATCATCGGTCAGGATCTGCAGATCAGTGAAGTCACTCGCGCCCTTGATGCATGCCTCCTGACGAACGCGGAACTTGCTCTGGGGCCCGCGGCGTGGGAGCAGTTTGAAGATCCGTTTGCTGCGTGGGAAACTGCCGACAGTGAGCCGATCGATGGCTGTGAACTGCCGGGCGATGACGATGAGGCCGATCAATGATGAAACTCCTGCCTGTAACCGTACTGTCCGGATTTCTCGGTGCCGGAAAAACGACGCTGCTCAATCATGTACTCGCAAATCGCGAAGGCATGAAGGTGGCCGTAATCGTCAATGACATGAGCGAAGTCAACATCGATGCTCAGTTGATCGCCGGTGGCTCAGCCGCGCTGAGTCGTACGGAAGAGAAGCTGATCGAAATGACCAACGGGTGCATCTGCTGCACTCTTCGGGAAGATCTGCTGCGTGAAATCACTCAGTTGGCTCAGGAGGGACGTTTCGACTATCTGTTGATTGAATCAACAGGCATCTCCGAACCTGCTCCTGTTGCCGACACCTTCACTTATGCGGTGGCCAACAATCAGTCGTTGTCCGATATTGCCGAACTGGACACAATGGTGACGGTCATTGACTGCATGAACTTCCTCATGGATCTCCGCATCGGCGAAGATCTGCAGTCGCAGGGAACTGCGGCGACGGCGGATGATGTTCGCACGGTGGCCGATCTGCTGATTGATCAGGCGGAGTTCGCTGATGTCATTGTGCTGAACAAGACCGATCTGGTCAGTGCCGACGAACTGGCTCGCGTTGAAGGTTTCCTGGAGCAGCTCAATCCCTGCGCGCTGAAGGTTCGCAGTGAGTTCGGGCAAGTACCCCTGAAGAAGATTCTCGGAACCCACCGTTTTGATTTCGAACGCGCCAGAACCTGCAAAGGCTGGCAACTGGTGCTTCGCGATGACGGTGCCAGTGAAGTCGAAGAGTACGGAATCCGCAGCTTTGTTTTTCGTTCGAGACTGCCGTTTCATCCCGAGCGATTTTATCGTCGGCTCGCCGCCGAATGGTCAGGTGTGCTGCGTTCAAAGGGTTACTTCTGGCTGTCTTCGCGAGTGGACAAGATTGGCGTCTGGTCACAGGCCGGGCGAGTTGCCCGGCTGGACGTGGCTGGCTTCTGGTGGGCCAGTGTGCCGCGTGAAGAATGGCCTCCAACGCCGGGTTTCGCCGAAGCCGTGATGAAGAACTGGGATTCGGATGTGGGAGATTGCCGTCAGGAACTTGTCTTTATTGGCATTGAAATGAATGAAGCAGCGATTCGGCAATCGCTGAACGAATGCCTGCTCACTCCGGATGAATTTGCTGCCGGACCTTTTGAATGGTTGAAGCTTCCCGATCCATTCCCGCGCTGGGATGTTCAGCGAGCGCCGGCCAGAGCCAGGGAAGTCGCTGATTGAATGCTGCATTCAGACGCCTGTGAACTTCCCGTACAGAATCTGTTGTTGAAGGGATTATACGGGCCACGGCGTTGCGGTCAGCGAACTTCCCGGAGAGAAGCGACGGCTTCCGTCTCTGTCCTGTCTGCTGGTCCGGAGTGGTCAGCACAGCCAGGGAGGCCTGGGTACGAGTTGTTTCAGCCGGACAGTTTTGTCCTCGATGGAATACCCCGATGTCTTTCCGGACTGTCCGGAGGAGTGAATGACTCCTTGCTGTACCGATCCGAACGTCTCTGTGGAAATTCTGGTTGAACGTATCGGCGATCGCACAGAACTTTCACGAGGTGAAAGAGGTGCAGTGAACTGAGCCGGGCGAATGTCGGAAAGTGCAGGTCAGCCGGTCTCCCCCGCAGATGCAGACGGGCATGGTCGTTGAGCCTCCACGTGCGTTTCACTGGCCGAGGCCGCCGGGAGAGTCGTCATGACCCCTGAACACGAACACGATTCCAAACAACGCAGTGCAGGCCAGAACGATTGCTCCGCCGCTGGAAATCGACAGGTAATAAGATGTGTACAGCCCAATGACGCTGCTGCATGTCGAAAAGACGACCGAGAGCATCAACATTCTGCTCAATCGCTTTGTCAGGAGCGACGCGGTCGCGGCTGGTGTGACCAGCAGGGATGATGTGAGCACAACTCCGACAGCCTGAATCGCAGTGACGACGGCCAATGCCAGAAGTACCAGCAGAAGGTAACGCATGCGTGCCGACGAGAGTCCGATAACTTCAGCATGCAGCGGATCGACCGTTGTCAGCATGAGTTCCTTCTGAAAAATCGTCAGACAGACCGCAACGATGGTCCCCGTGACTGCGATCCCGATCAGGTCTGAGGATGTCACTCCCAGCACGTTGCCGAAAAGCATGTGAGAAAAGTCACGGTAGCTGCGGACAGTACTGATCAGCACACTTCCCAGTGCAAACATCCCGGTGAAAACAACTCCGATCGCTGCATCTTCCCGCAGCTGCTGGCGACGGCTCAGCCAGCCGATTCCCAGTGCCGTGATGACGGCCGCTGCGATCGCTCCAAAGAACAGGTTCCAGCGATTCAGATATGCGACAACCAGACCGGGTAAGGTGGTATGAGCGATCGCGTCGCCCATGAACGCCATGCGACGCAGGACCACATAAACACCCAGAAGCGAACACGTCGCTCCTATGAGCATGCTGGCCATTAACGCCCGTTGCATAAACCTGTATTCAAGCGGTTCAAGGAGCCAGTTCATGTGTGATCCGTGCTGCCGTAAGTGCAGGTCTTTTCGAGATTGGAATTCGTGCAGAGCACGCGTTTACACCGAGGCCGACAGCGTCAGGCTGTGCCTGAATGTCCCCTCCTGTCGGTCTCGGTTTCAATCAGTCGGTGGATGGAATTCGAAGGGGCAGAAAAATTTCCGCCCTGTTAAAAATGCGGGGCCGCGGTTGATGTCTGAATTCGCCCCTCACACAAACAGATCGTCCGATCGAACGACTCAGACAATCGCCCCGGATCGTGTGTCGCAGCCAGAACGCTGGAACCCCCGCGAGTCTCTTCCAGCAGCACCTCATCGACGATATCCCGAGTCGCTTCGTCGACGGCATTCAGGGGCTCATCCAGCAAAAAAAGACTGGATTCCTGAACAATCGCTCTGGCCAGTAATGAGCGTTGCTGCTGGCCGCCGGAAAGTTCACCAATCTGACGCTCGGCCAGATCTGCAATTCTCAGGCGATCCAATCCGCGGCGGACAGCTTCGCGATCTTCCGGCCCCGGCCGTTTGAGCCACCCCAGATGTACGTATCGCCCCGTCATAACGAGATCTGAAACTGTCATCGGGAACCGCCAGTCCAGAGACGCTCGCTGAGGGAGATAAGCCGTGCGATGATGACAGGCTCCAACGCGATTGCCGAAGAGGCTCACTGTTCCCGACACGGGCTTAAGCAAGCCGGCGACGGTCTTCAGCAGCGTACTCTTTCCTGCACCATTCGGGCCGACAAGAGCCACTCGCTCTCCGGTGCTGACGACAAGAGACGCATCCGTGAGAGCGGGCGCAGCAGAATGCTCATAGCGAACTGTCACACTTTGAAGATCGACTGCCGGGCAACCTGCCTGCGGATCTTTGTGACCGCGTCCTCCATAAGGCCACCATGGGTCGATATGATGGGAATGCTCCGGGATTCGGAGTGACATCACTTCAGAGACTCCACGATTTTTGTCACATTTGAACGCATCATCTGCAGGTAAGATTCGCCGCCCGAGCCTTCTTCGCCGAGGGCATCAGTAAACAGTGTCGGGACAACACGAACCCCTGCTTCCCGAGCCACCTGCTCGGTCATCTGCGGGTTCAGAATATTCTCGGCAAAGATGGCAGGAACCTGTTCGCGACGAATCGCCTCGATAATGGCTGCGATCCGGGCGGCCGAGGGATCCGCTGCTTCGCTGGAAACTGTGCCCATCACGCTGGAGAGTTCGAACCCGAATCGTTCCGCGAAATAGCCAAATGTGTCGTGCGTCGTGACCAGCTTTCGACGCGATCGGGGCAGTTTCGTGATCTGACTCTGCATCCACGTCATGAGTTCCTCGAGTTCACTGATGCAGGCATCAGCATTCTTCCGGTAGTCGTCGGCATGGGCGGGATCCGCTCTGATGAGTGCCGCAGCGACGCGCTGCACCATTTCGAGGGACAACTGAGGATCGTGCCAGACGTGAGGGTCGGTCTCGCGGTTACCATGACTGTCGTAAAACACGCGTTCCTGAATGCCCTCGGTCACGATCACACGAGTCGCTCGTGAATTGCCGGCACTGTAAAGCCGGTCGAGCCAACCCTCAAATCCCAGTCCGTTTTCGAACACAATGTCGGCATCAGCGACGGCTGCAGTGTCCCGGGGCGTGGGTTCATAGGTATGCGCGTCACCGCCGGGGCCGACGAGCGTGGTCAGACGGATGTGTTCCGCACCGACCTGGTTCACCCAGTCGCCAAGGATACTGTAGGTTGCAATGACCGAAAGTCTGCGTCGAGACGCCGGATTCTGAGCAGCATCGTGTTCAGCAGCAGCAGCATTCTGTTTCGAAACAGAAGCGGACTTTCCGTTTTCATCGGGAGCTGAGCTTTTGCCGCAGCCTGGCAGCGATGTGAGCAGCAGCAGGACTGCTCCTGCAATTGCTGCGGTGGTTCTGGAAATCATCGTTCGGCCTTTGAAAGTGTCTCTCTGTCCTTGACAGACCGTACCCAGTATACTTTAATGCACACGAGTTGCAACTACGTACGCTGTGCTTACGCAGCAATCTGACTTCCTGATGGGCTATAGCATGCTCTTTTTCGGAAATTCTGAAAAACGTGATCCTGCCCATGTGGCGCGGATCCGGACGTGGGTAGAGGAGTGCCTGTCGGTCCCCGAAGACGGCTTCGTGATGGTCAGGCAAATGGAATGTGCGGAAGCGGGCTGCGCGCCCGTCGAGACCATCATCGCAATCCTGTGCAGTTACGACAGCCCGAAGCAGTGGAAGCTGCACAAGCCGCTTCGTGAAGTCACACGTAGTGATATCGAAAGTCTCTGCGGCCCGGGAGAGTGGACTCCGCAGGAATGGCGGAGTCCGGATTAGGGCGGTATGCAGGTTCAATATGGCGGAATGCGGTCGGGCGGTAAACAATCGAATCAGAAGAATCTCCCGGTGAATGCTCCAATCGCTTCCGGGTGTGCTTACAGACAACTTTCTTTTTAACGCTGGGCTGACCATGACAAGTACATCCAAAGTCCCCGTCACAGTTCTGACCGGCTTTCTGGGCTCCGGCAAGACCACGCTGCTCAATCGAATTCTGTCAGAGAATCACGGCCGGCGAATCGCCGTGATTGAGAACGAGTTCGGCGAGGTTGGCGTTGATAATGATCTTGTGATCGGCGCAGAGGAAGAGATCTTTGAAATGAACAACGGCTGCATCTGCTGCACGGTGCGGGGCGATCTGATTCGAATCCTCGGCAATCTGATGAAGCGGCGCGACAGGTTCGACCACATCATGATTGAAACCACCGGGATGGCCGATCCCGGCCCCGTCGCTCAGACGTTCTTCATGGACGACGAAATCCAGGCCCGGCTCAGCCTTGATGGAATCGTCACGCTGGTCGACGCGAAGCACGTGCTCCAGCACATTGATGACTCGGATGAGGTCAGGGAGCAGATCGCGTTTGCCGACGTCATCCTGCTCAATAAAATTGACCTTGTCTCACCTGCAGATCTGGACCTGCTCGAATCCCGCATTCACAGCATGAACTCAGCGGCAAAGATTCATCGGACTCGAAATGCTGCTGTCGACATGGACAGGATTCTGAACCTCGGCGGTTTTGATCTCGATCGTGCTCTGGAAACCGATCCAAAGTTCCTCGAACCGGAGTATCCGTTTGAATGGAGCGGGCTGTATAACCTGAAGAAGGGCAAGTATTCGCTGCTGATGAATGAAGGCCCCGACCCCGCCATGAAGGCCGCACTTTTCACAGCGTCCTCCTGCACGGAACAGGGAATGCGGGACACAGTTGAGCCCGCTGTGTTATGCTATTCTTCCGTCGAGCACATTCCTGAAGTCGGTGAACCGATCGTTCCGGGTGCTCAGTTGTACGAACTGCCGCTTCAGAAGACGCCGGTCAGGTTTACGCTGTCCATTCCTGAAGACGGTGCCTGCGTCCTGTTCACGGAACACCATCCGGACGAGTTCACCGCTTCTCTTGAGGATGCGAGTGGCATTCGTCAGGAGCCTTTGTTTACTCGAGAATACAAGCCGGATCACGAGCACGACGATGAGGTCACTTCGGTTGGGATCACGACACCGGGTGATCTGAATCTGCCGAAATTCCAGGACTGGTTACGGGAATTACTCGCCGTTCACGGGCAGGATATCTTTCGCATGAAGGGAATTCTAAGCTTTCGCGGCATGCCGGAGCGTTTCGTGTTTCAGGGCGTTCACATGCTGTTTGACGGACGACCGGATCGCCCATGGGGCCAGAACCCTCGCCGGAATTCGCTGATTTTCATTGGTCGCAATCTGAATCGTGAGGAACTCAACGCAGGATTCGAAGCATGTCTGGTCTGAAGTCCAGCCTGCGAAACGGTCGCGACGTCCATGAATTGTGGCAGATTGATATCGAAGACTATGTCAGCGACCTGGCATGGTCCGGCGATTGCCGGTTTCTGGCGGCAATCTCGGTTGGCGGACGCGTCTGTGTCTGCGCGCACGAAACCCGGGAACTGCATGTTCTGGGACAACACGCTGGCGGCGGGTCGTCCGTCTCATGGCGCCCCGGTACGACTGAACTGGCAAGTATTGGTCATGACGGGACGGTGAAGATCTGGGAAGCCACCACTCAACGGCTCATTCGGGAACTGGATGCCGGGGCGGAATGGGGAACCAGGGTCGCCTGGCGGCCGCAGGGTACATCGCTCGCGTCCGCGGCTGGCAAATATCTTCGACTCTTCACCACAGACGGTGAAATCGCTTACGAATCCCATGATCATGAAAGCACGATTGCGGATATCGGCTGGAATCCGGATGGCAGTGCGATCGCGGTGGCTGCATACTTCGGCGCGACGCTGCATATTCCTGGCAGGCCTCTGCGTCGGCTGGAGTGGAAGGGGTCCAGTCTGGCGCTCGCGTGGAGTCCAACCTCAAAATACCTTGTAACGGGCGAACAGGATTCATCGGTGCATGTCTGGTATGTGAAGACCGGCAGGGATTCGCAAATGAGCGGATTCGCAACAAAGGTGCTCGAGTTGTCATGGCATCGTTCCGGTAATTATCTGGCCACCGGCGGCAGTGATTCAATTGTGCTTTGGGACACCAGTGGTTCCGGTCCGGAGGGGCGAAAACCGAGAATGCTGCAGGGCCACACGACTCGATTGACGCAACTCCAGTTCCAGCTCCGAGGCGACGACATCGCCTCGGCCGATGCTGACGGAATGCTGTTGCTCTGGACACCGTTGACTCACGTGACGCCGTACTTTGGAAGAGCATTCGAATCCGCAGTGACTCGACTGGCCTGGTCGCCCGACGATCGACGTCTGGCCATCGGAGAATGGAGCGGGACGATTACGACCCTCGGTTTTTCTGAAACGAGATGAATTCTCCCATACGTTTGTTCAGTGGTTTACATCTGCCTCACCCTGGAAGCCTCCGGAATGACAGCGATCCCGGCGTTCGATTCCGACCTCCCGACATGCAATGCACAGACTGTGAAACTGCAGCAGACGATTGCAGACGGGCTGCCAGTTGTCACACGTCGGGACAGCGTCCTCGGGCAGCTCATCTTCTGTGAAGGCTGCTGCTGCGGGCGAACAGACCGTGGATTTCCGGCATGGCCACGAAATCTGGTCAAAGCGCGGTGGAAGGAATTGAAACTTAACAGCACGATTCAGCTCACCATCAGCGGCTGCCTTGGTCCCTGCGATGTGGCGAACGTTGTTTGCATGATGCCCGCTGTCGGAGACTCAATCTGGCTCGGCGGACTGAGCCGGACTTCTCAATACGAACAACTGATTACCTGGGCCGAGTCGTGCCGGGGTCAGCAGCGGCTTCTCAGCTTACCAGCCACCTTCGATCTCTTTCGATTTACAAGATTTGCGAACGCCAACGGTACGAGTCAGGGTGAAGAGGACTGTCTTCGCAGGCCTGAAGAAGGAATTCGTGGGGTTGCCCACGGGCGAGAGTAACGTGACGGGATTGCCACGCCCCGAAATCCTCGCGTTTTCGCGATGTTCAAGGAACAGCCGATCAGGCAAAAAATTTCCAACACATCTCTCAGAAGCGCCGTAAGTGACCGCGGGTGCAACTGCGTTGCACATGCGAAAGCGTTGTAAATGTGGCTTTAAGGCCGATTGCCTCTTTCCCGGGGGGGGCGGGGGGATCAGGAGTGCATGAAATGCGTGTGTTGAGTATTTCTGCGGTGGTGCTGCTGGCCGCATTTGTTGTTCCCCGGCCGGCGTCCTGTCAGGAGCCGGCATTGTCTGTCGGCGGAGCCCGCGTACGATTTGCGGGGCTCCCCAAAGGAATCGCCGGTTTTGGCGCAGCAGAAGCTGACGGTTTCGCGTATGTCTACAGTGGCCACACGGGGAAGACGCACGTCTATTCCCGGGAATCTGTGCTGCCCGGTTTCTTTCGTATCTCGCTGGCGAGTGGTGGCAACTGGGAGTCCCTGCCGATTGAACGTCCGGCCCAGGGTGTGGCATTGGTCTCCCATGGAAAGAAGCTTCTGCGTTTCGGAGGAATGCACGCCCTCAATGAATCGCAGGCGCCGCATGATCTTTACTCTCTGTGTGATGCGGCTGAGTTCGATCTTTTGACGAGTCGCTGGCGTCGGCTGGCCTCGTTGCCGGAGCCACGATCGTCTCACAGAGCGGCCATCCTGAACGACAAGGTCTATCTGTTCGGCGGCTGGACTCTGAATGGTGGTGAAGACGGCACATGGCTGGATCATGGCCTCGTTCTGGACCTGACCACAGAGAGAGCAGGCTGGTCCGTGGTTTCGCAGCCTGCGAGGCGACGAGCGATCGAAGTCATTGCGTTTCGCGATCACGTCTGGATGATCGGCGGACTGACTCCGGACGGAGAAATCTCGAAGAACATCTGGATATTCAATCCCTCCACGAATCACTGGGCTGAGGGCCCTGATGTGCCCGGGATCCCGGCCAATGGGAACGGCATCGCTGCTGCTGTTTTGCGTGAACGCCTGGTGCTCGCGGGAATGGACGGCAAGGTCTATCAGTTGTCTGACGACCAGCATCGCTGGGACAGCATCGGCAGGCTGCCTTCGTCTCGAATTCATCATCGTCTGATTGGCTATAAGGACCAGTTGATCGTCATCGGTGGAGATTCTCGGGAAGGACACCTGAACACGGCCGAATTTGCCTCGATCAGCTTAGCTGATCAGTGAAGTGGGAGGGTGGAACCGGGGCATTATTGATGCAGTTGTTGCAAGAAACGAGCATCGGAGACGCCGTGAGGCGGGCTCGTGCACCGGCTGGTCCATGGCCGGTATTCTGATGCAGATGGATGCCCGGTCACCGCCAGAGACAATTCAGGCCTCAGACCTGGTCGGAGCTTCGCGGCATCCAGCACCGCCGGGCTCACGTGGCCGCAAACTTTCCATCATCACATGTTTTCCAGCGCACCATCGAATCTGTCCTCGGTGTTCCTCTGGCGCGTCTGTCTTTCAAAAACGCGCACTCACGACACACCAGACTCGTTCGGTACACGCAGAGCCACAGAGCCACAGAGCCACAGAGACAACAGAGCTGGAATCTGCGCTGCCTCCGCGTGTGCCGTCACCCATTCGCCCGCGCCGCTGCTGCGTTGTGTTCACCTGCCCGCAGCCAGCCTGAGAACCTCAGCTTCAGGCGAAGATGCAGTGCTGACTGGAGGTCGTGACTTGCAGCCGTCGCGTCATTTGGCGACCTGGCGTGCTCAATGCGTTGCGGCCCCATCGAGCTGAGGGGGCTGAGGGGGCTCGGACCCGCTGGCGACTTTTCCTCGTTTTCCCCAAGTCACATGCAGGTTTACCCTTGATTTTTCTGAGTGAGCGCGGCAGTCTGGGGGTGTGGTTGAGGGGCTTTGGGGTTATTCTCAGCTTCAGATAGTCCGGAGCTCCACTTCCCGACAGTCGGCTCCAGTCTGAATCGCTAAGGGCTCTGGCAGTGAACAAACACGGCGTGAACTCACCGTACCGCTGGCTTCGCGGCTTCGCGCTGGACCCTGGAATGAGCCTTTCGTCACATTCGTGGCGGTTCAATGAACTCACGTATCGGGTTCGCTGGGAGCAGCTGGAACGACGAAAATCCGGTACGGGGGCAGCAGCTGGTCCGACTGTCCCCACGGGCGAGTATCTTGAAATCATCGATGTTGACCCGGCATCGGGACTGGTCTACGAGCCAGTCAATCTTGATGAACCGGGCATTCTTGTTCAGGACGGGCTGGAACCAAATGTTGGCAATCCCCAGTTTCACCAGCAGATGGTGTACGCTGTGATGATGACCACGATTGCCAACTTCGAGCAGGCTCTGGGGCGGCCCCTGATGTGGTCGGAGCGTCTGGTGGAAGATACGGCAACGCCCGGACGCAGTGGCCAGCCTCCTCTGAAACCCACGTTCGTGCGACGCCTGCGCGTCTACCCGCACGCGTTGCGGCAGGGCAATGCCTTCTACGACCCTGAGCGTAAGGCTTTGTTATTCGGGTATTTTCAGTCACGGCCAGCCAGCCCTCAGCTGCAACTGCCGGGTTCGATCGTCTTCACGTGCCTCAGTCACGACATCATTGTGCACGAAACAACGCACGCCATTCTGGATGGAATTCACCGTCGCTACATCAACGCAACCCACCCGGACACGCTGGCCTTTCACGAAGCCTTTGCCGATCTTGTAGCGCTCTTCCAGCATTTCACATTTCCTGAAGTCCTTCGCGGCCAGATCGCGCGGACACGCGGTGATCTGCAACAGCAGAACCTGCTGGGACAACTGGCCATGGAGTTTGGTCAGGCGACTGGCGGCTACGGCAGTCTCCGCGACGCGCTTGGTGAGTACGACGAGCATGGCCAGTGGCGAATCCGCAATCCCGATCCCTCCGAATACGCCACACTCCTTGAACCGCATACCCGGGGCGGTCTGCTGGTGGCTGCCGTTTTTGAAGCGTTTCTGACGGTGTATCAGTTGCGTGTGGAGAAAATTCGCCGCATTGCTACGGGCGGTTCCGGAGTTCTTCCGGAAGGTTCCATTCACCCGGACCTTGTAGATGAACTGGCCTCCACGGCCGCTCGCACTGCCAGCGAAGTCCTGCGAATCTGCATCCGTGCTCTCGATTACTGCCCGCCGATGGATCTCACCTTCGGAGATTACCTCCGCGCCATCATTACTGCCGACCTCGATCAGGTATCCATCGATGACAAGGGGTATCGAGTGGCCTTCGTGGAAGCGTTTCGCCGTCGCGGTATCAGTGCAGCCGGGGTCCACAGCATGGCCATTGAGGATCTGGCGTACGAACGCTGTCCGCTGGGAAAAGACAATACCGAAACCGTGGAAATCGGTCTTTTTCTGCGACAATTCGCCGCAGAGGTCGGGCACCTCAGCAAACGTGAAGAAATCTTCAGTGCCACACAGAAGTTTATCTCCGGAAGCGATAATCAAGTCGGCCTGCATCGACTGATTCAGCACGCTGCGACTCGCAGCACCGCTGGAAGATTTCAGAAACTTACCGGCCTGATGCTTCCGACAGACCGCGTGGCATGCGAGGCGTTCGGCATCGAGTTTGGCTACCTGTCGCACAACATTGCCTCTTACGCAGTCAGCAGTCTTTCCCTTGCCCGTCGGGCCGCACCGGACGGGCGTATCCTCAACCATGTCGTGGTCACTCTTGCTCAGAAGCGTGGCGTCCATTTCACCGAACGCGACGGTCAGTATTCTGTTGACAGGCAGGGCTGGTTCGTACCCCGGGACGATGGCAGCACGCCGCATGACGATGACAACACGATCGAATTCCGCGGTGGCTGCACGCTGATCTTTGACCTCGACACCCTGACCCTGCTCTACGCCATCAGCAAGCCGCTCAATGATGAAAAACGGATGCTCAGGCAGTTCAGATATACCACAGGAAAAATGAAAGCCGCTCCGGCGATGTACTTCAGCGCAGATGCAATCCGCACTGCAATCGGTCCATTTGCCATGATGCATTCGCTCCCGTCAGAGGAAGGATGTTCCCATGACCACTGAATCAGTCGTGGATGCAATTCGCGTGCGGATGTACAGACACGGATTCGGAGACTGCTTTCTGCTGTCCTTTATGGCCCGTGACAGGAAGGTGTACAGCCTGCTGATCGACTGTGGGATCAAGCTCAACACGAAGAGCAGGAAATTGCCCCCCGAGGATCTGCTGGCGGACCTTCGGCAGCAACTCACGCCGCCCGATTCCACCACTCCCGAACTCGATGCGCTTGTCGCCACCCACGAACACTGGGACCACATTGCCTTTTTCCACCCGAAATACAATTGGTTCCACGACTTCCGGATTGGCACTGTCTGGATGGGCTGGACTGAAGATCCTGAGGACCGGGAGGCTGTACAGATCAATTCGCGTCTGCAGCGGGGAGCGAAGGCCCTGCAGCAGGCGGCAGAACGACTCCAACAGAACGCCGCCCGCAAAACCGGAGCGGCAGAATCAAAACGGCAACTTTCCAGGAACAAGGCCCGGCTGAGTTTCAATCAGTCGATCGCCGATGTCGCCGGCTTCTACGGAAACGCGCTCAGATCCGACAGTGGCATCAGCTATCGCAAAGGGCAGAGGATCAGCGTCGAGACACAACTGGCCATGCAGAACATCACTCAGATTGCGACCGCCAGTGGTGGCGGAGCCCGCTATCTGGCGCCGGGGACCCTTGTCGCAGCCCGCGATCTGCCTCAGGGAGTCCGCATCTACGTGCTCGGACCGCCTCGCAGTAAACTGCTCAACAAATCCAATCCGTCCGGCGGTGATCGGAAAGAGACCTATTTCGCACCTGATACAGGCGGACTTGCCGGATTCATCCACGCTCTTGATGATCCTGACAGCGACACGGAAGATCTTCAGGGAAACCCGTTTCGCAAAGGCGTTGGTACCCCCGTGAAAAAGATGGCAGCTGATCCCTGGTACCGCCGCACATATCTCAGCAGCGCTGAAGAGTATCGGAACATCGACGACGACTGGCTTGATGTCTCTGCCCGACTGGCCCTCCAGCTCGATGGCGCAGTCAATAACACCAGCCTCGTACTGGCCATTGAAATCATCAGGACGGGCAGCGTGCTGCTTTTCCCGGGCGATGCACAGGTGGGCAGCTGGCTCAGCTGGCATCAGTATGAATGGCAGATTGGTTCTTCCGACCGCCCGCGAAAAGTCAATGCTCAGGAACTGCTCAGCCGAACCGTACTCTACAAAGTCAGTCACCACGGCAGCCACAATGCCACTCTCAAGGCGCAGGGGCTGGAAATGATGACCCATCCGGACCTTGTCGCCATGATTCCGGAAAAGGAAGACAGTTACGCCGGGATCATCGATGAGGACCTTCTGCGGGCACTGAACAGACGCTGTCGTGGTCGAGTCATCGTTTCGGCAAACAGCGGTCATCCCCCTGAAAAACTCATAACGGATCAGCCGCAACAGCTCACTGCAGCCGAATGGGAGCGATTCCGTCGGCAACTGACCGTGAACCGCGTGTTTGTGGAATACACCGTCGAATAAACTCTTCAGGCATGGAGGCAGTTGTTCTTTGATCGAGCCAGCCAATGCCGTCCGCTGTTACCGTTTACATCATCCATCACCCGGACGGGACTGAAACCAGTCAACTCTCCCGGAACCTCCTCTGCTGGCTTCGGCTCAGCGATGCGCCGGGTGGACCGACTGATGCCGGTTTGCCAGTCTGGTACCGCCGACAGGTCGCGCCCACTGCAGGTCCTGATCCCGGCCATTGTTTCTTTCCCGAGATCAGATTCAGGGAATCCAGACTCAATGTACTGGTCCTTTTGATTGATCACCATTTCGTTTCATCCATTGAATGGTGCCAGGCAGCTGAATGGCTTGTCGGCGAGTACAGACAGTATCAATCCGGAATGCTCATTCTCCCGGTGGCCCTCCATGACTCCTTCTATCGCATCACCATGCTGTACGAAGGACATAATCCCATCCGGCTGCTGGATGAGCCCGATAGGGAAAAGGCTGCCATCACGCTTCGCCGGCTCGTCAGCGAAGCCATCACGCGTCGACTGCAGCGAAAAACCAGGATCAGCCCGCCAAAGAAACTGGACGTCTTCCTCAGCCATGCCAAGGCGGATGGTCGGCAGACTGCCGAGCGGATTCGCGATTCACTCAGTCGCTTTGGTCAGCTGAACGCCTGGTACGATGCCAACGAACTCACATTCGGGGACCAGTGGAAAGCAAAGATCCTTGAGGCCGCCCGGTCGGATACCGCAGCCATGATATCCATCGTGACCCCCACTTACGCATCCCGCCCGTGGTGCCGAAAGGAAGTGGAGGCCGCCCGAACACCTCAACCCGTGCAGGGTTCAAATGGCCGAATCTGGAAGCTGCAGCCGGCTGTTGCAGTGCATGTCGCCGGAGAATCCTGGAGTCGGACCATGCAGGGAGTCGCCGGGATGCCGCAGCTGGACTGGAATCCCGATCAACCCGATGCCAGTGTGGCTTCTGTCGTTGAACGCCTGATGCTCGAAACCATGCTCGGGCACACTTACCGGCAGAATGCCCGACGAATTGCCAACGCGGAAGCGAGGCGCCGGAAAGACCTTGCCGCCAGAACGCTGTACATCACGTGGACGCCCTGCCACTACACGCTGGGGGTGCTGAGAGACAAGCTCAACCCCAAAGAATTAACTGCAATCAGCCGCATCGTTTTCCCGGGATACGGCCTGCGCGACGCCGAATCCGACGAACTGCAGCCCATCCTCAGGACGTTCGGTCCGGATACCAGACTGCTTAGCTTCGACGACGCCCTGCGGGAATCCGATCGAGCGGAAATCAGGAAGCAGAATCTGCATTCCGACAGGTTGATCAAGCCACGACGAATCGCTGTTTCCGGTATTGGTACAGACACAGAGCTCCGGCCACACGGCCTCGGCAGCGATCATCTCGACGAACTCCACATCCGTCTTGCGATCGCACTTCTCAGAGAAAACGCTCAACTGTTCCTCGGCGGAATCCTCGAAAAAGTCAATGGCACCAGCACGATGTCTCTGGTCGACCTCGCTCAGACATGGCTTCCAGCCGCGAGAGTTAAAAAAATTCGCCCCGGAAAGCCAACAACCTGGCCCATCCAGAACTACCTCCAGTGGCCCGACTGCGACGGACTCACTCTGGAGCAGCAGGCAGCGCTCACTGGAATTTGCCGAATGCACGTTGTGTACCCCGCCGGACTTCCACCGTTGTCCGTCACTCAGCATATGGACCTGGGAACGCAGCGCCGCTACGCAGCTGATTCCATACGAGCGGCGCGGCAGACAATTACCCAGACAACCGATATGCGGGTGATCTTCGGCGGTCTGCTCGGATCCACCGGAGGCTGGATGCCGGTAGCCCTTGAAGAGGCCGGTTTATCCATCCGCAGCAGAAAACCCCTGATTATTCTGGGTGGATTCGGAGGTGCCAGCGCAGAAATCGCCGCCTTCCTCAAAACCCCGTCAGCCCCCTTATCAGAAGTCCTGCAATATTCTCAGGACCGGATCCTGCGCAGATGCAGTGACCTGTCTGAGTCCACGCTGAAGTCCCTCGCTGACTTCCACCATGGAATCCTCCAGGCTCTGCACCAATTTCGTACCCAGCTGCACGCCCGCTCGGCAAAACGGCAGTTCATCAACAAAATCCCGCGAGACCTGCTGCACGCGGCACTTGAAGAGGATAATATTCGCAGAGCCATCGGTCTGGTGATCGAGGCACTGCGACACATCTCCTGAAACCACCAGCCGTGCACCCACCCACGGCAGCCTCGGTACCCCGGACGCACCCGCTGCCCCGCTTCTGTCATTCTCCGCTGAAGGCCGGCCGGCGTATGTCAGCAACACCTGCTCAGTCAGCCGACCCGGCAACCAAACTCACTCTGCGTTTGTTTCTGCTGGCGCACCCCCAATCCCAATCTGCGCATCAGCTCGCCCTTGAACTCATGCGGCGTTTTGTGGATCCCCCTGGACGTGGCGGGCTCAGAGTCTCCGTCCGGCTCACACCCCACAACACCGCCGGACTGCCGCCCGATCCACAGCAACTGGTCAACGGTCCGCTGGCCGCCTCCCAGCATGCCCTCGTTATCGTACTTGGCGATGATGTGATGGCGACAGAAGCATTCGGCGGCACCGCTCAACACTGGCGAAGATTCATTGCGGAAACCAGAACACTGCTCAACCAGACGCCGCAACAACATCTGCTGCTCGGCATTGCACTCGAAGAATCTGCGTTCTCGCTGGATCCAGGACACAACCAGATCCGCCTGCCTCAGCCTCCGCAGGCCAGCGCTGATTCGCCGGAGTTTCGCAGCTGGCTGTCCACTGCAGCAGATACGGCCGCGCTGCATATCGCGCTTCATGCCGTCTCCCTGCTGAATCCTGCCGCCAGCGCAGCACACGACGCAAACCAGCGTCCGTTTCGACTTTTTCTCAGTCATGCCAAACGAGATCTCGCCGCCGTCGGCGATGAACAGCAACAGGCCACCGATCCCGTACGACAGGTGCAGACACACCTGCAGAATCTCCCGATTGGGGACTGGTTTGACGCCCGCGATATTCGCGGCGGACGCGATTTCGCTGCCGAAATCCGAACCGGGATCCGCAACTGCTCCGTCGTCATCGCCTTCCTCACCGATCACTACTCCGGCAGGCCCTGGTGCCTTGAAGAAATACTGCACACAAAAACCAGCGCCCCACGCAGTCCGCTGATTGTCGTTGATGCGCTTGAAAGTGGCGAAACCCGCAGTTTCCCCTGGCTTGGAAACACACCTGTCGTCGTCTGGAAACCGGCTCAGCCCGCCGTCAGTGTCAACACCATCCTCTGGCAGGCCGTCCGTGAAACACTCCGATTCCTCCTCAATACGCAGCAACTGCAACAGATCGCCGCAAACCTGCCAGACTCCGAACAGCTCGATCTGCTGCCCACCGCACCCGAACCGGCGGACCTCACACAACTTCCTGCACTCCCCGACCGACGCCGACGTATCCTTTACCCCGATCCACCTCTTATGCTGTCTGAACTGCGGCTGCTGCAGGCCCTGCAGAATGCAGACTACTGCACACCACTCGGGCTGCTCGCACGTCGCGCCTCCAGACTGCGCGGACAGGCCATCGCCGTCTCTGTTTCCGAATCCGACGAACTGCAGAAAATTGGATTCACCCCTTTGCACGAACAGGATTTCACCGACGAGATCCACCTCAGCCTGCTCCTCGCCGGCCTCCGCATCCTGTATGGCGGCAGACTCGAAACTCCCGCCGAAGCCCGCGGAAGAAACTTCACACTCCGCCTGCTCGATCTGGTGCGCAACTATTCAGAACTCGCCGGAAATCTCGAAGCAACACTTCAACCCATCCACAATCTCGCACCGTGGCCACTGTTTCTTACCTATCAGTCGCCCGCGTTTGACCACAAAACACTCAGCCTGCTCAACGGCGTTGCCACAGTCGAATGCGGCCCCGTACCGGACTCCACTGAAATCCCCACCCGAATGGCGGATGGACAGCCCCTCTTTCCTCTCGAACAGTCTCCCTTCACGCTGCCCGATTTGCCTCTCCGCCGGCTCGCATGGACCCGTGGACTCTCGATGATGCGTCAGAAGTCCACCGTGGACAGCTCCGCACGCATTGTGATGGGCGGAAAACTCAAAGGCTTCTCCGGACTCTACCCCGGCATCATCGAAGAAGCCTGGTGGTCCATCCGACTGCAGAAGCCCCTGTTTCTCCTCGGCGCACTTCAAGGCGCCGCTGCCGCTGTGATCGACCTGCTCGAAAATCGCCCCCGTATCGACCTCCAGCACTCCTGCTCACCCGAAACCAGCACGCAAACCCGCAGTGTTCTTCAGGTGGCCGGCGAACGGGGACTCCAGTGCGGTCCTCTGGATCCCGGCACTGATCCTCAGTCACTTTCCGGACGCCTCCTCGATCCACTGGCCATGCTGAACGATCTGCAGCAGGCCGGTCGCCAGGGCCCTGCAGCTGCACTCAATAACGGACTCACCGACGAAGAAAACCGGTTGCTGTTCCAGGCCGACGAACCACAGACTGCCGTCCGACTGATTCTGAGCGGTCTGGAAAGAATCGGAAAGCAAGCTGCACGCTGACCACCTGCGCGGCCCCAATTACACGGCCCCATCCGCACGGCCCTCACTCAGCCGCTGCCTGTCTCGCCGATCCATGCCGCACGGAAACTGCCGAAGGTTCCTCGTCAGTCACCATCAAGGCGAAATGCCGCACGCAGAGAACTCACCCAGTCCTTCATTGACAGCGTCCCGCTCCTGCTGGCGGCCTGCAGATCCACAGCACTTTTTCCGCCCGAATGCTGCCACTCCTCCAGCAGTTCATCGGCAAACAAATCGACGCCTGCGTGCTCACCCAGACGCCGATAGGCCTCAAACTGATCCTCATCAAACACCTGATCCGTAAGTGTCGGGTCATGTGGAAACGCCGGATTCGTCAAGCGGAAATGACTCACAGCATCCGGCTCGTTCCCCGTCACCGACAGCTTCAGATAGATCAGAAAACCAACGGCACGGTGCCCTGTGCCGTCGTCCGGATAAATGATTCTGCCCACAGCGAAGTGTGCGCGGCTGTTGCGAGCCATGTGCTCCGGTGACCCGGGCGGCACAGGAATTGTCGTCCACTGCAATCTGGAACAGTCAATTTCGACATCAACCCCCAGATCAATCAAGGCATAACGCTGCAGAACTCGCAGGCTGTGAAATTCAAGGTTCGGATCATGCTCACCATCAATGGCAATCACGTATCGACACCGCCGACGGAGCAGTTCGATGACAGCGAGATTCTCGATGTGACCGCCATCGCTGAGATTCAGGCAGGCGTTCCGTTCGTTCATCCGGTTCATGGCTTCGCGCAGCAGATACGCTGGGCCGGGCCCCGTGAACGTCTCCTGAAGAAAAAACGGCAGAGGCCGTCGCGAAACCTGCAGCCAGTATCCCAGACGCACATTCAGGAGCGTCATCAGAAAACTGAGGCCCCGGATGGTACCCACGCCCATTTGCGGTGCCGCGGCGGCGCCGGAAATCGCCATTGCCGCTCCCAGATCAAAATGACTGTCCAGTTGCTCATACTCAGAGGTCTTCCGATAGCCCACAACAGGACCTCCGGAGAAATGTTTGGACATCAGAAAAAAGTCACAATTGCGTCCCCGCAGTTCCGGCCGGTCAGAGGTGGTCAGATTGACGGCCGCGTTGATCAGATGATACGGCGCCGCCGAACCTGGCACTCGCAGAGCACTCAGTTTCAGGTCTTCCCACACCGTTGTTCCTTCCGCTGAAGCAACCTCCGCGGCCGTGGCAGGCGGATCGCCGTGACGTTCAGACGGAGGCCTGAGCAGAAAGGTTGAACACAGGCGGTTGCGGTAATATCGATGCAGAGAAAAAAAGTTGACGTTGCATTGCAGTGAATAGAGGAAGCACAGGGCCGCCAGCAGAGTCATCAGCAGGATCGAATTCACCTCCAGCTGCAGCCATGGCCACACAAAAACGCTGCCCGGCGCTCCCACAAACACGCGGCACAATTCAAAATACGTGTATCCCAGCAGGAAAGGTCCCATCGCCCACAGCAGCAAAAACAGCCCTTTACTGATCAGCGGCGAGCTGCCAGTCAGTCGCTGAATCCCGCTGACACGCGCCGCCAGAAGGCCCAAACCATTTGACACCGTCACGAAAGTTGCCGTGAGTGACCAGCCTTCGCCTGGCTTGCTTCCGATATGCAGTGCCTCACCAATCCAATTCATCACCACCGCATAACCCCAGTGCATCTGTGGCAGATTGAGACCGGTGAACAGCAGAAGCGAAAATCCGAGGGCCATCAGCAGGAAGACTTCAAAACATGCCACCCGCGAAAGCCGCCCTCCCAGACCGCGAACAGTCCGCTGGGCCGTCGGCAACAGCAACAGCATCCCAGCCACAACTCCGAAGGAACCATACGTCACCCAGCGAAGTTCAGGCCACTTCGGCAGGCACACGTCCTTCCCCTCTGCGACCGCACACTGTATTCTTCGCAGATGTGTGCCCATGAAATAATCCGTCACCACCACCGCCAGAAAGACCCAGGCGAGCAGAATCAGCAGATTGCTGACGATCCCATAAGCCGCCTGTGCCACCGTCAGAATCCACGCCACAAATCCCCTGGGCTGGATATACCGGCTGCGGTTCCGGATGTATCGAATCGCGCTGGAGTCCGCCGCAACACTCGCCCTGAACGGTGCCTGATCATGCCGCGGCCCCACGTTCGTGTCGGCGGTATTCAGGTAACTGCTGAGAAAACAGCCGGTGTAACCGCCTCCGGACACCGTCGACAACAGGTCCACCTGAGCCAGAATGCCGTGCCGTGCCAATGCCTGAATAACGCCCAGCGAGAAAGTCGCCGAACGAATGCCCCCACCGGAAATTGCAAGCCCTGTGAGCTCGTCCGCACACGCAGACGGGGAATCGCTTTGCAATTGTGTTTCGCGGGACGCAGCACTCTGCGACACAACCCTGCGGCGTGCCAGAATCTCTTCGTTTTCCTTCGCGGCAATGGCCGCTGAGTCCTCTGGATTTAAACCCAGCACCCGGTCGTAGTTCAGGGCTGCAGCTGTTGTACCGGCTGCGGGCAGAACGCACTGATTCTGCGGCAGACCGGCGATTTTTTTTTCGACAACGTATTCGTAACGCTTCCCGGTCGCCAGCAC
>CAZLOQ010000067.1:0-904 GCA_964561125.1 uncultured Chitinophaga sp. | reverse complement strand
TAAAAGACCCCGCAAATCAACTCCAGCCCCGGCAATAATCCCGCCAGATCCGCGCGGAATTCCCGCCGCAGATCTTCCGGATTCAGCTTTCCCTCCAGCTTCCGCTGATGCCAGCGTGCAGTGAGCGGCCGCAGAAGCTGATTCAGCATCACATCGGCGATACCCAGCGACACCGCGGCACCGGGACCAGCCTTGCGGCAAACTTCCCGCACGGTCCGAAACACACTCACCAGGCTGTCCAGAGCTGTCGCCTCGTCCCCGTCCAGATAATGCAGCCGCTGCGTCGTAATACGAGTCCGCAGTTCCACGTGCAGTTCCCATGCACATTGCTGCTCGCCAGGCACTGCGTTCCAGTTGTCGGGGAGAGCCGCGAACAGTTCTGTCAGAACCTCTGCAAGGGCAGCCGCCTGCGGGCGAATTCCATTCGCCACAGGCCACAACCGGCGGTCAGCCTGTTCTTCCACCAGAACCTGCCACTCGCTGATCTGCAGTCGTGCCGCCGCTACCAAACTCATCTTCGTTGCCCTTTCGGCCAGCTGTTGCCCCATCGAGCATACTGCCCCGGGCAAATTGTCACGCATGCATTCCCAGTGGGAAGTTGCGACCTGCGGAACTTGAAAATACAGAGATTACCTGCCTGCGCATCATCCCCATGGAGTCCGCTGCAGTCAAAAAAAATGTGGGGGATACGAGAAAAAAAGGGGACAAAACTGTTGCAACCCGATGTTCCTCCGGTTGTCTGCAGCTCCGCACATTGATTCCCTTTCAGACCTCGCAAAATGACTGCCGAAGGTTTCGGTCGGCGCGGCGTTGACGCTGAACTCAGTGCGAAGAAATCCCGACAATGCCCTAGTGTAGTGTCTCATTCAGATGGGACCTTATTCAGCGCGGCTCTCGCGCGGGC
>CAZLOQ010000066.1:0-28130 GCA_964561125.1 uncultured Chitinophaga sp. | reverse complement strand
CGGTGCGACTGCTGGCGTCGTTGTTTTCGTTTGAACTGATTGAACCGCTTCCACCGCCGCAATCGTCCCGAGGGACTGTCCCCGCAGGCCTCTGGCGGACGAACGGTGGGGCGGCAGAATTGGTGCGACCGGTGCAATTGTTGGCGTCGTTGTTTTCGCTTGAACCGAACCGCTCGCCGGGGGGCGTCATTCAGTCATGAGCCCATGGGAGTGCTTTCGAGGAAGGTCAAGTTTTCGGGCACAGCGGCCACTCTGCGCCGGGGCATCTTGCAATCACTCACGCCGTCAGCAACCGGCGTCATGGAAGCAATACTGGAATCGACAAAGTCCAGCACTGCATCCCTGCGGCTGCAAAAGTGCGCTCAGGTCTGACTGGAACTGACAGCCTGACTGACACTGCTGTCTGCTGCACGCCCGGGCGGAAACTCTGGTGGAATGCATAAAAATAGACGCGACCGCATTGATCAGCCCGTCGAATCGTCGTCTTCCCAGTCGACTTCAGCGAGGCAGCTGCCCGCATGCCGCCCACCCTCGTCGCCCAAAACCACCAGGGCTCAGAAGGCGTAACGGAGAAAGAAACGACAAATAGCGGAATCATGATGAAAAGCGGGTGGCATTGGGCCACCGCCGCCGACTGCTGGACGAATTCCGCGCGCGGCGTTACAACACGACCAGCCGCGGGATTGTGCGCGGAACGTCGGAGATTCATCAGGAGCATCCCTGTGATGACATTCAAGTGTTTCCCAAACCGCCGCCGCTGGCCTCTGCTGCTCGCGTTGCTTTTATCACTGCCGCCACTGGCCGTGGCGTCTGCGGCAGATGCCGTTTCAGATGCCGTCGCGATTCTCCAGTCAGCTCGTCCGGGCGGCGTTGGAAGTCTTGAAAACCAGAGAGCGGCCACCGTTCTGTTACAGCAGGGCGAAGCTGCGGTCGTCCCGATTCTCCGCGGCTTCCGTCAGGCCACGCCGGTCGGTGCAAACTGGCTCCGCAATGCCTTTGAACAGATTGATGCCGAGCTGACGGCCGCAAAGAAACCGCTCTCTCCGAAAGTGCTCGAAGGCTTCATCGCCGACACCAGCAACTCACCTGCAGCCCGGCGTCTGGCCTATGAATCACTGCGGCGGCAGGATGCGGCTGCCGAAGCGCGAATCATCCCCGGACTGCTGCTCGACCCCGGCCCCGAGTTTCGTCGTGATGCTGTGGCGCTGCTCATGAAGGAAGCCGCCGCTGCCGAAGGTGCAGCATCCGCAGAGTTGTATCGCCGGGCGTTCAGCGGAGCGGTTCACGAGGACCAGGTCAGGGAAATTTCAGCGGCACTGCGGAAGGCTGGCGAAACCGTGGATATCAGCCGCCACTTTGGCTTTGTGTCGTCCTGGATGATTGCGGGACCGTTCGACAACCGCGAAGAAAAAGGTTTCGCGGTTGCCTATGTGCCGGAAACAGAAATTACGGCGGGTGGTCCTGATCTGGGCAGTGAATATGACGGTATGGATGCCAAAAAAGTTCGCTGGCAGGCGATTGAAACCAGTGATGATTTCGGTGTTGTTGATATCGCCGGACAGATCGAAAACTTTAAGGGCTCTGTAATGTACGCTACCGCAGTCTGGACCAGCAGCAGCGAGCAGACTCTGCAGGTGCGTCTGGGCACGCCCAATGCGTGGAAACTGTGGGTCAACGGCAAGCCGGTCTTTGAACGCGAAGAGTATCATCGGAGTTCGCAGATGGACCAGTATGCTGTGCCGATTTCACTGCAGGCCGGTCGCAACACCATTGCTCTCAAAATCTGCCAGAACGAACAGACGCAGGACTGGGCGCAGAAGTATCAGTACCAGCTGCGTATTTGTGACACGACCGGCGCCGGGGTGCTCCCGGTTGCCACTGCCGCCGCTGTTCCGACCTCAGGAGAAGTCAAATGAGCAGACAGAATTTTCGGGCAACGGTGTTACTCTGCGGACTGTCAGTGCTCTCTTCCGCTCTGCCGACGATTTTCCTGCGCGCTGGTGACTGGCGTCAGTTCCGTGGCAACGCGGCTGATTCCGTCGCCGTCGGCGAATCGCTCCCCACAGACCTCAGCGGATCCACCATCGCGTGGAAGACGGAACTTCCCGGACGCGGTCTGTCAGGGCCGATCATCGTCGAGGATCGTGTGTTTCTCTCCGCCAGCTCCGGTTTCTCGCATGACCGCCTGCATGTGCTCTGCTTTGACACCGCCGCCGGCTCAAAGCTCTGGGAACGCGAATTCCAGGCCTCGGGCCGCACATGGACTCACGAAAAAATGTCCAACGCCACGCCCACCATGGCGGCAGACGGCCAGCGCGTGTTCGCGTTCTTCTCCAGCAATGACCTGATCTGTCTTGATCTCCACGGACGACTGCTCTGGTATCGCGGACTCGGCAGCGAATACCCCAACGCAAGCAACAGCCTCGGCATGTCCTCCTCACCCGTCGTCGTCGGCAACATCGTCGTGGTCCAGGTGGAAAGTGATGCGGAAGCGTTTGCCTGCGGAATAGACACGGTCTCCGGAGAAACTCGCTGGACCATCGAACGTCCGCGAGCTGCCAACTGGACGTCCCCGACCATCCTTCCTGCCACAGACAAGCACCCCGCCCTGGTCCTCCTCCAGTCTTCCAAAGGTCTCACTGCTGTCAATCCTGAAACAGGTGCGGTTGCGTGGCAGTTCGACAAGGGCGCGTCAACGATTCCGTCTGCCACGGTTGTCGGCGACGCCGTTGTCATCCCGTCCAATGGACTGACAGCCCTGCGGCCCGGTGAATCCGGCGTCGAACAACTCTGGAACAGCGGCAGTCTCAGTCCGGCAACCGCCAGCCCGGTAGCTGTCGGCGGACTGGCACTCGTGCTGAACAGTTCCGGTGTGCTCAACGCGGGTAACCTTGAAAATGGCGAACGACTCTGGCAACTGCGACTCCGCGGCCCCTTCAGCAGCACCCCGATCGCCGCCAATGGATACCTCTACGCGTTCAACGAGGCCGGAGTTGCATTTGTCGTGCGACCCGAACAGGACAAAGGTACCGTGATCTCAGAACTCGACCTGGGCGAAACAATTCTCTGCAGCCCAGGTGCAGCCAACGGTGCTCTCTATGTTCGCAGCGATCGGCACCTGATCAAGCTGGCCAGCCCCTGATTGCTTGCGAACGGCACCCGCAAAAGCGGAACTCCGCAGGTCATCTGGTGCACTAATCCAGACGGTGGCGTTCCAAACTGCGGGGACGGTCCGTCGCTGAGCTTGCATCGAGCAGTTCTGCGGAAGAATCGTGGCAATCACATGGATCGCTGGAACCCGTTTATTCGGCATCAACTCTGCGTTCCTCCCGAATGCGGTGTGCTGGCATTGCAGCGGGCAGCCCACGGGTATGGTCCGCATTTGCTGATTGCAGGGGTTGCAGCAGCGGGGTTTAGAGAATCTTCACGGATTTTTCGGGATTGGGGGGCTGGAATCGCAGAGTGAACAAAGGTTGAACCAGGCTGCATTCGGCAAGTTGGGGTGGTGCGTCTGTCGGACGGGAATTCTGTCGGACGGAAATGACGTGTTTGTTGTGCCTCCTGCTGATTGCCGGTGCTTTGCCGGGGACTATGTTTGTGAATCCGCTGCGACTGTTCCGCAAATCCTCACCTGCCGCTTCCATGGCCGGATCTCAGTCTGCCGCGAAAATGACGTGGGCTCGTGCGTCGCTTTCGGGGTCACTGCAGGCCACCAATGTTTTTCTGCGGCGGAATCTCTGGATCTGGCCGATCATTGCCATTTCAGTGCTTGCGTCTGTTGCGTGGCTTGTGGGATCGGCGATCGAAACGACGATGCGTGAGACCCTCAGGTCCGGACTGCAGACGCTCTTAAGCGTTGAGGTGGCAATGCTGGAGACATGGTTTCAGGTGCAGGAGTCGAATGTGCAGTCAGCTGCTAATTCGACCGAAGTACGGCGAATCACCCAGCAGCTGCTCAACCTGCAGGAACCTGACGAAGTCGTTGCGGCTGCCGACGACACTGCTGCAGTACCGGTGGATGAGCGACTGCTGCACCGCGATCTGGGACGAGTCCTCAGCCCGCTGATTTCTTCACATCGGTACACCGGATACATCCTTGCTGACAAGCGACTGCGATTTCTGTCTTCCTCCGATGCATCGGTGATCGGGCTTGAGGGCACGGGTGAATTTGAGCGATTTCTGACGAAGGCTCTGGACGGTCAGAGCACAGTATCGACGCCTTTTCGAAGTTTTTCACTGCTGAAGTCAACCAGTGGCCGGACGGAGTCGTCTGTGCCTGTGATGTACGCGGTCGCGCCGGTGCGTGACGAAAACTTTCAGGTGATTGCCGTACTGGGGCTGCAGATTCGACCGGAAGAAGAGTTCACGGAAATTCTGCAGCTGGGTCGGATCGGAGAATCGGGGGAGACGTATGCATTCAACCGGGCTGGTCTGATGGTTTCGAACAGTCGTTTTGATGCCGACCTGAAGCTGCTGGGGCTTGTGACGCAGGAGGAGGGCAGTTCGTCTCTGCTGACGGTTCAGCTTGTGGATCCTCAGGGCAATCTTCTGGAAGGTTATCGTCCGAAAGTTCTGCGTCGTGACATGCCGCTGACGTACATGGTTCAGGCGGCGGTGGATGGCTCGGCCAGTGACAATCTGGATGGCTATGCGGACTATCGTGGTGTTCCGGTTGTCGGCGCGTGGCAGTGGCTGGAGTCATATGACCTTGGGGTGGCGACGGAGGTTGACTTTGCGGAGGCGTATCGACCGCTGACCATTCTGCGGCGGACATTTCAGGCGATGTTTGCACTGCTGGTGCTGACTTCGATTGCGATCTTTGTATTCACCATCGTTGTTTCGCGTCTGCAGCGGGAAGCACGAAAAGCCGCGGTGGCAGCGAAGCAGGTGGGGCAGTATGAACTGCTGGAGAAGCTGGGTCAGGGCGCGATGGGAGTCGTCTACAAGGGTCGTCACGCGATGCTCCGCAGACCGACTGCCATCAAGCTGCTGGATGTGGAGAAGATCAATCCGTCTTCGATTGCCCGCTTCGAGCGTGAAGTGCAGATCACCTGTCAGCTCAACAATCCCAACACGATTGCGATTTACGACTACGGTCGAACACCGGAAGGTGTTTTCTATTACGCCATGGAGTATCTCGACGGCATCAATCTGGAAAACCTTGTGCAGGTGGGCGGGCCATTGCCTGAGAGTCGGGTGATTCATCTGCTGCTGCAGATCTGTGGTTCTCTTTACGAAGCTCACAGCAAGGGGCTGGTGCACCGTGACATAAAGCCGGCAAATATCATGCTCAGCCGCCGTGGCGGATTGCCGGATGTCATCAAGGTCCTTGATTTCGGGCTGGTGAAGGCGCTGGATGAAAAGAAGCAGGCGGGGATGACGGCCGCCAATTCGCTCACCGGAACACCGCTGTACATATCGCCCGAGGGCATCAACGCGCCGGCTCTGGTGGATGCCCGCAGTGACCTGTATGCCGTTGGTGCCACCGCCTACTTTCTGCTCACCGGGCAGCCCCCGTTTGTCTCTGACAACCTTGTGGATCTGCTGCGGCGGCATGTGATGGACCCGCCGGCACCACCTTCACAGCGACTGGGGCGGTATGTATCACCGGAACTGGAAACTGCGGTTCTGGGCTGTCTGGAGAAGAACCCGGCCAACCGCCCGCAGACAGCGCGCGATGTGATTGCACTGCTGCGTAAGTGCTCCGAATACGGCAACTGGACGGTGGAGGACGGCGACGCGTGGTGGGGGCGATATGAACGCGGCCAGCTGACCGTTGGCGGTGCAGGATCGGCCACGATGGCTGCGAAAACCGCCAAAGGTCAGGAAGAAGAGCCAGTTCCGGTGGACAGGCCATCGCATACCGCACCGAGAGCGCGAGGTTCTGAAAGCCCGAAGAGTCCGCCCTCCGGCAGTTCCTTTGATCGCACGATGATCGCTGATTCGGAGGACTGAAATCGTCGTTCAGAACGGACTGAAGAAGAGGTCATTCCAGAGGACAAAAGAAAAGAGTGAGAGGAGGAACAGGAGTCCTGCGGCGTGAGCCCAGCCGACGACTCGTACGCTGGGTTTGCGGCGAGTGATCCCTTCCCAGATGAGAAAGACCATATGTCCGCCATCGAGGATGGGGATGGGGAGGAAGTTGAGGATTGCGAGGTTGATGCTGAGGAATCCGAGGAAGTTGATGAGCTGAAAAATGCCGCGTTCGGCAAGCCTGTAGCTGACTCGCGCAATGGCCACGGGGCCACTGAGCGATTTTGGGGCCACTTCACGGCGAACCAGCTGACGCAGGCTGAGATAGATATTGGAGATGTTGCGGCGGGTGCGGGCATATCCCAGATGCAGGGCTTCGCCGATGCTTTCGGCTTTGCGGAGATCTTCAAGCGATGTCCAGGTGCTGGGATGGAATCCGCGAATCCAGAGAAACCAGTCTTTTTCCTGTTCGAATTCCTGAAGTGTAGCAGAGCCTTTTTCGCCTTCCGGGGTTTCGAAGTGGAGCACGATTCTGCGCTGGGGCACCCGTTGAATTCTTTCGAAAGCCCATGCCCAGTTGATGTCGGCCACGGTCCCGACCGAGTTTTCTTCGTTTTTATCGAGTTCAGCCAGATTCACTTTCACCGGGCGCTCGTCATCTCCCAGGGCATCCGGATTGCCTTTGCCGGGATCCGGATGCAGGAGTTCGATGCCGGTGATGCGCGTGGCTGGCTGCAGGGAACCAAGCCGTTCTGCTTCTGAGCCGGGTAGAATCCGCGCGATGCGTGTCTGGACCTGATAGCCGGCGCCGATCGAGGGAATCGTCAGCGAAGAGGTTTGATCATCGGGACTTTCGCTCCAGCCAGGCAGACTGGAGGGGACCAGTGTCAGCTCGGCGGTCGTCGGCCCGTCACTGCTTTTGCGTCCCACAACAACACGGACAGCCTGCCCGGCTTTCTGAGCGAAGTAGACGGGGAGGAACAGCGGGTCGATGTTCTGGCCGGGAACCAGTCCGTCGACAGACTGAATGGTATCGCCGACCTTCAGGCCTGCTTTGGCTGCAACGGAATCGCTGCGAATGCTGCGAACCGGGCCCATGGCCATCCAGAAGCCGAGCGATCGGACATTTTGTGCGGGGATGCGAATTTCAATTGTTCGGGGCTTTGCTGCACTGTCCGCGTCATCGTTATTCGCAGCGCGTTCAACCAGGCAGGTGACTTCGCGATCCGCATACGTGGCGAGAGCATACCGGAGATCGGGGAGCAGTCTGATGGGAACAACGGGTTCGGGAGTGAGCGTGTCTGCATCCGGAGGGTCAGCAGTGGCTGCAGTCTCTGCGGCGGGTGTTCCGGCGACTGGTGCAGATTTCGGGGAGGGGCGGATACCGACAAGATTGTCACCCGGCAGAAATGGTTCGGACGCGCGTTCAGCGGGAAGTCCGGCATCAGTGATCAGGTCAGGGTTTTCGATGTCTGTATTCATGCGTGTGGTGAGTGCCGGGAGAATTCCGATGGTTCGCCCGAGGCTGCTGCGCATGGGGAGGATGGTCAGAGTTTCGCTGGTTCCGTCGGCCCGCCGGACTCCGACCCGCAGTTCGTCGCTGGAGAGGACAATGGCTTCCTGAATATCGATGAAGGTCCTCACGCGTTCGCCATTGACTTCCTGGATGGTATCTCCGGGGCGGATGCCGGCATTCCATGCCGGGAAGCCGTTGTAAACGGCACCGACGACGGGTGATGGTTCCTGAAGTCCGGCGGAGTAGGCGATGACGAAGAAGAGGAACCCGGTGATGACATTCATGATCACGCCGGCGGAGATGATGGCCATTCTCTGCAGCACGGTTTTGGAGGAATAGGCGCGGGGATTTTCGGCGATTTCCGAACTGGTCATCTGGTTCGGGTCCATATCGTCCTGTCCCAGCATTTTGACGTAGCCACCGAGGGGCAGGAGTGACAGGGCGTATTCCGTTTCGCCTTTCTGGCGGCTCCAGAGAATGGGGCCGATGCCGATGCTGAAGCGTTCCACGTGCACATTGCACCATTTGGCAACTGCGAAGTGGCCCAGTTCATGGAAGAAGACGACGAGTCCCAGTCCGAAGGCGACGGAGAGGACGTTTTCGATCATGCCGAGTGCGGCGGAGAAACCGCCAGCCGCCAGCAGCATTGAATTCAGGATTTCCACCGCAACGCTTCCTCCCGCGCTCTGCGATCCGCTGCAAGCAGTTGCGGCAGGGAAGGCAGAGCATCAAATTGATGGTGATGCAGAATCTCACGGACGCAGTCAGTAATCATGGTAAAGCTCAGGTCGCCTGCAAGAAACCGTTCGACGGCCACTTCGTTGGCGGCATTGAGCACGGCCCCGCAGGTTCCGCCACTGCGAGCGGCCTCGAAGCCCAACTGCAGTGCGGGAAATGTTTCAAAGTCGGGTGGCAGGAGTTCGAGCGACTGCGGGCGCGACCAGTCGGTGCGACGCGAAGGCCCCGGGAGTCGATCGGGATACAGCAGTGCATACTGGATTGGCAGCCGCATGTCAGGGGGTGACATCTGAGCCACGACGGAGCCGTCCTGAAACTCCACAAGCGAATGGATGACGGATTGCGGATGAATGACAACCGCCAGCTGATCTGCGGAGAGGCCGAACAACCACCGTGCCTCGATGACTTCGAGCGCCTTGTTCATCATCGTTGCAGAATCGATGGTGATTTTGGGGCCCATCTGCCAGGTAGGGTGCCGCAGAGCCAGATCCGGAGTGACGTGGTGGAGCCGGCTGCGAGTCCAGCCGCGGAATGGCCCGCCACTGGCCGTGAGCACCAGCCGCTCAACATGGTCACGCTGACCGCTTTGCAAACACTGGAAGATTGCACTGTGCTCGCTGTCCACAGGAATTACCAGTGAGCCTGTTTCGGCCGCCCTCCGCATAATCAGCGGACCGGCAACCACCAGCGATTCCTTGTTGGCCAGCGCTACTCGTTTGCCCGCATCCACAGCAGCCCAGGTTGCCGGCAACCCCGCGGCTCCTACCATGGCACAGACAACCGTGGAAATCTCCGGCGCTCGAATCAGATCCTCAAGACGGTCCAGCCCTCTGTGCCAGACGGTGTTGCGAGCCATGGCTGGTGCAGCGGTCACCGGCACTTCGGCAGAGGCACAGCCGAGCACCGCCCATTCCGGCTGAAATTCAGATACCTGCTGACATAAACGCTCCACACTGCGATGCGCAGCCATTCCCTGGATCCGCAGGCGGTCGGAATGCTGTCGAACAACGTCGAGGCAGCTGGTTCCTATCGATCCGGTGGAACCCAGAACGGCGATGGTGGAAAACCGGGACAAAGCAGGGAACTTCCAGGCGAATAAAATGGCTGAAGACGGCAGTGGAGGGCCGGGCTGCCGCGTGCAACGCAGGCAACCGGACCGCCCGAATCGGCATTCTATGCTGAAACCACCTGTTTGGGAAAGTGTGGGTCCCGAGGCGAAGGTTTGAGAACGCTCCGCTGCGGTGCTGAATTTTCCGAAACCATTCATTCCATCCGGCAACCTCGTCCATTGCACGCCGAATTCGCTTGCTCCGTCGCAGTTTTTTCCGAAAATCACCGGCTGCAGGCTCCGCCAGGACATTCGCCTCCCTTGTTACGGAACTCACCAGTCATGTGGTCACTCTTTCACCCTCGGCAAGTCCTGCCGCAACTCCTCACCCTCCTGGCCGTGTTTGCCTCTGTTTCGCACCGCCCGACGGTTGCGGCACCGCCCGCCACCCGTTCCGCCCTCCGCGACTCCCGGCCAAACGTCATTGTCATTTTTATGGATGACATGGGCTACGCTGACATTGGCCCGTTCGGCGGCGACCCGTCGCTCACTCCACACCTCAACCAGCTCGCCGCCTCCGGTCGACGCTTCACCGACTTCTACGTCTCCCAGGCTGTCTGCTCCGCTTCCCGCGCCAGTCTGCTGACCGGCTGCTATAACGTGCGGATCGGCATTCAGGGGGCATTGGGACCCCGGTCCCGCAATGGACTGAACCCCTCCGAAACCACGATCGCCGAACTCTGCCGCAGCCAGGGCTATGCCACGGCCTGTTTTGGCAAATGGCACCTCGGACACTCCCAGCAGTTTCTTCCGCTGCAGCAGGGATTCGATCACTATTTCGGGCTGCCGTGGAGCAACGACATGTGGCCCTTCCACCCTGAAGTGCTCCATCTGCCCATGGAAGAACGTCTGAAGACGTGGCCGCAGCTTCCACTTTACGAAGACAACAACGTCGTCGATCCGGAAGTCACCGCTGAAGACCAGACACTGCTCACTCGCCAGTACACCGAACGCGCGGTTGCCTTTATCGAAGCCAGCCACAGCCGGCCGTTCTTCCTCTATCTGCCCCACACCATGGTCCACGTGCCTCTGTTCGCAGGCAAGGATTTTCAGAACAGCACCGCAAAGGGCACCTTCGCGGATGTGATCGCTGAAATTGACTGGTCCGTGGGCCGGATCGTCTCCACCCTTCAAAAACTCGGCCTCGAACACAACACACTGCTGGTTTTCACATCTGACAACGGCCCGTGGCTCAGCTATGGCAACCATGCCGGTTCTGCAGGGCCGTTTCGTGAGGGCAAAGGCACCGTGTTCGAAGGGGGCTGTCGTGTTCCCTGCCTGATGAAGTGGCCCGCCGCCATTTCCCCCGGCACCGTCTGCAGCGAACCGGCGATGACGATTGATCTGCTCCCCACCATCGCCGAACTCGTCGGTGCACCACTCCCGCAGCTCCCCATCGATGGCCTCAGCATCGTCCCGCTGATGCAGAGCGACAATCAGAAATCGCCCCACGAAGCCCTGTACTTCTATTGGGGGGCCGAACTTCAGGCAATTCGCAGCGGACAGTGGAAACTGCATTTCCCCCATGCGTACCGGACTCTCGCCGGCAGCCCCGGCGGCAGTGATGGCATGCCATCCCGTTATCAGAACGTTCGCATGGAACAGTCACTCTATGACCTTGCCAGTGATCCGGGTGAATCCCGTGACGTGGCGGCCGCTCACCCCGAAATTGTTGCCCGGCTGCAGGCACTCGCAGAGACCGCCCGCGACGAGCTGGGAGACGCGGGTCGCAGAGGCCGTGGGCAACGTTCCGCCGGTCTCCAGCCTTAGCATCCCGGAACCTTCAAAAAGCATTTCCCGCCTCGCCAACGGCCCATTAAAATCATGGCCCGACAAGAGACAGTGTTCTGACTTCAGGAGCCCTCGATGACTGCGATCAACGTGCCCTGCCCGGTCTGCAAAACGCAGCTGAAACTGCCCAACACCAGCCTCGTGGGAAAGAAGGCGCGGTGTCCGAAATGCGACAACCGGTTCGTCATCACCATCCCTGCCACGCCCGAAGTGGAGCCGGTTGATGAACTCCCGGTGCTCCCGCTGGCCCCGCAGTCCGGTCGCGGAGCACGCTGGGTTCCCGATCAGCTTCAGCCGGGCACTCCTTCCCCGCCGCACCCGGCACCAGCATTCTCGTATGGCACTCCGCCCGCTCCTGCTTCTGAATCGGCTCCCGCGGCCTTCAGCTTCCCCACGTTTTCTGAGCCTGCCGCAACTCCAGGCTCGCCCCATACTGATGCAGCCCCGGCTCCCGGCATCCTCCAGCGTACCCGCGGCCGCAAACGCGGCATGTCCCCCAAAACCCGCTACATCACTGCGGCCGCCACCGCACTGCTGCTCGTCATCGTCGGCGTCGTCAGCATTCAGGCCTTCCGCAGTACCCAGCAACCCACAACGCAAAAACAACCAGTCAAGGCAAACCTGGCCTTCCAGCAGGAACGGGCTGAACAGGCGGCCTCCAACGAATCTGTCACAGAACTCAGCCCCACCACCGGCAAACCCATTCCCCTCGACTATCTCCCCTTCACACCTCACATCATCATCCACCTCCGCCCCGAAGAACTCTGGTCAAGGGACCCCGTCAAGGAAGAATTCCTCGCCCTCCTCGGAGACCTCGGTACATGGCTGACTGCTCAGATCGAGGACCGCACACGGCGCGTTCCCCGCGATATCGCCGAACTCACGATCGCCCTGAACTTCGGCGCCCGACTCACGCCCCCCGATGTCGCTATGGTCGTGCGTCTGCGCGAAAAGCCCACGCACAAGGATCTTGTGAAACAATTCGGTCGCATGCGACCTGACCCCAGCGTCGAAGTCTATGAAGCCCACGATTACTCCTATCTCGTTGTGGATTCCCAGACCTTCGTCGTCGCTCCACTGCTCATGGCCGAAGAACTCCATGACGCCAAAAGCAGCGAAGCCACACCCTCACCCGATATGGAACCGCTCCTCCAGGAATCCGACCGCACGCGACACCTCACTGTACTCTTCGATCTGCCAATCCTTGATTCACACCGCGAAGATGCGTTTATCCCCGAGCTACAGACCGCCGCAGACAAAGTCCTCTTCTGGTTCGGCGACCAGATTGAAACCGTCTCCTTCAGCCTGCACCTCGACAACCACTGCTTCATCGAAACTCTGCTCCGCCAGACCACCAGCAGCACTCCTGTGAAACTTCAGCGATTCATGCAGGTGCGTCTGGATCGGCTCCCCGAAGAAGTGCTGGGAATGGTCCGGCAGATGGAACCCACCACGCTCAGCTCCCGGCAGATCATTGGACGTTTCCCCGCCATGCTCCAGGCATTCAATATCGGCACCACCGCTCACGCCGGCCCCGGCTATGCTCGCCTTGTGACGCTCCTGCCACGCCACGCTGCCGCCAACCTCGCCGTCGGCACCCTGCTGACATGGAATCAGTCACTGCTCACGAACTTTGAAGACCCCAAAGTCACCAGCTCAGACACGTCCTCTGTGCCCGAGAAACTGGTTGACCGCCTGAAAATGAAAGTCCTCGTCGACTTCCGCCGCACACCTCTGCAGGAAGCCTTTGGGTACATCGGTGAATCCATCAAGACCGAAGTCAGCATCGACGGCGACGCCCTGAAAGGGGCCGGCTTCACCCAGAACATGCCCCAGACTCTGGACCTCGGCGAAGTAACCGCCCTTGAAGCCCTCGACGGCATCATCCAGAAATACGCCCAGGAACGTGACCCGCTCGTGCTGATCGTCGACGAAAAAAACAAAAAACTCATTCTCAGCACCAAAGTCAAATCCCAGGCCGATGGATTGACGCCGTTCGATACAACCCGGAAATAGACACCCAGCCTCGTGCGGGGCCGATGTCAATCGGCCTTGCCGTGCGATCCCTGCATGCAGGTGCACAACACCTTCAGGCAAGCCCTATGGATACTCCTTCCCGAACCATCCTCTGCCCCTGAGTGCCTCTGATGCGAGTTGTTCAACTGCCTGTCATGGCACTGCTTCTGCTTCCGGCGGTCAGTCCACTCAGCAACTCGCCGCCATTCGCCCGGCAGGACTCGGTCCAGCAGGATTCGATTCAACAGAGTTCGGCCGGACAAAACCCGGTCCGGCGGCGATCGCCTGCCGTGGTCGCCTCACAGCTTGCTGCGGTCTACGGTCAGAAACTGGATCAGGTGGCCTATATTCCAGCGTTGCCGCTGGTCGCAAAGCTTCGTTACAGCCAACTCACCGGGGAGCCGGGACCGGCTGCTGACGTCGATCGCATTCTGAAACCGTGGCTTACCGGTGAGCGCAGCGCCGTGCCGAAATCCGGGAGTGAACAGGCGGGGCATTTGATTTTCGCGGCGATGGCTGACCGCGCCTCCGGCTCTGAACGCAGCCGCTGGATCGACCTCTGCCGACAGGCTGCCGATCAGATCTTTGCGGCGGATGGAACGCCACTGTCGATCATGCCGTTTCACAGTGAAATGAGTGATGCGGTGTTCATGGCCGGTCCCATTCTGGCGGCCACCGGACGGCTGACCGGCGAAGTCCGCTATTTCGATGCTGCCGCCGTCCATCTGCGGTCCATGCGGACGCTCTGTCTGCGTCCCGACGGCCTGTATCGCCATTCACCTCTGTGCGAAGCTGCCTGGGGGCGTGGCAACGGATTTCCGGCACTCGGAATGGCACTCCTGCTCAGCGACTGGCCGTTGGATCACCCGGCACGTGCTGAGTTGCTGGAAGAATTCCGGCGGCACCTGCGCGCTTTGCTGCCGCATCAGGACCCGGGCACAGGCTGCTGGCGGCAGGTGATTGACGAACGCGTCAGCTACCTTGAATACACCTCTACGTGCATGATTGGTTTTGCCATTCAGCGTGGTCTGAAGAGCGGCTGGCTGGAACCTTCTGAATTTCAGCCCGCTGTGGATGCGGCATGGAAGGCGATTGAACAGCGTACCAGCCCCTCAGGCATGCTTGTCAACGTCTGTACCGGGACCGGCAAACAGCGGTCGCTGGAAGATTACTTCAACCGCACAGCCATTCAGGGACGCGACGACCGTGGTGGTGCGATGGGGCTGATGTTTTCCGTTGAACGGCTTGCAGCCGGGTTCTGATCATGCAGACGATTCGAATGCCTTTCCCGTGTCGGATGTGAGGTTGGAGGAGCATACCATGTCAATGTTGTCAGCAGGCGGTCCCATCCTCGATCCGAGCCCTTCTTCTCGCGTCACGCGGCGTGGACTGCTGCACGCGGGAGCTCTCGGAGGACTTGGGCTGTCGCTTCCGCAGCTGCTGGCGGCTGACGGCCAAAGTCACGCGGCCCGGGCTGATGCCTGCATCGTCATTTTCCTCAATGGCGGCCCCAGTCATCTGGACATGTGGGACATGAAGCCCTCCGCGCCTCAGGAAATTCGCAGCCCGTTTGCCGCGATCCCCACATCGCTGACCGGAGTACATGTCTGTGAATATCTGCCGGAGCTTGCGCGGCGGATGCATCAGTGTGTGCTGGTGCGATCGATGAATCACAGCGTGAACAATTCTCATGCCGCAGCCGTTTACGCGGCACTCACCGGACATGACCGGGGTGAACAGGGTGGCGGAGCGAAGCCGAGTGATCATCCGAACATCGGTTCTGTGCTTTCAAAAATGCGGCCATCGCCGCCGGCAGCCTTCCCCTACGTCGCTCTGCCCTGGAAAACAAAGGAAGGCGCGGGTGGTCCGCTGCAGCCGGGCTTTCTTGCAGGCATTGTCGGCGCCCACCATGACCCGTTCTGGGTGCTGGACGATGCCAGTTCTCCGGAATTCCGAGTTCGGGAACTCTCATTGCCCGAAGAAGTCTCACTGCCCCGCATGCAGGCTCGCAGCCAGCTCCTGGCCGGGCTCGATCAACGTGATCCAGCCCCCGAAGTGGCCTCGGGCGGTTCATTCGCGGTAATGACCGGCCACCAGCAGCGGGCCTTTGACATGCTCACGTCAGATGCTGCTCAGCAGGCCTTTCAGATTGATCGGGAACCTGCGTCGGTCCGGGATGCCTACGGACGGAATATTTACGGTCAGAGCACACTGCTGGCACGGCGACTCATCGAAGCCGGTACTCGCGCTGTCACCCTCTCGTGGGCTCCGGATGCAAACGCCACATGGGATACGCATGGCGACAACTTCAATAAGCTCCGCAACACACTGCTTCCGCAGTTCGATCGCGCCGCCGGAAGCCTGATCCGCGAACTTGATGAACGGGGAATGCTGGAACGCACACTGGTCGCGATACTCGGAGACTTCGGACGCACGCCCCGCGTCAACGCCAGCGCCGGTCGGGATCACTGGAACTCCTGCTATTCCATCCTGCTTGCCGGAGGAGGACTGAAAGCCGGAGTTGTGCATGGTGCCAGCGACCGTATCGGCGCTTTCCCCGCCCGGAATCCGACATCGCCTGCAGACATTATTTCAACGCTGTACTACCTGCTGGGAGTCGATCCGCGGATGAACATTTACGATGTGCTCGACCGTCCGCATCTGCTTGTGCCCAGCGGTCGTGTAATGAATGAGCTGATTGTCTGAACATGCGGCAGCACGACAGGTTTCAGCCGGAGCCCTGCACGAGGTTTTGCCCGAGCTCCGCTGCGCGGCTGATGAATTTTCCGGCGAGTTCCGGTTGTTGCCGGCTGGTATAAAGTTGTGCAAGTTTCAGACAGGAGGTTCGCAGATCCTGTAAGAACTGGACGTTTTCGGGGGCGGCTGCTGACAGGCGTTCACGAATCCTGAATGAGCGTTCATAGAGTTCCTGAGCCGCAGATAAATCGTGGTCAGCCATCAGCAGATCGGCGAGTTTATTCAGGCAGATACTCACGTCCCGCGCAAACTCAGTATTCTCCGGTGACTGCTCCGCCAGTTGTTCGGCAGTGGCGAGTGACTTTTCGCAGCAGGTCTTTGCGCGATGGTAGCTGCCGATCGCCACGTACAGGTCACCGAGTCGTTCCTGACAGATACTTTCAAGGCGAACGGGGAGAACATCTGCTGGAGCGATGGCAGCGAGTTTCCGGCAGATCTGCAGTGCTTCTTCAAGCTGCCGTCGGGCGATGTCGAATTGCCGGCGTCGCAGGGCCAGATCTGCAAGCTTAATCAGGTTCGTACTCAGATTCACAAAATAATGGGTTGACTCGGGTGATACCGCGATGAGTCGCCGATTGATTTCGGTGGCCTGCAGAAAGAGCGGTTCGGCGGACTCCACCGCCCCGGACAGCATCAGCAGATCACCGAGCTGTTCGCACTGCACAGCATGATTGCGTGAAGCCTCCGGATTCTCCGGCTGCGAGGTGGCGATTCGAGCAGCGATCTCGAGAGCCCGTTCCGCGTAGTCGCGGGCGATATCTGAGTTTCCGGTTGTGAGCGAGTTGGCAGAGAGACGGTTGTACGATCCCGCGATCGCTGCTTCGTATTCAGGCTGTTCGGGGAACTGTTGGCGGAGATTCTGCCGCAGGAGCAGCGATTCATTCCAGGCATCGCGGGCATCTGTCAGCCGCCCGCTGATGCGGGCGATGTCTCCGAGGAGTTCAAAGCTGTTTGCCAGCTCCGCACGCACACGCGGATCCTCGGAGTCCAGCGTGTGCAGCTGAGCCCAGAGTTCATGACCTTCGAGAAGCTGGCTGCGGGACGAAATCAGATTGCCGCGGACCAGGGAGAGCCTTGCAGCGGAGCAGAGAGCCCAGGCCAGGTCTGCGAGAACGACCGGGCACTGGTGGTGAGCATTGAGTGTGCGCAGCCGTGGAATTGCAGTGCCGGAGAGCAGCTCAGCAGCAGCAGAGGTTTCACCGCGCTGTTCACGAATCAGAGCTTCCAGAATGGTTGAGATGGCAGCTGAGTGTGAAGACCTTTCAGCTGCCGCGCGGAAGGAATAGAGACTGTCGAGTGCCTGATCAAGATGTCCATGCTGCAGAGATCGGAGTGAATTGAGGAGCAGTCGCGACCAGCCGGCAGGTGCACCTGCTGCCGGCAAAGCTTCGATGTCCGCGGTCTGCGAGACAGCCACGGCCGTTTCGGCGGGTATGCCGGGCGCAGGTTCGGCGTGCGTCCAAACAGAGACGAAGTCACAAAAGTCCGGTGCCACCTTCTGCCAGTGAAGGCGGGAGGTGGGATGCAGGAGCAGAATCCACCAGCACGGAAAGTCACGAACGTACAACTCGCGCTGAATATTGAACTGCCTTGCCACGTCCCAGCGGGCTTCACCGGCAATATCCTGAAAACTCTCCAGCCCGCGGACCACGATCACCGCGTGGTGATTGGAGACAGCAGCCGGATCAATTTCCCGGTGCAGTGTTTTCCAGACATTTGCCGTTCCGTCCGGCCACTGTTCCTGTGGCTTCCAGAGCCTGTGCAGGTTCACGTCAAACAGCGGCACACCGCGACCGGTCAGCATTGTATGCAGCCAGTCCAGTACTTCTGTCTGGGACTGCAGATCGGGTGTTTCGATGATTGCAAGGCGAAAGCGAGTGCCGAGGGTGCGATGCAGCATTCGCGTGAAACGCTGAAGGTCTGCGCTGGAGATAAAGTTCGGGGGGGCTCTGCCGGGATCTTCCGCAGAGGTGACCGGCGGCTGCGTCTCCGGAGCATCACTCACGTGCTTTCCTTTTTTTCGCGGCACCACGTCGAGCTTTTTTTCAGGCGCAACACTGCTACGCCGCCTCGGACCTCACTGAAGTCGACGTAACGAGGATCATCGCTCTCCAGCGGAACATCGGGGTCGAGCGCCGGAGTAGCCTGTTCCAGTGTGCGAGCCAGCGGCATAGGGGAATTTCCGTGACAATTCAGAGAATCGACGCAGCGGAATTCTTCCGGGAAACGGCGGGCGAGTCAACTGATGGTGGCGCCGAGCTTTTGTGGCCGGCTGTGCTGAAATGCCGGGGCCGGCTGGTTCCTGGCTATTCCCGATCGCGAGGCTTCTTCCGGAATTGTCGTTTGATGTTTTCCCAGTCGTCGCGGTAGATGCTTTTGAGCGTCTGACGGAGGGTCTCGATCAGGTTACGGATTTCTGTCTGAGTACGGCCGCATTCTGTCGCGATCTGGGGCAGACGACAGCCTTCAATGAGGAGCTGCACGGCAGTTGACACCCACGGGTACTGGCCGAATTTCTGTTCCACTTCCTTCAGCAGGTGCTGAAAAACATCGGCGACGATCGCCTGCTGGACCGGGTCGAATTCACCAGAGTCGCCGACGCGGGCCAGCAGAGAAGGGGCGGAGTCGGATGACGAGTCGGCTCCAGCATCCTGGAAAATCGGTCGCCCCGGGGAATTGGAGGGGCGTTCGGCTGACCGACGATGATCGCGGGCCTTCCAGCGGATGATGAGTTCCAGCAGACCGAAGAGTCGTTCGCGACAGTCGACGGTTTCCAGTCTTCCCCGCCGGGCGCGTTTGAACAGTTCTTCCAGCGATTCCTGGAGCACATCCTCGCCACTCACACCCTGCCTTGCGACGGGGCCGAGGTGTCCTTCAGCCCGTTCGAGGGCACCCTGATAGTATCCGGACTGATAAATCCGCTGCATCAGCGGATTGAGTCGGCCGAGGTCGCCCCGCTGCAGATCGTGAATCAGTCTGGTGATGGAACCATCTGAGCTGGAATCAGCGGCAGCCATGTCGGTGGACCTTCCAGAAACCGGTGCACGAGCGGGACAAACAACGCCAGCTCATTCACTGGTCTTTTTCCGGATGCTGCGCGCAGAATTTTTGAAAGAATGGCATTTTTCCTGGAAGTCAGCGGAATTGTCAGCCGCCAACCACAGCATTCAGCACGTCCTCTTCGACGAAAATCGGCAGCACCGGGGAATGGTGAACGGCAATGACCACTCCGTCGCTTGGTCGGCAGTCGATTTCGTGGAGTTTTTCACCGGCGCGGATCTGAATTGATGCGTAGTAGGTGTGCTCTTTGATGCGGTTGATCACGAGCGCTTCGCACTGCCCGCCAAGAGCCTCGATGATATTCAGGAGCAGTTGGTGGGTGAGCGGTCTGAAAGGGGTGGATTCGAGCAGACAGCGGTTGAGCGCCTGAGACTCGACTGCTCCGATGACAATTGGAAAGGTGCGGCTGCCGTTGACTTCGGTGAGGTGGATCCAGTGCTGATCGTTGAGATCACTGTCAACGACTCGGGTGAGTTCCATTTGCACGGGCACAGAAATCTCCTGAAGACTTTCCGTGGACGTAACCACGGCCTGAAGCTCATCCATACCCCCTCTCCGGAGAGGCGGATCGAGGGGGCGGGGACAGTGGTTGTGGCTTTGGTACGTCGGACTTCTGAGTCCGTCGTACGGGGGAGGTGGTTGAGTGAGTCAGGGCAGTCGGCGGACTTTGAGGTTGCGGAAGTAAACTTTGCTGGCGGGGTCGTGTGCCTGCAGTGCAAACGTACCTTCACCCAGGCGTCGCTCGAAGTCAGCGGAGAAGGCGGGTTTGCCTTCGGGTTCGGTGTAATCGACGGTGGTTTTGTCATTGATCCGGATGACGATGTGCCGTCCTTCAACGCGGATCGCCGTTTTATACCATTCGTTGTCCCTGAGCCCCGGATTGGGAATATCGACAACGCCGTAGAGGCTGCCGGATTTTTTGGGGTCGGACTGAGTGACGTTGACCTGGCATTCGAGACCGTAGCGGGGCCAGCCGGTTTCCTGGTAGCGGGTGTGGAAATAGATGCCGGCGTTGCTGCCGGGGGTCGTCATGACTTCGCATTCGAACTCGAAGTTCTTAAACGGTTCTTTTTCGCCCTCGAAGAACAGGTGACTGCGTTCGCCGTGGCACACGAGTGTTCCGTCTTCGATCTTCCAGGAGTCCTTATTCTCACTGGCTTTCCAGCCGTGGAATGTTTTTCCATCGAACAGGTTTTTCCATTCGCCGGGTTTGTCTTCGGCGACTGCGGCGAGGCTGCAGAGGCAGGCGGCTGCCAGCATTATCAGGTGTTTCATAGGTGAGGATCCGTGGAAATTGGTGGAAGTGGCGCAGCCGACGAATTCCCCGGCCGCTTCTTCATGAATCATAGCCGATCGGATTTTTTTCACGAGTCCACAGGTTTCCTGCGCGGTCGAAAACAGATATTCTTACGCGGCCTGTCACTCCCTGTCCTGACCTGGCGAATGGACCGTGCCCGTTTCGTGCCGATTTTTGCTGCCGTTTTTGGCCATCGCCCTCGTGGGTTGTGGTTCGGGTTCAGCGCCGCAGTCAGCCCGGACACCGCAGACGTCAGAGATCGCTCCGCAGTCGTCTGTTTCACTGCCGTCTGTTCCGCTGTTTCGGGAACGCAGCGTGCCCCGGCTGACGCAGTTTCCGCACAGGGCGTCTGAAGACACCTTCGAGATGCCGGAAATCATGGGCAGTGGCTGCAGTTTCGCGGACCTCAACGCCGACGGTCGACTGGATCTGCTGCTCGTGCCCGGTCAGGTCTCCGTGGATCAGGCGGCGGCCGGGGGTGGTTTGCTGCGAGTGCTGCTGCAGCAGTCTGACGGCAGTTTTGCAGACATCAGTGAGGACGCTTCGATCCGAGTGCGAGGCTTCGGCATGGGCTGTTACCCGGCGGACATTGACAACGACGGCGACCTCGACGTGCTCACCACATCAGCGGCGGGCACAGCGCTGTTTCGCTGCGACCCCGCGGAAGGAAAGCTGTCATTTACAGACGTCACAGCAGCAGCCGGTCTGAACTCCAGTCGCTGGTCCACAGCGGCCGCTTTTGTCGACTACGACTGCGATGGCTGGCTGGATCTGCTGGTGGTGCACTATGTCGACTATTTTTCCGGCAGTCTGTGCGCGGACGCTGCAGGGCGACGTGATTACTGCGGTCCGCAGGCATTCTCGGGAACGGCTGACGCGCTGTATCACAATCTGGGAGCCAGCGGGCAGCCGGGTGTGTTTGAGAATGTCACTGTCGCTGCGGGGCTCGCCGCAGCCGTCGGCAGGGGGCTGGGAACTGTCTGTGCCGATCTGAACGGTGACCGACTGCCTGACCTGTATGTGGCCAATGACATGGAACCCAATCGGCTGTGGATCCAGGGACCGCCGGGTTACTTTACTGACGAGGCCAGTGTGCGCGGCTGTGCGGTGGATCTGCAGGGACGACCACAGGCCAGTATGGGTACGGCTCTGGCAGACCTCGATCACGACGGGCTGGAGGACATCTTTCTGACGCATCTTCGGGGCGAGACAAACACGTGGTATCGTCAGCTGGGCGGTGGCGTATTTCTGGACGACACAGTCCGCAGCGGCCTTGCAGAAGTATCCCGCAACGACACGGGTTTCGGGGTGGCAGCGCGCGATCTGGACCTCGATGGTCGCACTGACATGACGGTCGTGAATGGCCGGGTGATGCGTGCCCCGCTGCTGCAGTCAGGCGCTGGTGATTCGCACTGGCTGGAGTATTCTGAACAGCGGCGGATCTGCATGGGCAGTGCCGACGGTCGTTTTCTTGCGGTTGAAGGTGGCGAGCCGTTCTTACAGCAATCGCTGGTCTCGCGCGGGCTCGCGGCTGGCGACGTGGACAACGACGGTGACGTGGATCTGCTTACATCCGCGATTGCCGCCCCTGCACAGCTCTGGGAAAACGTCGCTGTCCGCCGCGGTCACTGGATTTCCCTGCGGGTGATTGACACGCCGCGGCAGCGGGACGCGATTGGTGCGCGTGTGGTGGTGCATGCGGGAAATCGTCGCTGGACGGCGTCTGTCCTGCCGCACACCGGATACCTGTCCAGCCATGATCCGCGAATCCACATCGGTCTGGGCGAAGCCTCCGACTGGGACGCAGTGGATGTGTACTGGGCTGATGAGCGTGCCGGGGCGGAGCGATTTTCGGGGGGCACAGCAGATCAATTCTTCGAGCTGCGGCGTGGCGAGGGACGGCGGCTGACCGACGCGGAAGCGGGGACCGGGGCAGTAGACACGGGAAAGGACCAGCCATGAGCGAAGCTCAGAAGCCGCGGAGCGGCATGGCGGGGGCTGCTCGCTGGCGATCGGGACTGTTGGCCGGACTGTTCCTCGGAATTGCGGTGCTGACTGTCGTGTTCGGCGGCAGCTGGTCGGCTGATCTTCCCGGAGTTCCGCAGTTTGACGAGCGGGGAATGGACCGGGTGGTGCTCGAATTGCTCCGCGATGTGCGTGCACGTGTGGAGCGTCAGCCGGGGGATGCGGAAGCGTGGGGACAGTACGGTCAGTGTCTGCTGCAGCATGAACGTCCCCGCGAGGCGCTCGCATGTTTTCGGCGGGCAGGGCAGCTCGATTCCACCAATCCGCGCTGGCCGTGGTTTTCGGCGATGATTCTTGAGCAGACGGATCTTGAGTCAGCGGCGGCGGATCTGCGGCTGGCGTTTCAACTGTCTCCTGACGCCCTGCATGTGCGGCTGAAGCTGGCGGCGACGGAATTGGCGCTCGGTGATCCAACTGCCGCAGAAGAGCTCCTGCGGCCGGTTCCGCTGGAGTCGTCGGCGGCGTCGTTGAGTGTGCTGCAGCGGGCGCGCGCCGCCCGACTCCGGAACGCACCGCAGGATGTGCTGAAGATTCTGAATGAAGTCCGGGGGATCAGCGGCGTGCTGTCAGCAGAGTTGCTTCAGGAAGCAGCGATGGCGGCGTTCCAGTCCGGTCAGCCTGAGCTGGCTCAGGAGTTGCGGCAGCAGGCCCGCCAGCACCCGCCGCAGCAGGATTTGGCGGATCCGTGGCTGGCCGGGCTGCGGGCATTTGATGTGAGTGGCGGAGCGGATTCGGTGGTGGCGGACCAGCTGCGTGCTCAGGGCAGGCTGGGGGAAGCCGCAACGCGTCTGGCGTTACTGGCGCGGCGATTCCCGGACCGTTCCCGTCCGGCTCTGAATCTCGCACTGGCGCGCCGCGATCAGGGTCAGGTCCGGGAAGCGGCTGCGGACCTTCGGCTGTTGTCTGAGCGATTTCCGCGGGATCCTCTGGTGCGATTTCATCTGGGGGTGACAGAGGCCCAGCTGGGCAGCTTCGAGGCTGCGAGGGTTGCATTGAACGACTGTTTGAGACTGAAGCCGGACTATGGAGTGGCTCGGGCCGCTCTGGCCGATCTGCTCGCTGCGGGCGGTCAGCTGTCGGAGGCCGTGACGGAGGTGGAGCGGGCCGTTGCGGATGCTCCAGGCGAGATCTGGATTCACTTTGGTCGCATTCGACTGTTGCTGGCGGCCGGGCAACTGGACCGCGTCCGTGAGGCACTTGAACTTGTCGCGGCACTGCCGGCAGCGCAGGGGAAAAACGAGCAGCTCGAACTGGAGCAGCTCCGCGGGGAGCTCGCGGCTGCGTTGACGGCACAGGGAGCAATCAAATGAGCGGTTCGGAAATCCGATCGGGGCGGACTGCCGCATTCCTCCGCATACTGGCCGCGTTCTGCGTGCTCGCCTTTGCAGCCTGGGGGCTGACGAGCTGGTGGCAGACGCGTAAGGCCCGGGCGCTGCGTGACCTGTCAGCGAGGCCGGAAGCAGCCCTGCCGGACTACGACTGTCCGGATCAGCAGCAGCCGAGAGCAGTGGCTCGCACGGATGCGGTCGATTCAGCAGGCGACCGTTTCAACGAGGTCACGGATGAAATCGGGATTGACTTTCAGCATCTGCCGGGGCCCCTCGGGACATGGTTCATGCCGGAGTCGATCGGCACTGGTGCAGCATTTCTGGACTATGATGCTGACGGGCTGATGGATCTGTATTTCGTCAACTGCGGGCCGACGCCGGAAACCCCGGAGCCGCTGCCGTCAGGAACGGTCCTGCGTAATCGGCTGTATCGGCAGACGGTTTCAGGAAAGTTTGTCGACGTCACAGACGAGTCGGGTCTGGGAGATCGGGGTTACGGAGCGGGCGTCGCGGTTGGCGATGTGGACAACGATGGTTTCCCGGATGTTTTCATCGCCAACTATGGCGAAGATGCGTTTTACAGAAACACGGGGCGTGGCAGTTTTGAATATTTGCCGGAGGCGCTGGGGCGACGTGAAAGTGAGTGGGGTTCGGCGGCTGCGTTTGTGGACTTTGACCGGGACGGCTGGCTGGACCTGCTGGTGGTGAACTACACCGAGGATCCGGTGTACAGTCACAGGGTTTCCTGTGGATTTTCGCATGGCCTTGTGAGCTATTGCGGGCCGCACAAGTTTCAGCCCACAGTAGATCGTCTCTACCGCAACGAAACGGGCTTATCGCCTGCGTCTGAAGTCGGGGGGCAGCGGCGGGTTCGTTTTCGTGATGTGACTGAAGAATGCGGACTGGCTGCGGCGAAGACCTATGGCTTCGGTGCGATCTGCTGCGACCTGACCGGCGACGGCTGGCCGGATCTCTTCGTAGCCAATGACGGTGCCCCCAATCGGCTCTGGGTGAGCCAGGGCGGTGCGCAGTTTCAGGAGGAGGCGGCAGCGCGGGGGGCAGCCTGCAATCTTCGCGGCCACGCGGAAGCGGGCATGGGGGCTGCAGTGGGTGATGTGAATCACGACGCATGGCCTGACCTGTTCGTCACACATCTCACCAACGAAACAGCAACGCTGTATCTTGGCGATGAGTCGGGACTGTTCAGGGATCAGACGCCGGGTTCGGGCCTTGACGTTCACACGCGTCGTCATACTGGCTGGGGCACGGCGCTCGCGGATCTGGACCACGATGGTCAGCTGGATGTCGCGGTGGTGAACGGGCTGGTGATTCCCTGTCACTCGGGGTTCCCATTTCATGGTGAGGACGAGTTTCAGGTGCGGCGTGAGGTGATTCGGAATTCAGCGGAGTACTGGAAGGCGTATGCGGACCGCAATGTGCTGCTGCGCGGGCGTGAAGGGCTGCGGTTTGAGGACTGGAGTGCAGTGGCCGGGGACTTTACGGCTGCGCCGGCTTCGGGAAGAAGCCTTGCCAGCGGTGATCTGGACAACGACGGTGACCTTGATCTGGTCGTCACGAATTGTGGGGGACCTGCGCAGGTGCTGCGGAATGATCTGCAGAAGCGGGGCGCGTGGTTGTCACTGCGACTGCTCACAGGAGCCCCGGGGCGGGACGCGATTGGTGCGAGGGTGACGCTGGTGTGTTCCGATGGTCGACGGCGGACCGGGTGGTGTGTACCGCAGTCGAGTTATCTGGCGAGTCACGATCCGCGTGTGCACTTCGGACTTGGATCAGGAGAGACTGTGGAATCGATTGAGGTCACATGGCCGGACGGTCCGGTGGAATCGGCGAAGGAGATATTCAGGGCGGTGGCGGTGAATCAGTTTCTGCAGTTGCGTCGGGGCGAGGGCCGTTCAGCGGGAAGTGAGGAGTTGGCGCGATGATTCTGGAGTGGCACAGTGAATTTGATGGTGCGCAGATGCTCTGGCTGACAGCCTCAGCCTTTGCAGTGCTCCTGTTGTTACTGCCCGCCTGTGCGTCGCTGTTGACGGGAGGAGGTTTCCCGTTGAGCGCGCGAATAGGCGTCGATCAGTGGCTCACCGGAGCAGCATTGCATGTGGCCGTATGGATTACGGTGCTGCACAGCCTGGCGTTTGGACCATCGCTGGGAACAACGCCGGTCACCGTGGACGACAGACCGCCGCAGGGGCTGGAGCAGATGATTCGGGAGGCTGGGGCGGTTGTTGATCAGCGGCCGTTCTGGGGGCGGGGCGGTTTTGTCGGAGATCTGGCGTTTGCCGGTTTTCAGCATCTGCAGCCGGAGGGCAATTCTGAAGAACCGATGTTTGCGGCACGGCGTCCCCACGGCCGAATTACGCTGGCCGCATTCATTACGTTTCAGCTGGCCGTGTATCTGTGCAGTGTGGGGGCAGCAGGAGCGGCTCTGGTGACTGTTCGCCGGTCAGTAACCCCGATACGGCTGGGTGTGTTCAGTCTGTTATGGGGCTTGATCGTGTACGCGCCGGTGGCTCACTGGGTCTGGGGTGAAGGCTGGCTGGGAGTGCGCTATGCCGTGGACGCGGGCGGCAGTCTGCTGGTTCTGATGCTTGGAGCGTCCGCGATGGTGATTGCGGGGCGAGGCAGCCCGGCGGTGGCAATGGCCGGGGCACCGGAAACGCCGGGTGCACCGGCCGCGGGCGATGTTCCATTGTGGTGGAGCTCATCGTTCTCAGCGACTGTCGGAGCGTTAATATTCTGGCTGGCATTTCCCGTGTTGATGGCATCACTGCGCGTGCCCAGTCCGGAGCTGCGGTCGCTGATTCTGCTCAACAGCCTTGCTGCAGGGAGTGGCGGGTTTTTGTTTTGTGCTCTGCTGAGACTGCTGGCACCGACAGCCGGCGGGAATGAACTGGCGGCCAACGGAATCTGTGCCGGACTGGCAGCGGTGGCTGCAGGTTGTGTGATGTATGATCCGCTGACTTCCATGATCTGTGGCGTGGCCGGAGCGTGTGCGGGGTGGATTGTCTGGACCGCCTGCAGTCGCTGGCTGGGGTGGCGTGCGGGAGCAGCTGCAGTGATGCTGGTGGCGGCTGCCTTTACCGGAATGCTGGCAGTGGGTGTTTTTGGAAATTCCGGGAATGGCGTGCGACACTGGGACGGCAAAACGATTGATGGGTTGCTTTACGACAATCCGTCGCTGCTGGTCGTGCAGTTACTTGCGGCCGTCTGCGTGCTGTTCTGGACTGTCGCCTGCACGTGGGGACTTGTGCGCGTCTGCTGTGGTCGCCGTGACAGCGTCTAGGAATGCGAGCCTGTGCCATTCATTGACGAAACAGCCTTTCGGGATCTGATCAGCGGACGCACCACCGGGATCTGGGCGCAGATTGTGCGTGGGGTGTTGCGGGCAGCATCGCTGCTCTACAGCTGCGCTGTCTCCGGCCGCAACCAACTTTATGACCGGGGCCTGCTGGAGTTGCACAGGACCGGCGTGCCGGTCATCAGCGTGGGTAATCTGACGACGGGCGGCACTGGGAAGACACCTGTGGCTGCGCTGATTTGTCAGCGGTTGCGGCAGCTGGGGAGACAGCCGGGACTGATCAGCCGCGGCTATCGCGCGACAGCGGACGGCAGCAACGATGAAAAACGTGTGCTGGAACTGCTGGTGCCCGGAATTCCGCACATTCAGCAGCCCGATCGCGTGGCGGCTGTGCGTGATCTGCTGATGCTGGAACAGGCAGCTCGTCCGGATGTGGTGGTGATGGATGACGGGTTTCAGCATCGGCGGCTGCATCGCGACCTGAATCTGGTGCTGATTGATGCGACCTGTCCGTTTGGCTTTGGTGCAGTCCTGCCTCGAGGACTGCTGCGGGAGCCACTGAGTGGACTGCGACGGGCTGATGCAGTGCTGCTGACGCGCGCCGACTTGATTTCGTCGGAAGAACGGGGGCGGATCGAAGAGCGACTGCGAGTGCTGGCACCGTCCCTCGGCCAGCGGATTCTGCAGGTCAACTTTGAACCTCAGGGTCTGCGGGATCAGACAGGCCGGCAGCATCCGCTGGATAGTTTCCGCGGGCGGGCTGTATTCCTGATGACGGCGATTGGAAATCCTGACGCGTTTCGAACGACCTGTCTTGATGCGGGGCTGACTGTTGCCGGTCAGCGCTGGTTTCCCGATCATCATCATTATTCTTCTGCAGACATTACCTCCGTGCAGCAGGAAGCCGCAGCTCAGGGGGCGGAGCTGGTGATCACAACCGTCAAGGATCTGGTCAAGATCCACGAATACCGGGAAAACGTTCTGGCCGTGGACATCGAAGCCATTCTGCCCCGTCAGGAAGATCATCGCTGCCTCACCGAGCTGCTGCAACGGACGTTCAGCTGAGAGCATCAAGACGAGTCCTCAAGGCCTGAAGGGCCGTTCCATGATAGCCTTGGCCGCGAGGCTTTGTCATTACCCACGAAACCATTCGGGTCTGACCAGTTTTATACCCTCGATTCTGCCATGGAGTTTCTCGTATCCGC
>CAZLOQ010000065.1:0-28232 GCA_964561125.1 uncultured Chitinophaga sp. | reverse complement strand
TGGCGATGGGTTCGGAAATGCACTTCATGAACCATGAGATGCTGGTGAGCCGACGACGCTTGTCGGCAAGCCCCGTGGCGCTGCTTTTGATGTGATTGAGCTCTTCTGTGGTGGGTTGTTCGGGACGGCCGTTGAGCGTACGGCGTTTGGGGAACAGAGCCCACCAGCGGAGAGCAATTTCGTCGTCGGACCAGGTGGCCGAAACGTCCGGGCGGGTGCGAATGACAAGGTGCATGTGGTTGGCCATGAGGGCATAGCCGAGCGTTTCGATGGCGAAAATGCCGGCCAGTTCTTCGAGGCGACTGCGGATCCATTCGCGCCGATGGGAGTAGTCCTGCCCCGACCTGCGATCCCGCCCGCACAAATGATTGCGGCGGACGCAGCGGCTGATGGTGTGGAATACCTGGACATCGGTTTCGGAAAAGATTTCACGGCGATTCACACGTGGCATACAGGCCCCCTTTCGGCAAGAACAGGAACCAGTCTACAGACCCCGGAAACAAAGTCAAGGTGCATGGCACCTAAAGATTCATCAGGAAACGCATGAATTAAATTTCAGAGAGACTTTTTCCGGGCGAGAGTTGATTATCATCAGGGCCGTCAATGCACACGGAGAATCTTGAATGGGATTGTTTCGCCGCCGCAATTGGTTTGCTGTTATTGTATTGCTCTCAGCGATTGCCGGATCCTTATGGTATTTCCGGGACCGTCTGCCGTTTCGAGTTGCTGGAAATTCGCGCACATCAGGTTCAGCAGACGCAGCCACCAACTCAGCACCCAAATCGAAGAAGTCAGCTTCCAGGCGTCGCAGTGCTGCCGCTGCCGCATCGCTTGAGGTGCTCAGGCTCAGCCCCCAGGCTCAGCGTAATCTCAATCTCGTTTCGCTCCCCGCAACGCTCCGGAATTACTGGCGCACGGTCCAGATTCCCGGTGAGATTCGTGACCGGCCGGGTATTTCGGATCGTGGGGTCACGTCGCCTGCTGTGGGAGTGGTCTCCGCGATTCATCGCTTTCCGGGCGATTCTGTGCTTCCCGGTCAGCCGTTGTTCACTCTGCAACTGTTCAGCGAGTACCTGCAGAACACACAGTCGGAACTCTTTCGGGCCACGCGGGAAACAGAACTGCTGCAGGAACAGATTGAGCGGCTGGCCGCCATCGCCAAAGACGGTGCCATCGCCGAAGTGCGGGTGCTCGATCTGAAGAATCAGTTGCGGCGTCAGCAGGCACTCATCGCTGCCTGTCGCCAGGATCTGCTCACCCGCGGCCTGACGCCCGACCAGCTCCTGCTGGCCGCCGAAGGGACGTTTGTATCAACCATCGAAGTCACATCTCCGTTGCCAGGGACGACTGCTGCCGCACCCGTGACCTGGGAACTCCAGGAACTGGCCGTGGAACTGGGCCAGCAGGTGCAGGCCGGTCAACTCCTCGCAAAGCTTTCCAACCATGAAGCCCTGTTCATCGTCGGGCGGGCGTTCAAGCAGGAGGCACCGTTTCTGGAAAAGGCTGCTCAGGAGCACCGCCCGATCGACGTGGAATTCGCTGAAGACGACCTGAGTCACTGGCGGGAGGGCGCCCCCACACAGTCCTTCTCCATTCGCCACCTCGCCAACTCCATCGATCCCCAGAGCCGAACCTTTGACTTCTTCATTCCGCTGCAGAATCAGTCGCATCGATACAGCCGGGATGGTGAGGAATTTGTGGCCTGGAGATTTCGGCCCGGACAGCGGACGCGGCTCCATGTCCCGGTCGAAGAATTTCGGGATGTCTTTGTCCTGCCTGCGGCCGCTGTCGTGCGGGAAGGCGCAGAGACGTTTGTGTTTCGGCAGAGCGGTGAACTGTTCGACAGACGACCGGCACAGGTGCTGCATCAGGATCGTCGGTTTGTCGTGCTCGCAAACGACGGCAGCCTCAAACCGGATATGCTGCTCGCTCAGAATTCCGCCGCAGCACTCAACCGCGTCCTCCGCGCACAAACCGCCTCCGGTGAAGAACCCGGCTTCCATGTGCACGCGGACGGCAGCATTCACGGTGATCACTGAAGGAGACCGGCAATGCTGAATGCTGTGATTCGCTTTGCACTGCAGTACCGGCTGATGGTGATCACGGTCAGCCTCGTACTGCTCATCTACGGCTCGTGGCTCGCCACTCAACTGCCCATCGACGTCTTCCCCGATCTGGATCGTCCGCGTGTGATTCTGATCACGGAATGTCCGGGACTCGCCACGGCCGAAGTGGAAACGCTCGTCACCCAGCCCATCGAAACTGCCGTACTGGGCGCGTCGGGTGTGCAGGCCGTTCGCAGTCAGACCACGTCAGGTCTGAACGTTATTTACATCGAATTTGACTGGAACACGGAAATCAGGGCCGCGCGGCAGACTGTGCAGGAACGGTTGTCCGTGGTCCGCGATCTGCTCCCGGAAGGCGTCAATCCCCAGATGACGCCGCCGGCCTCCATCATGGGCCAGTTTGTAATCGCCGGGATTTATCGCCAGGCTGGTCCCCGGGGCGGGCAGCTGGCGGCGGTCCCGGGCACGCAGCTGATGGCCGAACGGATTCTGCGCAGCGGTGCCACCTCTCCGGAACTCATGATCTGGAAACCTCGTGACCGACGAAAACTGAATGAGTGGGAAGCGCAGTCGCCGGAAAACGTCACATGGGAAAAGAGTTCCGGCAATGCATCCGCTGGATCACCTCCCGCAGAACTCAGCCGCCATGCCCGAATCCTCCTGGCGGGCCGTGAATACAGTGTTGAATTCGCGACACATGAACAGCAGCAGCAGGCACTGCGAACAACAGCTGACTGGGTGATCCAGCCGCGTCTGCGCAAAACCGCTGGTGTGGCAGAAGTGTTTATGCAGGGGGGTGAGCAGCGGCAGTATCAGGTGCTGGTCGATCCCGCTGCACTCCTCGAATACGACGTCACCCTGCAGGAAGTGGAACAGGCGCTGCGGGAAAGCAATCTGAATGCCAGCGGCGGGTTTGCGGTGTCCGGGGAAATTGAACGTCCGATTCGAATTCTCGGTCGCCCCGGTCCCGACCCTGCTGCCATTCTGCGGGAGCTGGAAAATATCCCGGTGCATGTTCATGAGACGCGTGCTGTGCTGCTGAAACAGGTGGCCCGCGTGACCGAAGGCAGTCAGTTTCGCCGCGGCGACGGCGCGATCAACGGGTTGCCCGGAGTGGTATTCACGATTGTTCGGCAGCCACATACAGATACGCGACGGCTCACGGATGCCGTCACCGCAGCACTCGCTGAAGTCGAAGCCACGCTCCCGCCGGACCAGATCATCAATTCCGAGCTCTTTCGGCTCAAGGGTTTCATCGACCGCGGCATTTTCAATGTGGCGGAAGCTCTGGTGATCGGCGCCGTGCTGGTGGTGGTCGTCCTGTTTGTCTTCCTGCTCAATTTCCGCACGACCTTCATCACACTCACCGCCATTCCCCTGTCCCTCGTGATGACAACACTCAGCTTCCGCCTCATTGGATGGCTCACAGGCACACCGTTGTCAATCAATGTGATGACGCTGGGGGGACTGGCAGTGGCCATGGGAGAACTGGTGGATGATGCGATCGTGGATGTGGAGAATATTTTTCGGCGACTGCGAGAGAACTGCCGGCTGGCAGAACCCCGTCCGCCGCTGCAGGTGGTGTATGAGGCCAGTCTGGAGATTCGCAGTGCAATTGTGTTCGGCACGATCGTAGTGATTCTGGTGTTTCTGCCGCTGTTCGCGCTGTCGGGAGTGGAAGGGCGACTGTTTGCTCCTCTGGGAGCGGCCTACATCGTTTCCATCCTCGCATCACTGGTGGTGTCCCTCACCGTGACCCCTGTGCTGTCCTTTTATCTGCTGCCACAGTCACCCGGAACACATGCTGAAGCGGACGGGCAAGTCCTCAGACTGCTCAAATACCTTGCCACTCCCCTGATCCGCTGCAGCCTCGCCTTCCCGCGAATGCTGCTGCTGATCACCTGGCTGGCAGTGGCTGTGGCGGGCTGGCAGTTTTCGCGGCTGGGCCGCAATTTTCTTCCGCAGTTCGATGAAGGCAGCGTGCAGATTAATGTCAATCTGCCGCCGGGGTCGTCACTGGAAGCATCCAATCGAGCGGCGGCTGCGATCGATGCACGCCTGCAAAGTCTGCAGCAGACAACAGAGCGACCGGACGGCGAGATTCTGCATTTCGTCCGCCGCACCGGCCGCGCTCAGCTTGATGAACATGCCATGCCCGTCAGCGGCAGCGAGTACGTGCTGAGTATGAATCCAGCGTCCGGACGCAATCGCGAAGACACACTCGCCAGCCTCCTTGAACAGCTGCGGGAAGAGGTGCCGGGTGTGGATATCGAGGTTGAGCAGCCGCTGGCACATATGATCAGCCATATGGTTTCCGGTGTGTACGCGCAGATCGCTGTCCGCATTTATGGCGATGATCTCGATGTCCTGCAGCGATTGGCAGAGCAGTCAAGAGCTGCAATTCAGGACGTCACCGGACTCACACCACCGGTCGTGGAACCCATGCGACAGACCCCCGAACTCCAGATTCGGCTCCGCGGCGATGACCTCGCGTTCTACGGTCTCACGCGCGCTCAGGCCGCGCGGATTCTGCAGACCGCACTGCAGGGAGAAGTGGTATCAGAAATTCTGGAAGGGCAACGCCGCTTTGAACTGCTCGTACGACTCGAAGAAGACTCAAGAACCGACTATGCCAACCTCGGACGGCTGCGCATTGATCTTCCGGGAGCACGCGGACAGGTGGAGTTGCGGGAGATCGCAGACATCGAGGAGGGACTCGGGCCAAACGCTGTCAACCGCGAGAATGCCCGCCGGCGAATTGTAATCCGCTGCAATACCAGAAACCGCGATCTGGCCAGCGCCGTCGCAGAGATTCAGCAGCGGATCCGCGAACAGGTCCCGCTGCCCGAAGGATACTTCGTCGAATTCGGCGGACAGTTTGAAAGCCAGGAACGCGCGTCCGCCATGATTCTGATGCTTGCCGGAGTCTCCGTGGCGGGCATGTTCGTCGTGCTGCTGCTCCTGTTCCCTTCCGTCCGCATCGTACTCCAGATTCTGAACGCACTGCCAACCGCCTTTATCGGGGGTGTGGCGGCACTCCTGATCACCCGCCAGGATCTGACGGTTGCCAGTCTTGTCGGCTTTATCTCACTCGGGGGCATCGCAGTTCGCAACGGCATTCTGCTGGTGACGCATTACGTACACCTGCTGGAGCATGAAGGGGAACAATTCACACCCGCCATGATTCTGCGCGGAAGTCTGGAACGACTGGCACCGGTGCTGATGACAGCCATCACCGCCGGTATCGGCCTGATCCCGCTGGTCCTTGGTGGTCAGGCTCCAGGTCGCGAAATCCTGTACCCCGTCGCCACCGTCATCCTCGGCGGACTGGTCACTTCAACCTTCTGCGAATTCCTCATTCACCCGGGCCTGTTCTGGAAGTTCAGCGGCACAGCAATCGCGCGAAATTATGGTTCCACCACTGCTGATCGCTGATTTCATTCCGCCGGCTCGGATACCAGCTGTACTGCACACTCAGAATTCGCCAATCACCTGACCATCGGCTCGCTGTCCCAGCTTTTGCCAGGTCGCCAGATCGACGTTGCTGCTGAAGGATCTGACAGAGCCATCCATGAGCAGCGAATTGACGGTACCAGTGTGATAGCTGCGCGAGGTAATCACGCCGAAGGTGGGCAGCGTGGCACTGCCGCCTTCGCGGCTGCTGCAGGCGTCGATGTCCCGCAGCTGGCCGTTCACCAGCATCGGTACCCTCGTGTTCGGACCGAAAGTGGTCGTGAAACCATTGTGAATCGCACGGCCACACACCCATTCTGTATGACCGGTATCACCAAAGCTGCCACCACTCACAATGGAAGCCACGCCGTCAGGCTGGAGCGGCTGAGTGGGAACCAGCGTCGCGTCGTGAAAACGCGGCTGCCAGCTGCGGACTTCGGACATGCCGAGAGTGTTGCTGAGACCGTCCGTAAAGTCGCGATCGCGGATGTTGCCGTTCACAGCGAAGGCCGCGCCGCCGGTCTGGCGAGTCACCGGGTCGTAGATGAGGTACTGGCCGACGCTGAACGCGTAGCTGAGCGGGTAGTGTTCCGGCTGACCACCGCTGCTGAAACGCTGGCGATCGTTCACGTCGCTGGGGCAGAGCAGCACAGGGATCTTCTGGCTGGCAATGCCGTTCGGCGGGAAATTGGAACGGTTGCCAGCATCATGGTAGCCGAGCGAAAAGTTAATCAGGGAGTACTGGTTGTTGCCTTCGACAAATGGCAGCAGCCTTGCCTGTCCTGACCATGGCTGGCGGATGCGGTCGCCGTCAACAACGCCTGACGGGGGGAACGTGGACCAGGTACTCAGGTAGTTGTGCAGAGCGACCCCGAGCTGTTTGAGGTTGTTTTTGCACTGGGTGCGACGGGCGGCTTCGCGAGCCTGCTGGACGGCAGGGAGCAGCAGAGCGACGAGGATCGCAATGATGGCGATGACCACCAGAAGTTCAATCAGTGTGAATGCACTGCGACGCGGGAGGGAACGGAGACTGGACGGGGGTGAGGATGTTGATGGTGACAAAACCGGGGTTCCGGAGCTTGATGGGTGACAACGAGCCTGCGGAAGTTGAGTTGGGCAGACGCGTTGTGCTGAGCGTGGCTTGCTGTCTGAGCGAGTCACTGGCTGGCTGCGGCTTCAGCGGGGGAGGTAAGGAGCTGCAGTTGTCTTTGACGCCCTGCACGGAGCGATTCTGCTGTGAGAAGAAACAGCAGGGTGGCAAGGAATCTGTTGAAACTGAGACTCATTCTCAATAAGATAGTTCATGGTGGATTGAGATTCAAGGCGACCTGCGTTTGAATTCCTGTTTTTGGTGAGGTTTTGGGGGGCTCTGCCGTGTCAGGTGAAGATGAGACGAGAGTGGCCGGGGGGGCCGAGCCGGTGAGCGACAGGGATACTGCGGAGCACATCCGGGAAGTTCGATTTGTGCAGATATCGGGGGGCAGGCATGAAGTCATCGTGGAGTATGCGGGGAACAAATACCGCCTGCTGGCAACGAAGAATGGTCGGCTCGTCCTCAATAAGTGACGCTGCCTGTCTGATCCGGTCGAGTGACGGGAAACGGACCTGACATTCCGCCCGTGGATTGTTAGGATGCGTCGCCACCCGTTTGTCGCAGCCTTTCCGTGCTCAGGCCATCCACATGACCGATCCTCGCGTGCCGCTGAAGAACCCGCTTATCGCTGCTCTGCTGGCTTTTGCTCTGCCGGGGGCCGGCCACTACTATCAGGGTCGCAAATTCAAGGCGGCCGTGTTTTCTGCGGGAATTCTGTCATTGTTTGCGTGGGGGCTGGTGCTGGGACACGGACAACCGGTGTACAGCCAGTTGATCCTTCGCAGTTCCTCCACGCTGCCTCAGTTGTCACAAAAGGCCCCCCCGCAGAAATTTTCATGGGCCTATGCCGCTCAGGTGCTGGTCGGTATTCCTGCGTGGCCTGCGATCCTCCAGGACTTCCGCTTTCGTCGGGACGACGACACGGTCAATTTCCTCTCTGCACCGCTCGACAGCGAATTCACAGGACGGCACATCGTCAATACGGTTCGGGGTGACCGCCAGCGTCGCATCACGGGCCGGTTGTCGCTTGAACCCGGGCGTCCGGAAGGCAGCCGAACGGTCACTGGAACGCTCATCACAACCGACGAATCCGGCGCACCGCTCACGTTAAATCTGGAGGGGCAGATTGAGCTGGGGCGCCGAGTCTTCGGCTCGCCGTTCCGCGAATTTGGCTGTCGGGTCCTGTCTGAAGATCCTCAGGTTCCTGCTTCACGGGTGGAAGGCACAGTGAATCGCAGCTTTTTAAACTGGTTTCAGGCGCCGCTGGACACCAGCGAACTGGATCGGCTCAACGGAACGCTCAGCCGGCAATTCGACGTGGCCTGCGTCTTCACGTGGATCGCCGGACTGCTCAATCTGCTCGCCATCTGGGACGCCGCTCAGGGCCCCGCTTATGGCTATGGGGATGAAAAACCTCAGGAACCAGAGAAAAAGCCGGAACCGGGGAAGCAGCCTGAGCCAGAGAAACCGGCGGCCGGCAAGTCCTGAACCAGCGTAACATGTGCGGGATTCAAATAAGGCGGTCAGACCATGGATTTTTCCCTCCTCAGCCAGGCACTGCCGCTCACGGCAATCATTTGCCTCGTGTATTCAGCAACGCGTTTCGAACTGCGGCAAAAGATTCTCCGCTCAGCGCTCGCGATGTTCGTCAAGACGATCGTCTTCCTCGGGGTGCTCTACCTCTTTCTGGTGTGGTTTTCACGGTGATCGGGTCGTAACTATTCCCGTTTTTCCGCAAATCGCCCAAACGCACACCCCGGCTTGCAGTTTTTGCCCTGCTCCTGTAGGCTGAACGCTTTCCTGCCAATCGCAGCCGGGTTCGCCGTGCGCGCCGGCGTTGGTCGGAAAAATTCCGGGTGCCTCGCGAATTTCACAGGGTTATTGTCAATGAAGTACGTTTACACATTTGGAGATGGAAAAGCCGAAGGGGACGCCACTCAAAAGCCGCTGCTCGGCGGCAAGGGCGCTAACCTGGCCGAAATGAGCCGCATCGGGCTTCCCGTACCAGCGGGCTTTACAATCACCACCGAAGTCTGCACCTACTTCTACGCCAACAAAAAACAGTACCCTCCGGAACTCACAGCTCAGGTACAGGCCGCAATCGCCAACGCCGAAGCCATCATGGGCGCCAAATTCGGCGATACCGCCAACCCACTGCTCCTCAGCTGCCGCTCCGGGTCCCGCGAATCCATGCCCGGCATGATGGACACGGTGCTCAATATCGGTATCAACGAACAGGTCGTACAGGCACTCATCCGCCAGTCCGGCAATGAACACTTTGCCTGGGACAGCTACCGCCGTCTGATCCAGATGTACGGCGACGTCGTGCTGGGGCTCAAACCCGAATCCAAAAACGATCCCGACCACTTCGAGGAAATCCTTGAACACGCCCGCGCAGCCGCCGGCGTAGACCACGAAAAAGACCTTTCCGTGGATGCCCTCAAAAAGATCGTCGCCGAATTCAAAGCGGTCATCAAAAAACACCGCGGTATCGATTTCCCCGAAGATCCCATGCAGCAGCTCTGGGGCTGTATCGGCGCCGTCTTCGGCAGCTGGATGAACGACCGCGCTCTGGTCTACCGTCGGCAATACGGCATCCCACACGACTGGGGCACGGCCGTCAACGTCCAGGCCATGGTGTTCGGCAATCTCGGCGATGACTGCGCGACCGGCGTCGGTCTCACACGCAACTGTTCCGTCGGTCTGCCCGGCTTCTGCGGCGACTACCTCATCAATGCCCAGGGTGAAGACGTCGTCGCCGGAACTCGCACCCCCCATCGCATCGAAGAAACACTCGCCAGCGACATGCCAGCTGCCCACAAACAGCTCGACGACATCGGCAAAATCCTCGAAAAACACTACCGCGAAGTCCAGGATATCGAATTCACCGTCCAGCGCGGCAAAGTCTGGATGCTCCAGACCCGCAACGCAAAACGCACCGGATTCGCCGCCGTTCGCATCGCCGTTGACCTCGTCAACGAAGGCCTCATCGACGCCCGCACGGCACTCGAAAAACGCCGTATCCCCGCCGACGACCTCAACCAGCTCCTCCAGCCGATCTTCAACCCGGCCGCCAAAGCAGCCGCCGTGAAATCCGACCAGTTCCTCGCCAAAGGCATCAATGCCGGTCCCGGTGCTGCAACCGGACAGATCGTCTTCCATGCCTCCGACGCCGAAGAACGCTGGAACGCCGACAACTCCCTCCAGCTCATCCTCGTCCGCAAGGAAACCAGCCCCGAGGACCTCCGCGGCATGAAGGTCGCCCGCGGAATTCTCACCGCCTTCGGCGGAGCCTCATCCCACGCCGCACTTGTCAGCCGTCAAATGGGCAAAACCTGTGTCTGCGGCTGCGATAAACTCAATATCGACTACGAAGCCGGGACCGTCACCGTCGGCGGCAAAGTGCTCCGCGAAGGCGACTGGATTTCCGTCGATGGCTTCACCGGCGAAGTGTTCGCCGGCCGCATCGAAACCAGCCCCTCCGAAGTCATGGACGTCCTCATGGGCAAGCTCGCCCCCGAGAAGTCCGAAATCTACGGCCGCTACGCGCAACTCATGGCCTGGGCCGACCAGTACCGCACGCTCAAGGTCCGTGCCAACACCGAATCCGCCGACGCCGAAGCCGCTGTGGCCCTGGGCGCCGAAGGCGTCGGTCTCTGCCGCACCGAACATATGTTCTTCGATCACCTCGACGAAATGCGCGAAATGATCTTCGCCACCGCGAAACCAGACCGCGAAAAAGCTCTCGCTAAACTCCTCAAATTCCAGCGAGATGACTTCACCCATCTCTTCAAAACCATGGGCGCCCGACCGGTCACCATCCGACTGCTCGACCCGCCCCTCCACGAATTCCTCTCCGAGCATCACCTGCACGAAGATCCCACACTCGCCGGCAAACTCGCCACCACCTTCAACGTCTCCGAAGAACAGGTGCACCAGCGAGTCGAAGAGCTCAAGGAATCCAACCCGATGCTCGGCCACCGCGGCTGCCGACTCGGCATCGTCTACCCCGAAATCACCACCATGCAGGCTCGCGCCATCATCGAAGCTGCCTGTGCCGTGAAAAAGGCCGGTGTCGACTGCCATCCGGAAATCATGATCCCGCTCGCCGGATACAAAACCGAAGTCGACAACCAGACCGCCATCATCCGCGAAACCGCCGAACAGGTCTTCGCAGAACAGGGCGTCCGGGTCGACTATATGGTCGGCACCATGATCGAAGTCCCCCGCGCTGCCATGACCAGCAGCGAAATTGCTCAAACCGCCGAATTCTTCAGCTTCGGCACCAACGACCTCACACAAACCTGCCTCGGTATCAGCCGGGACGACTACAAGTCGTTCATCGGCTATTACACCGAAAACGACATCGTACCGGCAGACCCGTTCCAGACCATCGATCAGACCGGTGTCGGTCGACTCATGAAAACCTCCGTCCAGGACGGACGCGCCGTTCGCTCCGATCTCAAAATCGGTATCTGCGGCGAACACGGCGGTGATCCGAAGTCCGTGTACTTCTGCCATGAAATCGGCCTGAACTACGTCAGCTGCTCACCACGACGCATTCCCATCGCACGCCTCGCTGCCGCTCAGGCCGCCGTGGCCCAAAGCAAATAGGCTGCGTCCCGACCCGTGAACTTCGCCAGCGAGCCTCCCCTGCGGAGGCTCGCTGTGTTTATTGCCGCCACAAATACCGCTTCGCCCCGCCTGCCCGATGATGTTGTCTTCTCAGATACGGACGCTCTGACCTCCGCCGCGGTGTCTTCGCATGCGCGCTCCATGCCAACTTCCCTTCCAGTTCCTCTGACGGCAACCCCCGACCGTGAGTGAGCTGCGGCTTCACTGGACAGCGTCATGGTGGGTCAGCTGCTCCAGCTTCAAGCGCCGCTGTGGCTGTGACCCTATCCTTGAAATCCGAGGTATCCGTGTCATCCGTGGTTAAAAACACGATCGCATTCTCACCACAGACAACGCCGATCACACGGATGAATCGCAGAGGTGACAAACAAGTTTGTTCAATACCAGAACGAATCCATGTTTTCGACGTGCTGCACCATCCGGGACGGACTCACGGTACTTCGAACTTGGCGCTGTCCAGTTAGAACGGCGCCCTTCGCTGAAAAAACAGCAGAATCTCCTCGCGATTCTGCGGGTTGGGGACTGCTGACACAAGCTCCCAACCCTGCTGCCCCACTTCGGCGCGAATGCTGCCACCCAGAAACGTTCCGTCCTTCTCCGTTTCCAGGTAGTAGGTCATGTACTGCATGCGTGGGGTAAGCAGGTAGTCAAAAAGCAGCCGTGAGAGGAGTTCGGCGGACCAGATGGTCAGGATCAGCAGAAACAGTTGCTTGTAACTCACAGCGAGGATCCTTGAGAGCGGGGACAGCGGGCCTGGCAGTGACGGTCCGGGATTCAGCGTCGGTAGTCGGCTCAGGTGGCATTCTGGCGAAATATCCGGGGATCGGTAAAGGCCGGGTGACTCCTCTCGCGATGCCGTGACCCCGTGCTCGGCGGTTGCGGGGAAGAGGTCGGCCGACTGCAGATGTTTCCGCAAAGTAACATGCAGTGCTGAGAAATTGCAGCGCGTCGTGAGGGTCGTTTCGAGGACCTCGCCTGCTCAGGCTCCTGAAGTTTTTTTCCTGTCATCATTCAAAATCGAAAGCTACGGTAGACGGGGGCTCTGCGGGGTTTGGTGTTCAGGTTGGGAGTCACGTCGAATGGCAGGACAGACAGGGATGAAGAAGAAGCATCAGGTCAATCTGCGAATGCTGGACGAGACCGCGGTCGTGGGGCTCGACGTCCCTGAGATCTGGGATGGAGCAGAGTTGATTGTGCTGCGGGAGGCATTGTTTTCGCTGGTGCAGATGGAGGGACGTCTTTCCGTCGGTGTGGACGTGTCATCGGTGATGCACATTCCGAGTGGTTTTTTCGGGATGTTGTTTGAGTGGTACGAGTCAGGGGTGGAGGTGCTCCTGTACGCCCCGCGCGAGCATGTGCAGCAGATGCTGTGGTTTCGCATGTATTTTCGCGAGGATGCTCGTCGCAGCGGCGTTTATCGACTGACGGATGCCGACGTGCGACATCACACGCCGATCGAGCAGGAAGCGTATCATCGCCGGGAGTTTTCGGGGGCGCTGACCAGCGACGTCAATCCATCGCTGCAGATCAACTGCGATCCTGACAAAGACTCCTGACAGGGCATCAGGGCGAGTCAGGCTGTGGATTGCGGTAGAAATTTCGGGGAGGGCATTGGCTGGAAACTCAGGAACACCGCACCGCAGTCCGTTGACGCGGATCGATCCACTGCGAATAATCCGCAAAGATTTCCCGGTTTCGGCTGATCCTCTCAGAAAGTTCGATCCGCAGTAAGAATTTCTGCAGGCCACTCTGCAGATTCGTTTTGTGGCTTCATTTTTCGGGGTGGGTTGGATTGATTTTTGGAATTCACGGGTATGCTGGCAATCACCGCAGCAAAACTCATGAGGAACAGGCGTCACAGCCATGGTCCGGGATGGCTGGCATCTGCCAGCCTGCGTGTGTCTCAACAGGGAGGCACGGACACATCGTACATCAACGGAGCATCCGCTCCACCGCAGTACAGAGTCTCAGAAACGCCGTATAGTCGCTCTGAATCTCATCACTGCGTTTCACTCGAAACAAGGGGATTGGCGTGTATCGTCTGGATCCGGGATTGAAGGCGATCATCGAAGCGGGCAGGAAGCGAGGCTTTGTCACGGTACAGCAGGTTCATGCCTGGCTCCCGGACGTCGAAGGTGATCCGGCAATGGTTGACAGCCTGATCATCGCCCTGGACGAAAACAACCTGGACTTTATTGAAGACCCCGACATCCGACTGGACCCCGAACCCGTCGAAGAAGAAGTCAAGCAGGCCCAGGCCGAAAAAGCGGCCCGTGCCCTCCTGGGACCCGAAACCTCGGCTCTCTCATCCCGCGACCCCATCCGCATGTATCTCAGCCAGATGGGCAACATTCCGCTGCTCAGCCGCGACCGCGAGATCTTCCTCGCCAAACAGATCGAAGTCACTCGCAAACGCATGCGTCGGCATGTCCTCGAATCCGACTACGCACTTGGTATCGCCGTTGACACCATCGAAAAAGTCCGCCGCGGCGAACTCCCCTTCGAACGGACCCTGCGCACCTCCGAAACCGAAGAAGTCCGCAAAGAGCAGATCGAAGGCCGCATGGAACTCAACCTGCGGACCCTCCGTCACCTCATGGAACGCAACAAAGAAGAATTCCTTCGCTGGCGTTCGTTCCCTGAAGGTTCCCCCGAGCGAACTGCTGCCGCCGAATCGCTCCGCACACGCCGACGCAAAATGTGCTCTCTCTGCGAAGAACTCAGCGTTCGCACCCACCGTCTGCAGCCCATCATGAAACGCATGCTGCAGATTGGCGAACGCATCGAACAGCTCCGCGACGAAATCTCCTGCCTCCGTGGCATGAGAACCGCAGATACTGAACGTCAGGCCCTCGAACGGGAACTCGAAGAATACGTCCAGCTGCTTCTCGAAACCCCCGATCAGTTCCTCCGCCGCTGCCGCGAAATTCGCAAACGCATGAATGGCTGGACCGACGCCAAACAAAAGCTCTCCGGTGGCAACCTCCGCCTCGTGGTCTCCATCGCCAAAAAATACCGCAACCGCGGACTCAGCTTCCTCGATCTCATTCAGGAAGGCAACGCAGGACTCATGCGCGGTGTTGAAAAATACGAATACCGCCGCGGCTACAAGTTCTCCACTTATGCCACATGGTGGATCCGACAAGCCATCACGCGCGCTGTCGCCGACCACGCCCGTACCATCCGCATCCCCGTGCACATGTTCCAAAGCATCTCCATGCTCAAGGCCAAAGCCGAAGAAATTCGCCAGGCCACCGGTCGCGAACCCAGCAACGAAGAACTTGCTGAAGCGGTAGGGATGAGCATCGAGGAAACCGAACGGATCATGAAAACATGGAAGCACCCCATCAGCCTCGATACACCCGTCGGTGAAAGCGAAGACAGCAGCTTCGGCGAATTCCTTGAAGACAGCCACGAAAGCAGCCCCGCCGAATCCGCTGCCAAACAAATGCTCCGGGACAAAATCGATCACGTGCTCAAAAGTCTTACCTACCGCGAACGCGAAATTATCAAACTTCGCTACGGCCTCGGTGACGGCTACAGCTACACGCTCGAAGAAACCGGACGCATCTTCAAAGTCACCAGAGAACGCATTCGCCAGATCGAAAGCAAAGCGCTCAAAAAGCTCCAGCACCACACCCGCTCCATTCACCTCAAAGGCTTCGTCGACATGGCCGATGATGCCCCGCTCCCAACAATCGAGATCGAAGCCGAACTCGAAGAAACCGGAGCAATCTGATCAGCCTCCGGACCCCCCCGGGGGCCGGTCTGCCCTGACTGAACACCGCCAACAGCCTTCGTCGCCACAGCGACGAAGGCTGTTTCATTCCCCAATTCGTCACAATCCGTTATCCTCCTCACCAGCACCGTCGCCCATCCCACCGCTCGCATTCCGCGCAGCAAACGGCGGCTGTTATCCGGAGCCTCAATATCCATGGCGGTCTATCTGGGCATTGACATCGGCACCAGCGGCACAAAAACGCTGGCCATGCAGGAAGACGGAAGCATCCTCGGGGCGGCAACCGCCGAGTATCCCCTCAGCAATCCCAAACCTGGCTGGTCCGAACAGGACCCCGAACACTGGTGGCAGGCCTCCGCCACCACCGTCAAAAAAGTGCTCAAAGCCGCCCGTCTGAAACCCGCCGATATCGCCGGAATCGGACTCAGCGGACAAATGCACGGCAGCGTGTTTCTCGACAAGTCCCACCGCGTCATCCGCCCGGCACTGCTCTGGAATGATCAGCGCACAGCCGCCGAATGTGTCGAAATTGAAAACCTCGCCGGTGGCCGCGAATCGCTCATCCAGCTCGTCGCCAACCCGGCACTCACCGGCTTCACCGCCCCCAAAATCCTCTGGCTCCGCAACCGCGAAAAAAAGCACTTCGATCGCACTGTCAAAGTGCTGCTCCCCAAAGACTACGTCCGCTTCCGCATGACCGGTGAATTCGCAACGGAAGTCAGCGATGCATCGGGCACACTGCTGCTTGACGTCGTCAACCGCTGCTGGTCCGCAGAACTCCTCCAAAAACTTCAGCTCTCCCCGGAGCTGCTCCCCAAAGTCCACGAAAGTGAGGACATCACCGGCGTACTCTCTGAATCTGCCGCCCGCGAAATGGGACTGCGGCCCGGCATTCCCGTGGTCGGAGGCGGTGGTGACCAGGCGGCCAGTGCCATTGGTAACGGAATCGTCGGCAGCGGAGTGGTTTCGGCTACGATGGGCACCAGCGGTGTTGTCTTTGCACACAGCGATGTCGTGCAGGTCGATCCTGCGGGAAGGCTGCATACCTTCTGCCACGCCGTTCGCGGGAAATGGCACGTCATGGGCTGCGTGCTGTCCGCCGGCGGCAGTCTTCAGTGGTATCGCAACCAGCTTTGCCAAAGCGAAATCACAGCCGCCAAAAAACAAAAAATCGACCCCTATGAACTGATCACACAGCAGGCCGCAGAAGCCCCGGTCGGCAGCGAAGGACTCTTCTTCCTCCCCTACCTCACCGGCGAACGCACTCCCCATGCCGACCCCAGCGCCCGCGCCTGCTGGATCGGACTCTCCCTGCGACACAGCAAATCACATCTCGCCAGGTCCGTCATGGAAGGTGCTACCTATGCCATGAAGGATACTCTGGAAATCATCCGCCAGATGAACATTCCGGTTCGCGAAATCCGGCTTTCCGGCGGCGGAGCCCGCAGCCCCTTCTGGAGACAGCTGCAGGCGGATATCTACGGTCAGCCCGTCGTGACCATCAACGCCTCTGAAGGCCCCGCTTACGGAGTGGCCCTGCTGGCCGCAGCAGGGACTGGAGCTTACAAGTCGGTTGAAGAAGCCTGCAAAGCCACCATTTCCGTGGTCACGCGCACCAGCAACAAAGCGGCGGCCACGCGAACCTACCAGGCGGCGTTCCCCGTTTATCAGCAGCTCTACCGCTCCCTCAAAGCTGACTTTGCCGCCATTCAGTCCCTGATCCGCTGATCAGAACTCCGGAATTCCCTGTTTCTCTACCCGCTCGCCCGCCGGGCGGCCGAAGTTTGGATTTCACTCCGAAACCGGCTACCCTTCCTCCACTTCCACTCTCCTCCGCCAGCTTCCCACGACCGAAACCCTGCATGCCCGAATCCAGGAACGACCCGGCTGACCTGTCTGCCATTCCTGTTCGCGTCCTGATTGTGGACGACGATGAAGGGCACGCGCAGGCCGTCGCCGATTCACTCGAACGCATCAACTGCGACTGTCGTGTCGCCGGCAGCGGCGAACGCGGCTCACAGCTCATTCACGCCGAAACCTGGGATGTCATCGTCACCGATCTGCGGATGGGCGAAATCGACGGCCTTGAAATCCTTCGTCAGGCCAAAGAAGAACTCCCCGACGCCGAAGTCATTGTGCTCACCGGCCACGGTTCCATCCACTCCGCCGTCACTGCCATGCAGCACGGCGCCTACACCTATCTCACCAAGCCACTCGATATCGGCGAACTGCGTTCGGCCGTCGAAAAAGCCTCCGCCCGGCTGCGGCTGATTCGCCGCAATGCCGAACTTCGCCGCTCACTGGACGAACGTTTCGGGTTTGAAGGCGTCATCGGCACCAGCCCGCAGATGCACTCCATCGTCGAAATCCTCAAGAATGTCGCCCCCACCGACATCACCGTGCTCATCCAGGGAGAAAACGGCACAGGCAAGGAACTTGTCGCCCGGGCTCTGCATCAGAACAGCCCTCGCAAAAGCAAACCCTTCGTGCCCCTGAACATCTCTGCACTCCCCGACAGCATCCTTGAAAGCGAACTCTTCGGACATGAAGCCGGCGCCTTCACCGGGGCCATCGGGCGACGGATCGGCAAATTCGAACATGCCAACGGCGGCACCCTCTTTCTTGATGAAGTCGGCGAAATGCCCATGGACACCCAGGTAAAGCTCCTGCGCGTCCTTGAAGACCGAAAAATCACTCGCCTCGGCGCCAACGACGAAATGCCCATCAACGTCCGACTCGTCGCCGCCACCAACGCCGACCTCCAGAAAAACGTCGCCGACGGCAAGTTTCGTGAAGACCTCTACTATCGACTCAACGTCGTCTCCATCTACCTCCCGCCGCTCCGGGAACGCCAGGGCGACATCCCGCTCCTCATGGAACACTTCCTCCGCGAAATCTCACGCCGCATGGGCCGCGAAGTCCAGGGCTTCTCCCGCAGCGCCCGCAAAGCGCTCCTCGCCTACCACTGGCCCGGTAACATCCGGCAACTCCGCAACGTCATCGAACGGATGCTGGTCCTGGATTCCGACGGAGTCCTTGACGTCGACGGTCTCCCCCCGGAAATCGCTGTCCTCGTCCGCGATCAACCCGCCGAATCCACCGTCGATCTCCCCTCCGGAGCCGATGGACTTGTCGGCAAACCCATTGCCGAGGTCGAACGCCACTACATCTACCGCGCTCTCGAACTGACCAACGGCAACCGCGAGGAAGCCGCTGCGATACTCGGCATCGGAGAACGCACGCTCTACCGCAAAATCAAGGAATACGAACAGAAGCGCTGAACGCGCCAGGAAAGCTCCCTATGCTGCATGCAGTCATTATGGCCGGTGGAAGCGGCACCCGATTCTGGCCCCAAAGCCGCAGACAACTCCCCAAACAACTCCTGCGACTGGCCGGTGATCGCACCATGATCCAGCAAACGCTCGATCGCTGCCGCTCCTGGGCCGAACCCGCCAATTCCTGGATCGTTACCAACACCCTCCAGGCCGCCGCCACCCACCAGCAACTCCCGGAACTCCCCGACCAAAATCTCCTCGTCGAACCAGCCGCACGCAACACCGCTCCCTGCGTTGGACTCGCTGCACTCGAAATCCTCGATCGTGACCCCGACGGCATCATGTTCGTCATGCCGGCCGACCACGTCATCCAGCCACTCGAAGCCTTCCATACTGCTGTCCACCGCGCCGTTGACATCGTGCAGAATAACCCGGAAAACCTGGTGCTCTTCGGAGTCACTCCGGCCTTCCCCTCCACCGGGTATGGCTATATCGAACGCGGGGAACTCATCGGACAGCAGACCCCCAGCCTCTACCACGTCAAATCCTTTCGCGAAAAACCACATCACAGCCTCGCCGAACAATACATCCGCGAAGGACGATACTTCTGGAATTGCGGCATCTTCTGCTGGAAAGCCGCCACCATCGTCCGCCTGCTCGAACAATTCGAACCTGAACTCCATGCCGGACTCCTCCGCATCCGCGATGGCTGGCGAAACGGCCGGCGACATGAAGCCATGGCCGTCGAATTCCCACTGCTCAAAAATATCTCCATCGACTACGCCATCCTCGAACGCACCACCGGTGTCGTCGTCCTCGAAGCACCCTTCCTCTGGGACGACGTCGGCAGCTGGCTCTCACTCCCCAGACTCAACGGCGTCGATGCCGCCGGCAACACCATCGATGGACTCCACTGCGGCGTCGATACGCACGGCTGCATCGTCCGTACCACCAGTGATCACCTCGTCGCCACACTCGGTCTCCGCAACCTCATCATCGTTCATACCCCCGACGCCACACTCGTCGCCGATGCCTCCCAGTCCGAACGCATCAAACAACTCCTCGAACAACTCGAACGACAGCAGCTCCACGCTAAACTCTGATTCCCCGCACCACCTGCACTCACACAACCTCCACTCACCGCTCTCAGAATCCCGCGTCCGACAGCGGAGCACCGTCGGCTTTCGCAATCAGACTGCTCAGCAGGGACACGTCGATCTTCCTCGATACCGCCCGGACACTCCCGTCAGCCAGCAGAAAGTTCACATGATAGCTGTGAAGGCTGCTGAATGCCCCAACCTGCTGCGACTGAGCCTGACGCCGCGCCTCCCCGGCTTCGCTGCCGTCCTCAACCGCCAACTGCTCCAGCTCACTCCTCTGAGCCGCAGACGGCATCGATTCAGCAGAACCACCGTTCCGCAGCGAACTGCGGTCACCGAACACCCAGCCATGTCCCCGCAGACCACCCGCGAACTCACCCGCCAGCAGCGTCGTTGAACGACCGTCCGGAATGTGCTCAAGCGATTCCGAACTGTTCACGGAAAACAATCCATCCCCGTTCTCAGAAATCGCCTGCTCTGTGCTGTGATGACAGCCGGCATAGTTGCTCTGCGACTGCCCCGCACTCCCCCCCAATCCACTCGAGGATGGGCACACCAGAATGTCCAGTCGCGGATAAAAGATCTTCCGCGGTCCGTCCCCCGGCAGATCACCCGACACCTCCATCAACCCGAACATCTCCTGACCAGGCAATGAACCAGCGGACGCCTGTGGCTGGGGAAACGATGCAAACGGATCATCCGCATTCACCTGCAGCCATTCATTTTCATGGCCCAGCTGGGGCAGGATCTGAGCGATCCAGCCGATTCCGCCAGGCGGCTGAAGCCATGTGACCGGTTGAGTCGCACTGACGCTTCCGGGGGGCAGCATGCTGTGGGTCTGCTGATAGTTCATCAGCGCAACGCCGATCTGCGTGAGCTTGTTCTGGCACTGCACCCGACGCGCAGCCTCCCGGGCTGTCTGGACAGCCGGCAACAGCAGAGCAACCAGCAGGCCCGTAATCACGAGCACGAACAGGAGATCAAGCAGCGTAAAGCCCCGGCAGGACCGACGTGTGGCAGCCATCAGAATTCTCCAATCACCTGACGATCCTCACGACTGCCCAGCAGCGAAAAAATTCCCGCGCTGATATTCTGGCTGATGAACCGCACTGATCCATCGGCCAGCAGAAACTGAGCTCCACCGGTATGCCGCGAACTGAACCCGCTGGTCAGCAGGTCATCCGGCGCCTGTTGAACTGCCCCCGCGGCAGATGTGATACGGTCCCAGCCCCCGTTGATCCGCACGCCCGTATTCCGCAGCGTCGACCTCGTACCCGACAGCCAACCCTCCTCAAATGTCCCCTCAACAATCACCTTCTCCCCGACCAGAATTGTATTCGAGGCACCGTCGCGGATCTGGCGATAGGCAATGCTGCTGTTCAGATACAGCAGGCCATCGTTGTCCATCGCGATCGGCACATCGGAACCACTGAAACATCCGGCGTAGTTCGAAACACCCAGCGGACCACCGAAACCACCCCCGATCGCGCCTCGCCCGTCCGAACCACATGCCAGGGCCGGCAGAATCGTCGAACGCACCGTAAGGTTTGCCGGATCATAGGCCGACACGTCAAAACGAAGGGTCTGAAACAGCATCGTCTGTTCCATCATCGGCAGCAGCTGTGCGATCCAGCTGAAGTGATAACCTTCCGCCACATTCCGTACCGGACCTGTCGGGTTCACACTGCCCGGCGGAAGCATCTGAAAAGCCAGATCATAATTGTGCAGCGCAATACCCAGCTGCAGCAGGTTGTTCTTGCAGCCGGTGCGACGAGCGGCCTCGCGAGCCTGCTGCACCGCAGGCAGCAGCAGCGAAACAAGAATGGCGATGATTGCGATCACCACCAGCAGTTCAATCAGCGTAAAGCCACGCTGGCAACGCCGATTGAAATCCTGACGGTGTCCACGCTGAGAAACTTTCGGGGTCATGACTGGGGTTCTCCGGTTCGAGTTGCACTGCACATCAGATTGTTTTCCACACGAGCCCGCGCGGTGGCGGTAATCCGCCCGTTCATTAACTGCACTTCCACCTTGATTTCCGTGGCTGCCCCCGACACTTCTGCAGGCACAGTCCACTCCGCTCCGCTCCAGCTCCCGTCCGCCTGCTGTCGCTCAATAGCCATCCGCAGAGCAGCGTCAGCCACCGCGTCCGTCTGCATTCGCAACAGCTCCACTCGCTCCTGACGGCGATCCGCCAGCGCCCGCCGCACCTGCTCGGCACACAACAGCGAAATCACCAGCAGCACCACCAGAGCCATCACGAGCACAACACCGCGGCGGTTCTGTCGCATCAGGCCGACAGCACAGGTTCCCGGCACAACCACCCTCATTGCACACCTCCCCGCACACCGCTCAGCCGAATTTCGATGAGCCGACCAGGCGTCCGCCGCGACTCAGCTTCCGCAGGAGATTCTGCCGCCGCTCCCCGCGCCAACCCACCGCTCGCGGACTCCCTGTACTTCACCAGCGGTGCTCCTTCGAAAATTCGCACCACCACAAACCCGGGCTCAACCACAAATTCCACCAAATAACCGGCCGGAAATACATAAGTCTCCCGGGCGTTTGGACTTGACAAGTCACCTTCGATTCGTTCCACGATTCCACGATCCGTTCGCCATGTGGCCACGCCCCGCTGCGCTGAGAGGTCTGCGAAGGTCATCTCAGACGCAGATGCAGCCGCGACCGACCGACTTTCCCGCTCATCCGCACGCAACTGCTGCTCCAGCCGTGTCAGCGTTCGCAGCAGCAGCATGGACTGACGTTCATGCCGGTCAGACCGCAGCGCCGTGTGCAGACACAACCCCCCAATCGTCAGCAGAACGCTGGTAATGAACAGCTGAACCAGCACGATCGGAAACACCCCGCCACGCCTCCGATCGCACCCGCCGGACAAAAACGACCGTGCGCGCTCCAGTCCCCTGCTGCCCCGCCACGAAAGCCGGACAGCGTCAGCAACAGCCAACGCGCCGCGGTCAGCTGACTTGCCCGACACCAACCCCAACACTCCTGAATCCAGCCTGCGACGCATCATGGAGCCACTCCTGAAATGCTTCCACTGCCCGGCCAGAAGACAAGACTGACAGGAGCTGTGCGGCCACGATCCGCCGCCGGTCTTGATATGCTCAGACGCACACCGTCACCCGCCGGCCACAACTCTGAAGCCGGCTCAACTGACTGACTCAGTTCCGCATCCGGATACCGGGCAAGAAACCAGGTCGAGAGTCGTAGTGTCGCCGTGTCGTCGCCAGCGCCTGCCGCGACTGCCTGCGTCCCGCGGGCAGCTTCAGTAACGCTGCGAAGATTATTCAGCTCCAGACGCGCCAGCACCTCAAACTGACGCTCCTGACGGACGCGGGATGCCGCTTTAAGCCCCGGCAGGAGCAGCGAGATGGCCATTCCCAGGACCAGCGCAGCAATCAGCAGTTCAATCTGCAGCACTCCCCGCCGGGCCGGCGGGGCCATCCAGTCTGTTGTCATGTGGAATGTCCGGAGCATCACAGAATTCCGGTTATGAAAGGTCATTGACAAGCTTGATCAGCGGCATGAAGAACGCCAGAGCGAACCAGAGCACAAACAAACCAACCGCCGTCTGCAGCCCGCAGGCAAGCAGAAACCGACGTCGCTGAATCCGCTGTGTGCGGCGGCTGTCCAGTTGGTCCGCCAGCTGCCGCATCGCCCAGTCGGGATGACCAGTCACCGCAGCGGATTCCAGAAAAGCCGCATCCCTGCGTGAGAGCAGCCGCGTGCGGCGAAGAGCCACCGACACCTGCTCGCCCCGCTCCAGCAGCTCACGCAGCTCCAGCATCCGATCACTGGCACGCCCGGCCGGCAGCTGCTGAAGGGACGCTTCCACACACGGAAGCAGCGGTTCACCGGCGGCGATCGAGGTGCTGAACATTCGCAGCAGTCCGGGTACCCACAGGCGAGGTCGGAGATGGGAGTACAGCGAACAGCCATGAGTCAGACGATGACGGGCATCACGATAGCTGTACCACAGCCCCCAGCAGCTGAGCCCGGTGGCGGGCAGTACAAGGAAGTGCCAGAAGCTGCCGAAAAATTCAATCAGTCCGAAGAACGAGGTTGTCGGACCAGGCAATTCAACGCCGAAGTCTGCAAAAATCTGATTCGTTTTGGGCACAACAAACTTCACCAGAAATGCTGAAACACTCGCAAACGCCGTCCCCGAAGCAGCCCCCGTGATGATCATTCCGCCAGAAGTCCCGGCACCCTCCGCCATCTGCTGAATCAGCCTGTCAGCTTCATCCCGCATCACCGCCGACAGACATCCTGTGGATTCCGCAGCAGCAATCGCAGCCGTGATGTTCGACGGGAGCAGATCGTCGGTCAGTGCGAGCGCAGTGGTCAGGGAGTGACCGGATTCCAGCAGCGCGACCAGTTCAAAAAGCTGTTGAGACCACTCACCCCGGCCGGACACCGCCTGCGCCCTGATCACCTGCAGCAGACTCTCGCCCCGACCGACAGCACCCGACAGCATCAGCAGGAGTGTCGCCTGCCGCAGCGGCTCTGAACGATTGCGAAAATACAGCCAGCGTCGCAGCAGACTCATGACCACAATCCCCCTGCTGTGACTCGGGCAACCTCCGGGGCCCACCACGACAGACAGTTCAGCAGCCGCACCAGCGGAACCAGCACGATCAGCCACGTGGCTGTCAGCAGCAGTCCGCTGAAGATGACGATCGCCAGACTGAAGATCACCGCCGCAAATCCGGCGTCACCTCGCGCAGCCGCTTCAAAAGCCCCCGCCATTCCATCGAACGATTCTGAAATTTGCCTCGAATCGTTCTCGGAAAGCGGACGACCGTCGGGTTTTGTCAGGAGCACCAGCGGGACGCCGCTGAGCCAGCGTCCCGACACATCCGCTGCACAATGGCCGGCTTCGAGCGTCTCTGCCACGCTGGCAGCATCGCGACGAAGTCCGGCTCCCCCGGTCACGGCAGCCGCTGATCGCACCATGTCTGCCGCAGCACCTTCCTGACGCAGGTATGCCGACAGCACGCGACAGAACGCCGCCTGGGAAAGCCAGACCAGACTGCGACCCACCAGCGGAATCCGCCGCGCCAGATTCTCACACCGACCCGTGATCACATTCAGGCCCGCCACGACAAACATCGACAGCAGCACCGCAAACCCGGTGAGACTGATGCCGAAGAGCCACGAATCGGCGTTTGACAGAAAGGGCACCACGCCATCGAGATCAATCACCTGAACGAATTCCTTGACAATCGTTAAGGCGATGATCGCCAGACCGGCAGTGAGCAGCAGACCGGGCGGAAACGGGCCCAGCAGTGCTGAGGCAAGGCGGTAACGCTGAAGCCTGAGACGGCCCAGAGCCGGTAATAGCTCAGCAAGCAGCAGCGTTTTTCGACTTTCATCCAGCCCGCCAAATTCGATTCCCCGCAGTTCCCCCGGCAGATACGGACGCAGCCCGTCCACGTTGCTCGCACCCCGCTCCAGCTCGTCGGCCAGCTGCCGCAGCAACTGCCGCGGACGATGCTGCAGACTGCTTCTCAGCCTGAATCCACACAACAGCATCAGCACACAGACGGCAACTGACACCTGAAAAACAGCAAACGGGAACACCGGAATCAGAGTAGTCAGCGGCAGAAAGAGCAGCGAGAAAAAGACGCTGCAGATCGTCAGCCAGGGCCAGACCATCAGCACCGGATGCAGAATCGGTTCGTCAGCCACCGCACGCACCGTTTCATGGGCGGGCAACTGCAGCAGCATCGCCTCCCGCAGACGCTCGCCCACCCGCAGCTGCACCAGCCGCGGTAATGAACGAGCCGCCGGAAACAAATCAGATACAGCCCGCAGCTCGGTTGCCTGCACCTCCAGCAGACCCTCCGACTCCAGTTGCCGAACGAGCTCTTCAGCTGTCGGTGATTCACGCATGCCAAACACCGGTTCACCAGTGGGGTAGCGCGCCTGATAGCGAAATTCGGGCATGGTTGCTGGTCCGCAATCTCAAAACGGTGGGCGATGTCAGAGACACAGGCTTCAGGAAATTCCCAGATACAGTTCCACCACAGGCCAGAACACCAGCAGCGAAAATGCCAGCACACTGCCCACTGTGATCAGTACAAATAACGCCGTCGGCAGAATGAGCTGCAGCAGCAGATGTCCACGCTCAAACTGCTGACGATAATAATCCGCCACAGACTGCAGACGTTCCCGCAACTGCTGTTCCCGCCGGTCCGTCTGCCGCAGACAACAGGCCAGCACCGGCGGCAACCCCGGAAGCTCACCTGTGTCAGCCGCTGCCGCGCCTGCTGACGACTGATCAGCAAGCTGCTGACAGGCCCGCTCCAGCCCCCGTGATCCCGAAGCCGCACCCGCCAGCCTCAGCGACAGATCCCACGGCAGCTGATGAGCTGTAAGCAGTGCCAGCATCCTCGCCAGGGCGTAACTTTGCAGTGACTGCACCTGCTGGTGGATACCCGGCAGCAAAAACAGAAAACGTTCCGGACCACGGAAAGCCATCGCAGATGCACGACCCGAGAACTTCCAGCTGAGCAGAATGGAAATTACCGTCAGCAGTGGCAGCACCACCCACAACGGGTGCTGCTGATTCCACTGCAACAGACCAGCAAGAAGCGGACTCACATCAGCAAAGTTCTGCACGACCACCAGATCGTAATAATGCCGAAGAAATCCCTGAACCACCACCAGCAGCAGCACCGATGCCATGCCCGCCACCAGCAGCGGATAGGCCGCCGCACGCTGAACCTGCATCCGCAGCTCAAGCACGTCTTCTGCATACTCACCCATCATCTCGACCGCCAAACCCGGTCGACCGGACTGCAGACCGGCACCCAGAGCGGCCGCGGCCATCCGCGGTACCCCGCCACGCTGCGATGCAACGATCGCCGATAAGTCCTCACCCCGCTGCAGACGGTCACCCAGAACCTGAAGAAAACGACGCACGCGGCGACCGCTGCCAGCGGAAATTCGGGCGAGTGAGGCTTCGAGCGGAAGCCCCGCACGCATCACGTTCCGCAATTCGTCGGCCAGAGCCGAGATATCGCTGATCTTCAGTCCCATGCACCACCGTTAACTCAAAGGTTTGATGTTTTCCACGCCGCGACCCATCACCCGAAAGACCTCCGCAGCACTCGTCCGGCCCTCCTTCACAGCCTGCTCAGCACGCTGCTGCAGACTTACCAGGCCCTGTGCGCCCGCAAGTGATCGCAGCCGACGAGCGTCTGCACGCTGCAGAAAAGCCGCCGAGAACTCCGCATCGTCCAGCTGCAGACCCTCCGCCAGCACCAGCCGACCAAAATAACCCGTGCCACCGCAGCGGCTGCAGGCAGGAACTGCCCCCGATCCAGTCCGAAAACCGGTGAAATTGTCTGAAGAACTTTGACAGTCACACTGCTTTCTCAAAAGTCGCTGACAAACCACATAACGCAGGGCACTGCGAATCAGATAGGGCTCCAGCTGCATCTCCAGCAGCCTCGCCAAAGCCTCAACCGCAGATCCCGCGTGAAACGTGCTGATCACCAGATGACCCGTCAACGCCGCCTGAAAAACCGACTCCGCAGTCGCCGCGTCGCGGATCTCACCCACCAGAATCACATCCGGATCCTGACGCAGGAGCGATTTCACTCCGGAAGCAAGGTCAAAGCCGGATGCCGTCCGGACCTGCGCCTGAGTGACTCCGGGGAGCGAGGATTCAATCGGATCCTCCAGTGTCATCACGCAGCGGCTGTGCCCGGACTCCCGGAGCACTTCGCGGAGACAGGCATACGCCGAAGTCGTCTTGCCACTGCCGGAAGGACCACTCAGCAGAATCACACCGGAAGTCTCACACAGCAGCCCCGTCAGACGCTGCAGAATCTCTGCGGGTAACCCCAGCTCCGCAGGAAAACGCAGCTGATCATGATCGGCAAACAACCGAATGGCCGCCTTCTCCCCGAAAAGCGTGGGAAAGGTCGAAACACGGATCTCCTCCGCACTGTGCTCGCGGGCGACACGCCCCTCCTGCGGAACCTCCGTGCGGTAAGTGAGCAGTCCGGCAATCACTTTACACCGCGTAACCAGACGCGTACCCAGCTCCCGGTCGAAACGCGCGATCCCGTGGAGCACCCCGTCAATTCGCCACTGCATCCGCAGCTGGCTCTCTTCAGGAACCAGATGCACGTCACTTGCCCGCTGCCGCCGCGCTTCCTGAAGAATGACCGAAACCACCGCAGGCACATAGGCGTCGTCCCGCGGAGACAGACGACCCAGCGCCCCCGCGAAAACCCCGGATAATCGCCCGCTGTCCTGCATCGCCCCAGCTCCGTCCATGAAAAAAAGCAGCCGACACCCGAGTGTTTTTTATGCGTCGGCTGCGAACTATAGGCACTGAAACGAGCAATCTGCAAACGAAGGGCAACGCTGATGCGCCCTGCCCTCGCTACAGAATCCGGATGCATGGCTCACACCCAATGCACGCTGCCTGCAGCGGAACAACGCAAGCCGAATGCCGCCTGCTCAATTCTCTTCCGCGTTCGGCCCGGTTTTCTCAGACGCCGCTGCACAGTATCTGCGACATGGATGAAAATCTTATTTTCCTCCTGCCAAACCTCGGACAGGGCTGCGCGGCAAAAAAAAGAAGCTGCACGTCAGCATTCCGAACACGATGAGCAGAGAAAAGGATTGTTGAGCAAAGAAAAAGGAGTGTTCAAGGGCTCAGCAACTCCTGACGCAACATCGCAATCTTCGCTCGGTGAACCGTCGCTGGTGGAACAGACGCAACGGTGGCCTCGCCGTGGCTCGGCAAGTTTGGCAGGACTGGTGCAACCAGTGCAATTGCTGGCGTCGCTGTTTTCGTCTGCACCGCTTCAACCGCTGCAATCGTTCCGAGGG
>CAZLOQ010000064.1:0-28412 GCA_964561125.1 uncultured Chitinophaga sp. | reverse complement strand
AGACTGAATTCGAACCCTGGGTACCCGTGAGGGTACTCCGGTTTTCAAGACCGGTTTCGATTTGACACAACTACCAAGCCAGACGAGAGTTGCGGGCACAAGCTGCTGTCGAGGTGCCGCCTAAGGTGCCAACACGTTGAAAGCTGAGAATAGCCGAGTTTTCAGCTCACCGAAAGGCTCTATCAACCATCTTACGGGAACTGTGTGCGCCGGAAACGATGGAGTACTCATGACACGCCCACATGTGCAGGTTGAACTGAGCTGTTACACGCTGCGGCCGCGATGACTTTGCAGCTTCCGCAAAGGGCACATGTGATCGATTCGACTGCACCGTTGACGGTGAGCCGAGCCATCGGAAATCAAATTGTTGGCTCCACCGGCGTGTCGGACCGACGCGCGCACGACAGATCATTCTCAGCAGAAATCTGCACAAACGTTGGTGAGAACAACGTCATACGACTCGATCAACTCCAGGTCGCCGCTGTCGGCCTCGGCAGCAACAAGGTCACAGCCGAGCAACTCGATAAACTCACCCGCTCGGAATCACGAGCCCAACCGGCGACGGCAGATTTGGCCGACGTCAGCCTGAAGATCGCAGCGACACTAAATTCCGGTAGTTCTACGAGAACCGTTTCTGAAATGCACGCGGCACATCCTGAGCACCATGAATGGCCAGCAGGATGGTAATCCCATTGTCAAACGGCTCGTAGATGACAACGAAACTATCGACTGTGAAACAGCGTACGTGCTTGCCAAGATCGGGTCGAGCCGTGCCCATCATTGGCTGATTAGCGTACTGGTGAGCCTTTGCGTCAATGCGTCCCAATTCTTTGAGAGCAATTTCAAGACTGCCACTGGACTGATAGATGTAGGCACCGATGTCCAGCAGGCTTTCCTCTGCCACTGGAGTCTTGCGAACCTCAGACATCGGGCTCAGCCTTCCTGCTGAGTAAGGCGATTCGTCAGCGATTCTCGAATCTCATCCATGTCCAGCGAAGTCGCTTGTCCAGCGTGAGCCTGTGCCAATGATTCCTGCACTCGAGCACGCAGATCAGAATGCCGCTGCCTGACTTCGCGGAAGACCTCCAATGCGGCTGTCAACACGGCATCTTCATCGGCATATCCGCCTGTTTGAAGTTCATCTTGAATGAACTGGTTCAGGTCTGTTGGAAATGTTCTGGTCATCGCAGATTCCTTTTCAGAATTCCACATTCTATTACGGACGCGTCGCTGCTGTCAAAACGGAAGTTGAATGCGACGAATTCAAGCCCCCAAACACCCCTGAAACGCGGGTCAACCCCCTCGGTGAAGCTCTCCTGGCCGAAGGCGTCTTTTACTGCCCTTCGATGCCGAAGTTTCCCCGAAGCAAGCTCTGGACTGACCGCCGTCAAATTGCGAATGGTCGAATATTGCTTCGATCACATCGACGCGAGCGGCGTTCGTGCGGATAGGCCCACTCGATTGGCGTCGTCTTTTTGGAGGCACGTCGGGATGAGATCTGAGCGATGCCGTGGAACCGATTAATGCAGCATCAGCGTGTCGGACCGGAGACATCTGAGTCATCGTTTCAAGGGTGATTGGTCAGATTTTCGGGAAGTTATCAACACATAGTTTCGAGTGTGACCGCACTTCCGTGCGGCAGAATCTGCCGCACGAAGATTTTGATCGTGTAAGAAAATGTCCTTCCTGCAATGCTTAACGGGGTTCTACAAGCCGTGGTAGCAAACCAGAAAGGACTCTGGGAATATGACATCGCAAATTGAGTTGGTCAAGGCACACGTTCTGAATCGTCTCGCTGATGCAGCAGAGCCTTTGGTGCAGGTGATGGTCGACAACGGAACGGGGCTGAAGGAGTTCGAGTTCGCGACATTTGGCATGCTGCTGCAGGTCGGACTCCAGTTGTTGAAGAGATTTGGCCGGATGCAGGGTGATGGCGACCGTGGCGAAACCATCATCGATCCAGCCCCGGCCCCTGCCGGGGCGCCGGGCGATGAGAGACTCCTCCACAGAAGCCAGAACCCTATCACCCGCTCGATTCGCTCGATTTTCGGATCGACAGATTTCAGCGTCTATGTCTATCACATCAGGAACGATCCCAATTCGGCGATTGCGCTGCGACCCTTTGATGTCGCTCTGCAGATCACTCCGGAACGCTGCTCACCTCTGCTGCAGGAATACTCCATGCTGTTCTGTTGTGAGCAGTCATTTCGTGGAGCAGCCGAATCGTTCGAGAGGGTTTTTGGCCAGCAGTTATCAGTCGACACACTGGAAAAGGTCTCTCGGCGAATGGGGCACGCAGCTGCCGAATTTATGCATCAGAAGCCTGCCCCTCCGGCGGCCGAGGAGGGCCGGTTTCTGGTTTTGACCGCAGATGGCAAAGGAGTGCCGCTTGTCAAGCCTGAGGCTCTTCGGCTGGCAGCATTCGAGGAGAAGGCTGTCCGTCCGGGAAATCGCCGCATGGCAACGGTTTGCAGCGCCTATAGCGTCGATGCTTTTCACAGGACAGCAGCGGACGTGGTCGCTGGCTTGTTTCGCGATCCATCCGACACACAATCCAGTTCAACTTGTCGTCCAGCGCCACAGCACAAGCGATTGACGGCCTTTCTTCCAGCAACTCTTCCGGATCTGCCTGACGAAATGACGCGCGGGGTCACGATTGCCATGTCATGGGCAGCCCATGAGATTGAGCTTAGACGAAAGCCGAACCAAATCCTCATACGGTTGATGGACGGGCAGCATAGTCTGTGGTCAGAAGCAGATGCAGCCATCAGTGATCATGACGGTGTGACTGTTGACATTCTGGACATCGTGCACGTCGCGGGCTACGTCGCACAGGCAGCAAAGCAGCTTTGCTGTCCGGCGCAACGGATGAAATTCATCCGGGAGCGGATGCAGCGAATCCTTGAAGGGGACGTGACATCGGTGATCCGGGGATTTCGGCGGATGTCGGCTCTGAAAAAACTGCAGGGAGATCGTAAGGCTTCGGTTGAAGCAGCATGTGGTTATTTCGAGGCTCATCGCCACCGGATGCAGTACCACGAATAACTCGCTGCCGGGTATCCGATCGCCACTGGCCTGATCGAAGGAGCCTGCCGCCATCTCGTCAAGGACCGCCTTGAATGTTCCGGCATGCGATGGACAATCAAAGGTGCTCAAGCCATGCTCAACCTCCGGTCTGTCAAAGCATCAGGCTTTTAGGACGAATTTCAGCGGTCTTATCATGGAGTAAGAAAGATACCGACCTGAGGCTCTCCGGAAGTCCGGTCGCACTCAACTCGCGGTCTCCGCTGTCAACTTCACGGTCAGGACGGGATGAAGTCTTCAAGGTCGTCGGGAGTCAGGTTCTGCTGCGCAAGATGCCGAACTGCGTAGACGACAATGTGATGTTCATGAATGGAAAAAAGAATTCAGTGAGTCCGCTTCCCGGATGTGCCGATCAGCTTTTGCCGTAATTCAAAAGAGAGGGTGTGACGAACGATTTTCTGCCCACCAGGCGGCCGCGTTCCGGATCTGGGCTTTCGCCCGAGGCGTGATCACGACCTGCCGTTTCAATCGCCGATCCCCAACTGACGACGAATGCCTGAAAACACACTTGCTGCAGGCTCAGCCCGACCACCCTCGAAATCAGCGACGCCCTCGCGGACGTCCGTCACGGTCGCATTGTATTCCGCATCGTTCTGCCATTGCTGAAACAGATCTTCCAATGAACAGACGCCCTCCCCTGTCTCGAGGCGGCGAGAAGCAAATTGCACAAAATCCTGCAGTTGGTGCCTGATTGCGACTGTCTCCATGACCTGCCTCCGAAATGGCGTGTGCCACCGCTGCGGCGACTGAAAAAATTGATTTATTCAGGATGCTATCTCGATCCAATTTGGCATTCAAGTCGACGCAATCGCGAACTGCGGCCTGAAACTCTACTCCAGGGCCATATGATCGTGCCTCGTACCAGATGACGGCAAAAGAAGCGTTGCAGGATCGACAGTCATGACAGACTCTCGAATGCACTGATAGCGGAACGAACGGAAACAAACGACCGAATTCTACCCGCAACTCAGACTTTCAGAAGGTGCAATTCAGACAGAATCCTGCGATTCGTGCCTGACAATTCATGGGTGGCATTGAGCGTTCAGGCAGCCAGTCCCAGTCTTTTCTGTCCGGACAGCCAGCCGCTACCCACGCCACGATCCCATCCAATCGGCACAACTGCGGGCGTCCAATACAGACGGGGCGCGGAATGCATCCCGCTGCAGGCCACGAACACGACGTCCGCAGCAAACGGCCACACAGGTGAGCTGCGGTGGCCGCGTCGATCAGGAGCGGAGAAGTGGGCGTGGGCAGGGAACGCCGGGAGCGGGGTGTGTTCATCGCAGCTCGCTGCAAAAGAGTGCAGAATCGTGCAGTCGCTATCTGGAGAGCTACGCGAAACGAGGAGCAAGTGACGAAGTGGACCGAGAATTCTTTTGTTTGCGACGGAACTCTGTGAGTCACCACAGCTGGACGGAGCATCGCAGATTCGCCAGGATCAGTGCGGTGCGAAATCCGAAGGAACTCTCATCAACCATTGAACGCCCGCAGACGCCAGCAACATGAATCGCAGGGGCAGGCATGCTTTTTGCGATCGCCGGGCGGATTTGGGACTTGCGGCATGGCACAGAATCCGTTTGCGATGCAGCAGGGCAATTTGAGCAGCGATCCGTCGCGATTGGCCGGCAGTCGTAGCCCCGCGACCGCTGGTGGTTCGCCGCAACGACCAACGGCATCGGGAACATCCGCGCCCGCCGTCGGCATGGCCTATTCGCAAAAACCCTTGGCAAGATATCCTCTGATGGCATCCTTTGATCGATTTCCCGCCGCGGGGCCGCTGTCACTGGCGAAGAGTTCGGTCTTTCCGGGGAGGCCTGGACCATGACGACAGCGACGGAGCAACACCGAACGCCCCTGGGCTTGTTTGCCAACAAGCCTGTGCCTCGTCTCTACGACCCCAGATCTGCACCCATGTGCTCAACCGGGGCGGGCGTGGAGTTCGCAGTCCGGTCGATGGGCTGGTCCCCGATTCCGAGGATCGCCAGGCTGAAACAACCTATCACGCAATGACAACCGAAGAATTCCGCCAAATGATTGACTTGACACGAATTACAGCAGATACTGCACTGCGTATTAGGCTGACAGCTTTACGGCTTACAGGTGATACAGTGACCATTCTATAGACAAGTTATGCCCAAAGAGAACGAACGACAACACATGAACGCGACTCTGATTGCTGAACTGCCAGATTCGAACATTTCATGCTTCGACGACCGAATTCAATACGGGCGATTACTCCGACCGCAGGATACATCCATTCCATTTTCCAGTATCTCGCAGATATGGTATCAAAGATCAATCAGCCCTTTTGCGGTTGCTTCGGTCTTCTTTGCAATTAGCTTGCTGCTGCTCGCCTTTGCTGTGTTCACAAGCATTTGGATGCGCATACCAATGACATTGACCGCCATCCTCGCTACCAAGATCGGTGCGCGGGGCTTCGTCGCAAATCAAGTCGTCGTGGAACACGAGAACAAGCGAACTATTCGTTATTGCTACGACACTCGCGAAGCAGTCGAATTGTTCGCAGCGAATTGCTCCGTAGCATTGGCAGCGTTTCGGTCATCGCGAGGTAACTAATCGCGTCGCGGCATAACAAGCCGTTGCACGCGGAGCCGCGGACCGCGCGGTTTTGAAATGGAGAATCGTTCGCCGCGGCCCGGTGAACGGGGTGGTTACGACTGCGTCACCTTTCCCCGCTCCCACGCGAACCCAACTCGTTCCATACCGCTGCCCATCCTGTCCTTACACGTCAGAAACGGGCGCAACGCGTCCCCGGATGATTGCCTGGCTGAAATACAGTTCGTGCTTCTGCAGAAACGACGGGTAGTTACCGCAGTTCGCGTACCCACCCCAAATGCAGAACCCACGCCAGGATTGCAGCACTCGCGAAGCATTGCCGAACCACGCATCCAGCAGGCGATCGAATTCCTGATCGGTCACGAAGTCGATGGCAAGCCGCCGATCCTTCTCGCACGGTTTCTTCTGCGTTGGTTTGGGTTTCTGATGCTTCCGCACGGAGTGGGACCAGCAGGTGGCAGTGAATCGATGACGGTGTACACATTTGACCGAGCATGATTCGTGCTCAGTGGGTACATGCCTCGCGGCACCGCTCTGGCGATACCTGCGACTCGGAATCTGCTGCCTGGGGCGGGTGCTGAGCCCCTGCAATGCACCGGTTTCTCAGACCGGCGAGGTGCCGGAAAACCCCGGAAAAACGGTGCCGTCAGTGGTGCCGAGGTGCCCGTATTGGTGCCATTCAGTTTTCCTCGTATCGTCACAGGTTTCCCCTTTTTGCACTCCTGACAGCCGAGGACACCGCGACAGCTGCGGGCCAAAAGCCAGGGCCCTAAACGCAAAGAAACCCCAGGAAAACTTGGGGTTTCTTGGGAAAACACTGCGTTTTGGAGCGTCTTGCCGAAGCGGAGAGACTGAATTCGAACCCTGGGTACCCTCGCGGGTACTCCGGTTTTCAAGACCGGTCCCGAAATTGCGTAACGCGGGACTCTGTAGAGAGTTGTGTGACTATGCTTTCGGAGAGGTGCCCACAGTGGTGCCGAGGGTTCTGTTTGCCGTTCGCTTTCAGTGAAACAGTGGCTTGAAGACCGGAGTCACAGTATCGGCCCGTGTGCGGTTTGAGCCGCGTCGAAAGGGAACCCGGTGTCTTGTTCGGACGCCGAAAACCGTGGCACCAGCGGGGCCGTGTGGGCGTTTACTGGGTATCACACGGTGGATGGCCCTGTCCGGCGCGATCGCGTCGACAACACAAATGACGTCTTACCGAGTGCTCCTTGCGACGCTTCTGCACTTTTCATAGAATTGATCGAGTGCCCGGCCGTCTTCCGGCGACGACTGTTTGCAACGCAGGATGACTTCTTCCCAAGAAATGCACTTGATCGTTGCTTTACGAATGAGCGGCTCAAACCACTTTACTCGCCACATGTCGAGTTCCTCGCGCTGCGGACCTTCAGACTGTTGAATACGTTTGTGGATCTTCTTGGACATCGACGCATCGCACACTAAGGCTTGGTGCTTTGGAATCATGTCCTCTGGGGAAATCACATAAAATCCCAGTTGGTCGAATTCATCGCACGACCGCGGTGGATCGGAGCGACTGATTGTCTCCGCCATGCAAGCGACGTTTCGAACCGCCTGGTCCCATCCTTTGGCGTTTCTCGTTCTCGATTGCAACAAGCTTGCAAGCTTGGCCTCGACTACAATGAATTGACTCGCGTCGGAACTTAGCGCCAAGCCTCGCCTGGTGTCTTTGTTGATTGTGATGTGCCCAACCACTGCATCCGCGTGAGTATGGCTTTCCGCACGATCATCACCGCGCATGCGAGCATGAAAATGCGAATAGAGCAGAGGTTCCGAGTACCACTTCGCATTTGCGGCCGGAGTAAACGGAAGGCACGAGATACCACGAAAATGGAGTGCAAGTGTAACTCGCAGGAGCCACCCTTCGTTGTAAAGATGAACTGCGGCAGACAATGGCGAGTGCTCATTGTCAGCGTCGCGCAACAGTGAAATGATGAGGTCGAACACCAGATCATGCTTGTGCGCCTCGCTCATCTTGCACCCCAATCGAGAAGAGTGTGTTTCGTCAAACGGAACGCCTTCGCCAGATAGCACGTCTTATTATCCAGATAGCTTAGGAGTTGCGGCAAGTCGCCTGGAATCCTGGTCTGGAGTGTTTCCCATGTGACTTGGCGAAAGTGGCTCGACGTCGTATCCGTCAGGAGGGCGCTAAAGGTCCTGGCGTCATCGGTCCGTTGGCTCTGTCGCCAGAAACACGCGAATCGTTCGGAAGATGCTCAGCATGATCGCTCCTCCGCATGTGCTGCAGCGAAGGCCTGACTCAGCCGACAGGCGGCGATTACACGCTGAAGAACTTCCGCCGAAACATCTTCACGCAGGCGAATCACAACACCACCGGGACCTTCAATTTCCAGAATGGGATTCGCTGTTTCAATGATGTCCAATGCAACCAGTCCAGTGCCCGTCGACGGCTGCAGCGAATCGACTTTTGAGCGAATAGAAGGACGCCCGTTCAAAGAACGCGATCTCATCGGATGAAGAGGCTCATCTGGTCCATGCCTGGTCGTCTTGGCAGAGGTCGGGGCGTGACTCTCCGGCTGTGAATCAGACAAAAGATCCTGCCCGGCATCCCGATTCCGGATCTTCCGCCGCCACGCATAAAACGATGGCTCCGATAGCCCATGCTTGCCACAGTAAGCCCGGATCGAAACACTACCAGCGGCCTGCATATCAACATGCCAGCGCCAATACGACTCTTTGTCGACACTCTGAAACCGGATTGCCATTGCTCAGATCTCCATTCGGAAAGGGAAACAAATCCCTCCAGAATAGAGTCACCCGCAAGATGCGGTTCAGCGTGCGCTTACACCCAATCTGCGGGCGCACGTCGAGCGATTCATCCAGACTCTTAAGTTTGAATGTCTGAACAAGTTCGTGATCGTGAGTGAACGTCATCTGAACTATATCTGCCGCGTTTGGAGTCGGCACTACAACGAAGAACGGCCGCATTCAGCCCGCGATCACCTTCCGCCGGACTTTGCGGCACCTCCAGTAGAAGCGACGACCGTTCGTCTGAACGACGTTGTATGCACATCGAAACTCGGTGGCGTGATCCGTTCCTACTCCCGTCGAGCCGCATAAAGCCGCCGCGTCCAGGTTCATGTTCGAATTGGGCCGCGCTCACCGCCTGCGCTGACTGTGATTTTTGACCGCTGTTCGCCACCAGAACCTCGCATCGACTCGCTTGACGCAGCCACAGACCGTTGATCGGGAACTCATCATACCAGGTGCCAGATCGCCCAAAACCGCCGATTTTCACCGCACTTTCGCAACTCAGAATATTCTTACCGGGCGGCGGTCAATCTGACTTCATCGGGGCGAAATAACATCGTCCACGCCAAACGTTCGAATCAATTCAGATTCTGATATCCAATTTAAGTCAATCTTCTTCTCTCCAGTGATGAACAGTTCCGCCACTGCCTCCCAGGCCGTCTCCCAGCAAACAGTGGCTTTCGGAAGTATGTCAACTCCATTACCGCCAACGTACGAAACTTCAAAACTCTGTTTGGCGTCAGGTTGGTCAATTGCGCTAGCGCACAAATAACTTGTGTTACCTTCCCCACTCCACTGAACACATATGCGACCAGACCTGCAAAGATAAAGCTGAATACACTCCATTTCATGATTCTTTCTTTGCGAAAGCAGTTCGGTGCTCTGACCGTCTGCCCACCACCACGACTCTGGCCGAATTGCAAGCAATGCATACAGCATTCCTGGATTTGCCTGTGACTGTATCGGATCAGATGCTCTCTGAATCTGGATGGACCGATATCGTCCTGTGTGAGTCCGTACGAGTAAGCCCATTCGCTCTTCGTTTATACGCTGATGATCCATGTTTCACGTCCTCGTCGTGCTAAAGTGTCGCATGCAACAAACCTTCGCTGATCTCAGACAAAGGATTTTGGCGATATAATATTACTATTTCTTCGATTCCAAAGTACTCCTTCAGTCGTGTTAGCGCAAACGTGCATCCGATACAAGGCATTCGGTCAACAACGAGGACCACGCGCTTTGGAATGGCGCTGCCCTGCTCAACAACTTCGTGAATCGCCTGCAAAAATGACTGTACTTCTGCATGCGAGAAGGCGTTTCGTATGTAGTGTCCGACCTTTTCGGGAATAATGTCGTATTTCCATAAGCGTTCATGTCCGCGACTCAAGAAAATGCGTCGGCCGGTGTAGAAATCTTTCAACTCCCTTTGCTCGTCTTTCGAAAATCCGAGTCCAACGCGATTCGCAGCCCAACCCAATCCAGCCAGGTGTTGGGAATACATCTCGCTATTATGGCCCCAGTATCTCACGCCATTGATTTCTGTGAAGGCAATTGTGCCCTCACGATTGCCCAAGCGAACATTTCGATAGTCTTCAATGATCTCAAGGCCCGTTCGACGCCACCAAGTGAGGATGGCCTCCTTCAGCCGCGCTGTTGCACCAGCACGAATTGCGTCGGTTCCATAGCGATTACGAAGGAATGCATAAAGATCTCCAGTGAGATCAGAGTTCCTGATCACCGGCGTGACGCCGTCACGCGACATGTGCAGATTGGTTGAAGGGATGACATCAACCTATTCGTCGAATCCTCCTTTGAATTCAATTGAATTCAAGACAACAGCTACTACTACAGACAGGGCAGCAGCCTTAAAGCCTCCATTTTTGTACGCTTCCGAAGCCTCACTTGGTGTTATGACACACATGTCGAGAATCAGGCCGACGATGGTTCCGGGAACTGCAAGAGCCGAAGTTGCAACGCTCATTTCAGCCCCAAACCCGATTTCGCCGCCCGTTTTGCCAAGCTCAAGAATTGCACGCTGGAGTTCTTTCCGACTCTGTTCTTCCAGACGGATGTACGTGTCGTCTTCCATCATCTGCCTCTCATTTGGAGTCAGATATTGACGCATCACGCTAGTTGAACTCGCCGCGACAAGTTGCCGCCAGATTTCATCTGCGGCTTCGGCCATTGTCAGGTCATCGTTCAACTGCATAGCATTCCTGCCGCCCCAGCTTCCAAGGTTGAAATCGCCTTCAGATTTACCACCCCACGGCCACAGCCCATCACTTATGAACCAGTGAACCGTGATTTCACCTTGTCCCTTTGTATATGCGTCAAGCAGGATCCGGCCTTCTTTTCCGTACGTCAGTAGAAACGAGGTAAGGTACTCGTCGCGAAGCTCATCCATGTTTGGTGATGGTAATGCAGGGAGTTGATCAACGAGTGGATCAAATTTCGGTCGATCATTCGACGAAGCCTGATTTGGTGTGGATGGTTTTTCTTCGATCAACAAAAGTGCGCTTGCAGCGATGACGATCGGAGGAATGCCGGCCCGAAAACGCGAAAGAATTCCAAATGCCGCTGGAATGGTGTGCCAGAGATCTTGTGGTTCGTAACCGGGATCTGACGCGTCGTATTCGTCGGTGTTCTGCTGCGTCGACGTTGTCGTATTCCCGTCCTCCACGGCCGGCATCACAAGTGCTGAGGCGAATGCCGAATCATCCCTCGACACTTTCCCCGTCGTCACCGGATCGCTCCCCGGCATGTCGGGCATGAGGCCGCCGGTGAAGAAGTAATCGAGGTCGAGCGAGCTGAAACCAGTGGAGGTGGTTGCGGAAAGTCCCGCCTCGGAGAGACGGGGCACGCTGAACCAGCCGGGGACGAAGGTTGTCCCGACACCGGCAGTCAGACTGATGGTGCCGTCGACGGTGCCGTTGATAGGTAATGTCGGTTGATCCAGTTTCCAGTCGGAGGACTCAAGGTTGAGATTCGCCCAATCTGTTTCATACGTACTGCGAGCCTGAGCGAGCTGGAGCCCGGCGTCTGCCAGTTCGCGGTCTCGTGTACCGCCGGCCTGCTGCAGGGCTTTGTTCTGAGTCGCCGCGGCGTCCGCCATGCCGACTTCAAAGTCCCGCCTCGCGTCCAGCACGCCGCGAGTACCATTCATGTGATCGATGACGGCTCCGTTGACAGTCTCGGACCACGGCGACCGGCCGTAATACAGTCGCTCGGCGTTCTTCATGTCGGCCATGTACTCGGCCGACTGATTGGCTTTCTGGGCCAGAGCCACCCAGAACGGATTGTCGAACGTGTAACCAGACTGACCGTTATCGACATACACGGGGTGTTCACCCGCCAGTTCCCCGATCGCAGCCGCCAGTCCCTGAGCACGCTGGATTGTGGACTCTGTGTCCAGGTTCACCAGGCCTTTTGACGCCGTCAGCCACGCGTCCGCCTTCTGCTGTGTCAGTGTTTTCTGGCCGTTCTGCAATGAATTGGTGAGCGTTTCCTGAGCGGCCGTTACCGCGTCGATATGAGTCTTTGCGGCTCCCGCAACGGTATTGCGGAACGTGGCGGCATCTTCGGCCTGAGCGATTCGAAACGTGTTTCGCTTTTGAGCGGCAGCAGTCTGGAACTCCGTCCAGCTCGTCGCAATGGCTTCATCCCGCTGAGTTGCAGTGATGGCCCCCGTGCGGAACTCGTGCCACTTTCCTGCAACCACCTTCAGATAATTGGCTTCGGCGGTCGCCATTCCGTCCAGATACGTCTTGTCGTTGCCGACCGAGGCCGTCGAATAGGCAGAATCTGTATTGGTCGTTGCCGTCACGGCTGTCACGTCGGCCGTGCCGATGGTATTGACAGCAGTTGTCAGTGCATTGCCGCTCGCCGTTGCTGCCGCCGATTCCGCGTTCGCGACGGCCGTCACCATCGTGCTGACAAATTCTGCGGCTGCCGTCAGGGGATTGTTCGTGGCCTGCTGGTCGGCGAAGAACTCGGCCAACTTGTCGTTGAACACTCTGGTGGCACCATCGGGATTGTAGATTCCATTCGCGACTGCGGCGGCGATCTTCCACGCCGACTGAGCCCCGCTGGTTGCCAACGAGAATGCTCCCGAGGCACCACTGAGCGCCGTGGCGGCTGCGTTGCCCGCGGTGACCAGTGCTGACGTTAATCCAATCTCCGCAGTGGTGTCGGCCTGATCATGTGTCTTCGTTGCAGTCGCTTCGCCCTGTGATTCCTGAGCGTCTGCCGCAGATTGACCTGTCACAAACGTCTGAATCGCACCAGTAATTGCACTGTTCAGGGTGACACCGCTGTCGAGCAATCCCGTTTGAAAATTCTTCAGGGCCAAAGAACGGGCATCATTGCGGACTTTCTGAGCAGCCGTGATTGCCGTGGCCGCATTGGTTCCCGTGGCGGCAGCAACAGCATTCAGATATGTCTTTTCGGCCTGAGCCAGGCTGTTGGCAAATGTCGACCATTTATCAGTCGCCGCGGTCGAGTAACTGTTGTTCGCAGTCGTCATCGCGGTATCGAGTGTGGATTCCCGCCCAACGGTGCTGTTTTCAAACGTACTGGCAAGCTGAGTCAGGCCATCCACAAGCGTTGCCCATGCAGAGCGTTGCTGTCCATTAGCAGTCGAACTTGCCTGTAGACCGGCTTGGGTATTGTCGAGGTCCGCAGTCGTTTCTGCATTGAGCCGGGTGATGCCAGCCTGGGTCAGGGATGTGGCAAGGTCAACAAAACTGGTCCCCGTCTGCTGAATCCATGAGCCAAACGCCGTCCCGGTGCTGCCACTCTGCGGCGGATTGTAGAACAAATGAAATGCGACTTCGGCGGCTGTTGCGTCGTGAACATGATTCATGAGCGGCGTAGCCATCGCCGTCGTGGATTCTGTGCGGATCTGACGCAGGCCGGTGGCTGGCGACGGTGGAATTGGAGAGGAACGCACACAAGGTGCATGGCACCGTATTGCAGCGCAGCACCGTATTGCATAGCAAACCATATGCTCCCGAATATCATGCCTGCAATAAGCAGCGGAAGAGTCGCAATGACGCCCGGACTGCGGTTCTGCGGGCCACCATTGAGCTTTTGCCAGATGAGGATGCCGTACATCAGCGGAGTTGCCACGGCAAAAGTCGTCGCTGCGAAGCGAGGTGACCGCGAATTCTTTTCTGCAGCACAGGTCGGGGTTCTTTTGCTCTGATTCCGGGCTTCCTGTTGCCGATCTGCGGCGATTATCGCCAGTGGTAAAGCGCTCAGCCCCTATCACTGATCTCCACCATACTTTCACCACGATTCAGAAGTGCTGTGGCGCTGACCAGTTGGCGCTCGAGGATTGCTCGGAGTGTCTGATTGGACGAGTTGCCGGAGGTCACCCAGAGAACTTGAGGTGGGGGACCAAGCACTTGCAGCATTCGCAAGAAATCATTGTCTTTCGTCATCACCACGGCGCCTGCAGTTCGAGCAGCGAGGAAGATCTGCGAATCACTGGCATCACGAAGTCCGACATCCCGAACAGCATAGGTCTCGATTCCAAAGGCAGTCGAAATCCACTTCGCCAGTGACGGTGGCAACTGCGCGTCTAGCCACAGAATCATGCGACCACTTCAGTCTGAGCGACACGACAACTGGCGAATTGCAGACAGGCGCGGATGTCTGAGTGTTCGAGATCAGGCAATTCGTCGAGGATCTGCTCAGGCGTAAGCCCGTTTGCAAGAAGGTCAAGAACATCGCTGACGCGGATTCGCATGCCACGTACGCAGGGGCGACCGCCACATTGCTGAGGGTCTACTGTGATTCTATCTGACAGTGCAGCCATGATCCCTCTCCCTGAAAATTCTGGTGATGGCAATTCCGGTCCCCGGCCAGCGAACCTGAACTTGATGCAGCAACCAGTCGCCGCCCCGATTATACGAATAGTGCGACCCCGTCAAGATTCCGAATTCGAAAGTGCCGACGTTTTTCACAAGGAGATGCGTCCCGCGTTGTGTGGAAGAGCTTTTTCAAAAGGTCGTAAGGGTGACTAGCTCCGGCAACGTACTCGTTTCCCAAATCGGTGCTGCCATAAAAACGCCGGAAAAACGGTGCCGTCAGTGGTGCCGAGGTGCCGCGTATGGTGCCGTACAGCTCGCATGGATTTGCACGGAATTGCACGACAGAGTGCAATTCCGTGCAGCCAAAAGCCAAGGCCCATAAACGCAAAGAAACCCCGAGGATTCTCGGGGTTTCTGAGATAAACGCTGCGATTTGAGCGACTATCGGGAGCGGAGAGACTGAATTCGAACCCTGGGTACCCGTGAGGGTACTCCGGTTTTCAAGACCGGTGCACTCAGGAGTGATCAATCATGCGCGAGACAGTTGTCTCCGGAGGACAGGGCAGCACGAGGGCAGGATCCTTCTGTTTCCGCCGAATTGCCCGGCGATAAGAACCCAGCACTTCAGCAGCAGGGGGCCGATGAACGGGATGAATATGGGGGAGGCGGTTGTCAATCGGGCTGAGTCGGCGAAGGCAGGCGGCGGATGTCGGCTCCCAGCAGCTGCAGTTTGTTTTCCAGTTGTTCATAGCCGCGATCGAGGTGCTGGATTTCATGGATTTCGGTGGTGCCATGGGCAGCGAGGGCAGCGATGACCAGAGCGGCACTGGCGCGGAGGTCTGTGGCGCGGACTGTGCCTCCGTGAAGTTCGGGAACTCCGTGAACCACAGCAGTTCCGTGTTGAGTGCTGATGGATGCACCAAGCCGATTGAGTTCATGGATGTGCTGAAAGCGTTCCGGGAAGACGCGATCGGTGACGGTGCTGGTTCCCTGAGCGATGGCAAGCAGAGCGGTCATCTGGGCCTGCAGGTCGGTGGGGATCCCGGGGAAAGGTTCGGCTGTAACATCCCGGGGCATGAGGCTGGCTGAGCCAGCCACGTGGAGTTCTTCGGGGGAGGAGTGAACGCGGGCGCCGACGCTGCGGAGCCAGTCGAGGAATCCGGGCAGTTGGGTGACGGGGGCGTTGAGGATGCGAATGTTGCCGCGAGTGACGGTGGCGGCAATGGCGAGCGTGGCGGCTTCGATGCGATCCGGAAAGACGGTGTGATCCGGCGTCGTGAGCTGTTCGACGCCATGGATCTTAATGATGCCGGGCTGTGGAAAATGGATGCGAGCGCCGGCGGTGTTGAGGAATCGGGCGAGTTCGCGGACTTCGGGTTCCTGTGCAGCGTTGCGGATTGTGGTGGTACCGCGGGCGAGTACTGCGGCGGAAAGCACGTTGCAGGTGCCGGTCACGGTGGACCCGGCCGGGCCTGCGAGATCGATGTCGGCGGCGGTGAGTTGAGCAGCGCGGGCGTGGACCCAGCCGTCGGTGACCTGAAGCGAGGCGCCGAGTGCAGCCAGTCCGCGGAGATGCAGATCGATGGGACGCGGGCCGATGCGGCAGCCGCCCGGGAGCGGGATGGAGGCAGTGCCGAAACGTGCGAGCAGCGGACCGAGGAGACAGATGCCGGCGCGCATGCGGCGAACGAGCGATGGATCGGCGGGAGTTGGGGTGATGGGTGGCGGGTGAACAATGACACAGCGGGGAACGCCGGATGGCGTAGGAGCGGCGTCGTCGGGCACGGAGATCCGTGCGCCGGAAGACTGGAGCAGCAGGAGCATGGTGTGGACGTCGAGCAGTGCCGGGAGGTTGCGGATGACAGCGGCGCCGCTGATGGCGAGGGAAGCGGCGAGGATGGGAAGCGCTGCATTTTTGCTGCCACTGACGGCGACCGTTCCCGCGAGCGGCGTCCCTCCGTGAATCCGAAAATACTGCTGCAAAAAGAATCTCCGACGGATTGACGCCAGCCAGTCACGCACACCTTTCGACTGGGAGTTACACAGCCGCCCCTGCAAACACAGCCTGAACAATCCGATCGCGGCCGGCTGCATCGTGATGGATGCGACCGTGATCGAAGCCGGCGTTTTTGAGCAGTGTAAGGACTGTGGGGCATTGTTGCGGGTCGACTTCGAGGGCGATGAAGGCGCCGGGTTTGAGCAGTGCGGGGGCGTGGGTGATGATGGACCGGACGACATTGAGTCCGTCAGGGCCGGCGTAGAGTGCAAGGGCAGGTTCGTGGAGGTCGATTTCCGGTTGGAGCTGGCCGCGTTCGCCGTCGGTGACGTAGGGCGGGTTGCTGACGATCCCGTCGAAGAGTGTGGTGGCAGGGAGCAGCGGCAGCAGAGCGTCACCTTCGAGCAGGGTGATGCGGTCAGCCACTTCGTGCCGGGCGGCGTTTTGAGCAGCAATCCGGAGGGCGTCCGGGGAGATGTCGGTGGCGGTGAGACGGCAGAGCGGCCGCTGGCGGGCGATTGTGACCGCAATGCAGCCGGAACCGATGCCGACTTCGATGAGCTGTGCAGGGTGGTCGGCGGGGATGAGTTCCAGAGCCACGTCGATGAGCGTTTCGGTTTCGGGGCGGGGAATGAGCACTGCGGGGGAGACGTGGAACGTGCGGCCGTAAAATTCGCGGTGGCCAACCAGATAGGCGATCGGTTCGCGGCGGGAACGTCGCGTGACGAGGTCCCGCATGGCGGAGCGTTCGGCGTCGGTGAGGGGTGTGTTGAAGTCGGTGTAGAGGCGAATGCGGGGACAGCCACGCGCGTGAGCGAGCAGAATTTCGGCTTCAAGACGAGGCGATTCGATGCCTTTTTGACGCAGAAAACCGGTGGTCCATTCGAGTATTCGGCGTACGGTCCAGATGTCCTGGTCGGCGGCCGCAGTTCCGGCGGCAGGAGCAGCAGAGAAAGCGGACATGGGCTTGGAGACCTGTGACAGAGAGGTGGGGACCGGAACAAAGCGACAGCCGGATGACGCGGCGGAAACGGCCACCAGATGATAGCAGGTTGTGAATCTGCAGGAAACAGGACTGTTCCGGGGAATATTGTAGACAGGGACAATGGGTTTAGTCAAGGCTTATTTAGTAGCATATTTTAAAACCCCTTACCTCTTGTTTTCTATTGGTACTTTTCTTGCTGTTTGGCCGTGATCCAGCAAAGAAAACGGCGTGCAGCCGATGGCAATCGGCCACACGCCGGACGCTGGTCAGCTTTGGCACAGTCGACGGGGACGGACGGGAAGTCCTTCCGCAGGCCGACGTTACCGGCCGAGATTTTCGAACAGGTACAGTCCGGACTTTCCGGGGCACACGAGGTCAAGGTCACCGTCGGCGTCGATGTCGACAGCGGACATCTGCAGTCCGGTGCCGGCAGAGCCTTTGGGGAAGTCCTTGAGTGCCCAGCGGTCTTTGGCATCCGCCGGCGCATTCACCGCGGGGTCACCGTGGAAAATGGTGCTGCGTTTCCACTCAGCTGTCTTCCGATCGTACTGGAACGCGTAGACGACAGAGGCATCCGTGGCGCCGGCTTCCGTTTCATGTGCATACACGCGTTTTCCGGTGACCAGCTCCGGTTCACCTTCACCGTCAAGGTTGGCGAGCATCAGTGTGTGCACCTGAGAAAAGGTATCGTCGATCGTTTTTTTCTCCCACGTGCGTTTTCCGTCTGCGGCGACGGACTGCCTGAGCCACTGCAGGCCGAAGGCGTGGCCGTTGCCCCACACGACATCGGTCAGCTGATCGCCATCCACGTCATAGCCCAGGATGAAGATACCAGCCGCTCCCAGCTGAAATTCTGCGTGAAACACCCAGGCAGCGGCAGGATCCGCCGGCTGTTCATACCAGCCTTTCGGCGTAATGACGTCCATTCGTCCATCAGCATTGACATCACCTGCACCGACCCCATGCCCCGCGCCTTCGCGGCCACATTCGTGACGTTTCCACTGCACAGGGTTGCGTGACGTGAGTTCATAGAAGACGACGACGTTGCCAGGGTTCGGGAGGAATTCGGGCTGAGCATCGCCGATGAGATTCACGAGTTCGCCGGTTTCCATGCTGCCGGGCAGATCAATTTCATGTTCTGTCCATTTCGCAGTCGCATCGCCGCCGGGGTTCCGGACCCAGCCAACGCGTCTGCCGAAGTAATTGCAGGTGACAATATCCGGTCGGCCATCGCCGTTCACATCCATGACCGCGTCGCAGAAGTCTTCGTAGTAGTGAGGATTCGGGGCACTTGCGGGGACGTTGCGGACCTGGTGCCGTTTCCATGACGGGGCTTCGTACCAGGAATCGCCGCAGAAGATATCGATGCGGCCATCGCCGTTGAAATCTCCGGTGCCGCAACCTTCAAACGGTGACTGATCGTTGATCGTGTGCTGTTTCCATTTGAGTTCCCCGGCTGGCTGAGCGACCGCGGGGGAACAGCAGAGCAGCAGCAGTAATGAAAGGACCGGTCGGGAGAAACGTGAAGGATTCATGGAAGCGATTCCTGAAACAGCGGTAGGGGTGGGAGCGTGGAAGGCAGTCTCTGCGGGGAGTGTCTGCAAAACGCGGGCAGCAGGCAACTGAGAAGGTCAGGGCTGTGGCTGCGCGGTGGCCGGCCGGCGATTGACAATCAACGACGCATCCGACAGGCTTTGGCAGGAATCCGGCCTGCACACTCCGCCTGTCAACACTATCCCCTGTCAACACTATCCCCTGTGAACACCATCCCCTGTGAACACCATCCCCTGTGAACACCATGCCCGCTCTACTGCAGCTGAATGCCGACGACCCGCACGATCAACTGCTGCTCCGGCAGGTGCGTCCGGCGGACTGGACCAATCCGCTCCCGGCGCCCCGCTATCACCTGGTGGTGCTGGGCGGCGGTCCGGCGGGTCTGGTCACAGCAGCCGCGGCGGCGGGCCTTGGAGCGCGCGTGGCGCTGGTGGAATCGGGTCTGCTGGGAGGAGACTGTCTGATCCATGGCTGCGTACCGTCAAAAGCGCTCCTTGCAGCCGCGCATCAGGCGGCGATTGTGAGAGGTTCGGCCGAGTATGGTGTGCGGATTGATGGCGAGGTGCGGGTGGACTTCGCAGCGGTGATGTCGCGGGTGCGACGTCTTCGTGCGGAGATCAGTCCGCACGATTCTGCAGCTCGATTTCGCAGTCTCGGCGTGGATGTGTTCTTCGCCCGGGGCCGCTTTTCCGGACCGGACAGCATTGATGCAGACGGAACGTGTCTGAAGTTTTCCCGAGCTGTAATTGCGACGGGCAGCCGCCCGGCGTTGCCTGCGATCGCGGGGCTTGCCGATGCCGGATACCTCACCAGCGACACCCTGTTTCAGCTCACTTCCCTGCCACAGCGACTGGTGGTCATCGGCGGGGGCCCGATCGGCGCAGAGATGGCGCAGGCGTTTGCTTCGTGCGGTGCTGCAGTAACGCTCATCGAAGCCGGCCCGCGCATACTCCCCCGCGACGATCCTGACGCCTCTGCCCTGCTCCACGAACGACTCGTCCGTTCCCACGCCATCCGGATCCTCACCAATGCGCAGATCACCGCTGTCGCGCGGCAGGGTGCCGAACGCGTGCTCACGGTACAGGTCGCGGGTGGCGCCCCGGAGACCGTGGTCTGCGATGAACTGCTGGTGGCAGCCGGTCGGATTCCCCGAATTGACGGTTTGCAGGCGGAACTGGCCGGAATTCAAACCGATCCTCGCAGAGGCGTGGTGGTGAATGACCGGCTGCAGACAACCAACCCGGCAGTCTATGCCGCCGGAGACATCTGTTCAGACTTCCGCTTCACTCACGCAGCCGACTTCATGGCCCGCATTGTTGTGCGGAACAGCCTGTTCGGCGGCCGGGCGCGGGCAAGTCGTCTGCTGATTCCGTGGTGCACGTGTACGTCACCCGAAATCGCGCATGTCGGACTCACGGCCGCTGCTGCCGCAGCCGACCGTTCGGTCCGCACGCTGACGCAGCCGTTCTCCGGTAACGACCGCGCTGTGCTGGAAGGACGACCGGAGGGTTTTGTGCGAGTGCACTTCCGGCACGGATCTGACCGGATTCTGGGAGCGACTGTGGTTGGGGAGAGAGCGGGTGATCTGATCAGCGAAATCACCGTGGCCATGACAGCCGGCTGCGGGCTGAAACGTCTGGCCACCGTGATTCACCCCTACCCCACCCATGCCGATGCCATTCGGCGACTGGGCGACCAGTACAACCGCGCGAGACTGACTCCGTTTGTGCAGCGTCTGTTTCGCGCGTGGATTCAGTGGCGTTTCTGACGAGCGAACGCTGCGGCGTCCCGCTGGAGGCTGCCGCAACGTTGCCGGTCGCAGGCGTTCTCGGGGAAGCGGCCGGAATGCACGCGGGGAGGTTGCCTGCAGCGGCGCAGCCGGGTTCACGCATCAGACAGGTACTCTCAGGGCTGTGTCTGAACTGGTGAAGTGGCGGATTCCCTCTGCTGAATCATCCAGTCCACCGTGACTTCCGCCCAGTACTGGCTGCCGGTCCGCGGAGAAACACCAACCTGGCTGACATAGAAATTTCTCGACCCGAGCGGGGCTTCAGTCATGATGGCGTTTTCAAACGGCTTCCTGATAATGCCATTCTCGAGCACATAAAAGGTTGCTTTGGGGATTCCTGTTGCACCAGCGGGTGGAATGACATTAGCGTCAACCCGGTATGTACCGAAACCTGGCCCCAGAGATGTGAAGGAGGCTCTGACGTTCTGGACGATCAGAGGATCCGAGGCAAAACTGCCGATATCACATGCCGCTGTCATAGCAGACCTTTCCTGAGCGGACGACTAAAAACACTCCAGCCTTCTGAACGCAACCATTGCGCTCTGGCCGATGACACCTGCTGAAGTGGGATCATGCTGGCCTGTCATCTGTGGCAGCCAGCTTTTCTCGGGATGCATCGGATCCACGGGTGTACAGATTTCTTCGTTTTCCAGAGCTACCGTGAGCTGTTCAGGGTGGACGGAGACTTTGAGCGTGGCCCACAATTCAGTGGGAATCGACACGTCCACGTGGGCGATTTCACGGCGTCGTGGAATTTGCATTTCGCGGTGATCCAGCGGTTTCAGCGTCAGTTCGCTGACGCACACCACAGGTTTCGACTCTGGTGAGGTTCTGAGGAATTCGACGGCGTAGCAGAGGTATTCGATGGCAGCAGGCGAATCGGGATTTTGACGCAGCCCCCAGAACAGGCCGGCAGCCCCGGTCCAGTTGTTGAGCTTGAACTGGACCTGCAGGTTGAGTTCCGGCCGGTCAGTCTGACCACAGACCGCGACCAGCCGACTGGTCGGTGAGGCCACGCTGAAAGTCTGCGTTTCCGGGGAGTGCTGGGGCGTGCCACGATCGTTTGAGTAGGGCCAGGCAAAAATCTGTGGGTATCGAACGAGGTTGACTTCGTTGATTTTCAGTTCCGGTGACGAAGCCGTTTCAGTCTGAGATGCGGAGGGCGAGTTCAGTGACGAAAACAGCCGGATTCCCGCGATAGTTGCGATCACGGCGAGTGTCGCTGCGAATGCACCGACCAGCACAGTCAGTCGCGACCGCTGTGGTGATGAGGCAGAAGGAAGTGGTCCTGATTCCGTGTTAAGGAATGCGTCGAGGTCATCCACGAGGTCGTGTGCTGTCCGGTAACGTTCGCGCGGGTCCAGTGCAAGACAGCGAGCGCAGATTTGATCGAGAGCTTTGGGAAGCTGACTGTCGACCGCGCGGAGCGATTTGGCGTTCCGTGTGGCGACGTTTCGCATGTAGGTCCGCTTGTCCGACGCTGACGGATACGGGTATCGCCCCGTCAGGCAATGAAAGAGCACGACGCCAAGACAAAAAATATCGGAGCGATTATCCAGCAGGGTGATGTCTCCACGCGCTTGCTCAGGAGACATAAAATAGAGCGTTCCTGATGAAGGATCCCGCATCTGCTCGAATTGGTTTTCTGAAGCTGCGAGCCCGAAATCTGTCAATGCTGCAGAACCGCTCCGGCGGATCAGGATATTGCTGGGCTTAACGTCGCGATGCACAAGGTCATGCTGGTGAGCGTGCTGCAGACCGGCTGCGATGTCACGAACGATGCTGACTACCTCACGAATCAAAATCCGATCGCTCGCCAATCGTTCCTTCAGCGTTTGACCGTCAATCAGTTCGGAAACAATCGCCACACCGTCCGCTGTTTCCAGCACATCGTAGATGTGTACGATGCCCGGATGTGATAATCGTGAGACCTTTCGAGCCTCGTCGACTAACCCCCCTGCAGGCCCCGATGGAGTTGTTGTCCGCCGGGAAAACTTGATCGCCACGAACCGATCGAGCAGCGGATCACGGCACTTCCAGACTTCACCAAAACCACCTTTTCCGAGCAGAGCGCACAGTTCAAATCGGTCGACGTGTGCACCGGCAACACGCTCGAAATCCCCAACGAGAGTCGCACCTGAGCCGGTGCGGAGACTGGACGACGGAAACGGAGATGCCAATTCCAAACCTGAAGATTGCACATCACCGATTTCCGTGATGGACAATTCAGGTTCGGCTTCGTCACTGCCGCCACGAGACTGACCTTCGAGACTATTCATGGCCGTTCCTTGACGAGGACGAATGTGCCGTCAGAGGGCTCTACCACGGAGAGTGGTTTCCCGGGGTTGTGGAGTCAAGCAACGAGCCACGAATTTTTCAAAAATGCCGGGGGATGGGGTGACTGTCGCATGCGACGCTGCGGCATAGCTGCTGCACCAGACTGCAGCGGTTCGCCATCCATGCACGCCCCGAGACTTATTTTGCGAACTGCAGGGCAAACAGATCTGCGTCGGTGAGCACGAACCGCAGACGCACTGGCTGTCCGGCGATGGCTGAGAGATCGCGGTTAGCGGCGCCCCAGCTGACGTGCTGCGCAATCGCGTCGCCGACGATCGGCCGGCAGTCGGCGAGCGCGAATCCGGGGATGGGCTGGCCGTCGGGCGTCTGGAGTTCCACCTGCACCGCACCACCGGCGCTGGTGGAATAGTTGATCAGCAGCTGCGTTCCGGAGAACCTGAGCGGATATGTCAGGAGTTCTCCGGGGTCGGCATCGGCATGCACCGATGCAAAACCATCCAGTCGCATGGTGAATCTTCGGAACGGCGTCACATAGATCGACATTTCCTCCGCACCGGTCTGCACCACGTTCAGAGCCGCATAGTTCGACCGATTCCCCCACCGCGCCGGATCGAGGCCGGGCCGAATAAACGCTTCACGAAACGTCCGGTCAAACGGACTTCCGCCGCGGGCTGTCATAAACAGAATGTCGGTGCTCTCTCCGCGAGAGGGATGAAAACGCGTTGGCGTCGCAATGTAGAGGTGCGGAGCACGGAAATAGGGGTGCGTGAGCGACGTGTAGAGATGTTCGCCCGGGAAATTCGGCCGCATCGGTACAGGTTCTGTCCAGTTTATGAAATCCTGCGAGGTTGTCCGACAGATCGAACGCAGCTGTTTGTCAAGGAAATGTCGGAAATAACACACATAACAGCCTTCGCTTTCAGACCAGAAGGACACGTTCTGCGAATCGAAGGCGTATTCGCGAGTCCATGTAATGACAGGTTCAGGCCGCAGCTTGCTCCAGCGAATCCCGTCCGCCGAGACAAAAGCCACCAGGCCCGTCTTTACAGTTCCCGCCAGCGCCTTGAACCGCTGCTCAGCCGGTACTCCTGGACGTGAATCCAGAAACGGACAGAAGTTGTGGCAAAACGGCGGTTCGTGAAGAATCACATTGTTCTGACGACTCCCGTCAACTTCAAACAGGCCGAGTTCCGGTTTTGTCCAGTGGATACCATCGCGGCTTTCGCAATACCGGGTGACTTCAGGAGCGTCCCCGTCAAACTTCGCTCCGCGTCCATCCCGCGTGTACAGCCGAAACAGGTCGCCGTCCCGGATGACAGTCCCGTATTCCAGAGAATCAGCCGGCTGAGTCATTGGAGCGGCGGGTTGGGGGGAGTGCAGTCTGAGCGCTGCATTGTCGAGCCGATCGATCAGAAAGCGATCCACAAACAGCTCGCGACGGTCTCCGATATCCCGCACTGCAGTGATCTCCGGTTCAAGCCCCGCGCCCGGTGACGGCTGCTGAACTGCAGCCGTCGGGGACGGGACGGCGATCAGGAGTGTGATGAGAGCGGTGACGGACGGAAGGAAGCTGCGACGGACGCTCATTGGAATGCTCGCTGGGTAAAGGGATGAGAGCTGCGCACGGAGTATAAGCTGGGGAATTCCAAATATCCTCGCAGAAGGGCATAGTCGCGCGCACAGCTGCCCTGATTGACGGAAAACGGATCGGGGATATGGGTAGTTTGAAGGGACAGGCCGGAAAGAATTACTGCACCCTGTTTTCGAGATTGGTAAAAACGTGCATATCCATAGCTTTTTTGTCCGAATCACTACAGGCACTACGTCCGGAATCTTCGCCCGATCTGGCAGGACCGGCACTTTTGGCAGGCTCGGAGTGACTCGTTCCATGAAGACTCGTCAACAACAGATTTCGCTGCTGCTCGCCTGGATTCTGCTGCTGCAGCCCGCTGCTGCAGGAGCCGGCGACGACAAACACACACCCTGGCTCCAGTCAAAAATCCTCGGTCGCCGACCGAAAGCGCCTGAGACCAGCGTGCAGAAACTGGCTCGAGCGATGGACTGGCTGGAGGAAGAGCTGCTGGAGGACGGCAGTGTCGTGGCCAAGGCGCCCGATGTCTGGGGTGAAGCCCGGCTCACAGCGCACCGGGCCGAGTTCGAAAAGCAAATGGCAGCCCAGGTGGATCAGTTTCAGGTTCGCATCAACGCGTCGGTGTCGCGGAGTGATCAGGCTTTTCTGGCCAGCGCGGTTGCCCTGAGCAACACTGCAATCCCAACAGGCGGCAACTCATCCACTCCATTCACACAGGTGAATCAGATGCTGCCGGGGATCGTCCCAGTGACCACATCATCGGACACTCCCAGCCCCTCCCAGTCCAGTCCGAACACGATGACGATCTTCAATTCGGCACCCGGTCAGCTCTTCGCGGGCCAATCGCCGTTCAGCGCCGGCTATGAGAAAGTGCAGCTGGAGCAGACGATTGAACTGGATCAGCGGGCACGTTATCTGAATCACCTGCACGAACTGCGGCGGCTGAATGAGGGCGATGACACTGCGGATTCCCCGGGGTATTCGCTGAATCTTGTGCGGATTCCGATTTCGATCCTGCCAGGCAGCAAAACTCGCCGCGGGCATTCCGCGGAAATCACCGTCACCGCGGAACCGGTGATCACAGATGAACTGTTGCCGAGCACTTTTCGGACGCTTGTGATTAATGACCTTGTGGATCAGTTGACCGTGCCGATTGTGGCGGATTTTGCACTGAAAGACCGAATCAGAGTCGCATTTAATACCGCGCAGGTTTTAATGCGCCTCGCTGATCCCCAAATGGAGTTTACAGAAGTTCAATTTATGCAAATGGCAACGGGAGAAGCGGTTTCTCTGAGTAGCGCAACCCACATACAGGATACCAAAGCATTTGCGAATGCCATTAACACAATGAATGCATCGCCGGATGTTGATGGCCTCCGAGAATTATTTCCAGCGCCAATCACCGAATCAAATGCTTCAGAAGCGATTACAAATGCAATGAATAAGCTGGTGCACCGCTGCAAAAGAATTATTTCTGCCCCGAAAGCCCCGTCACGCATCGCACAGGTCAGTGGTCATCGTCGAGCCCGTAGTCCGCTGTCGGGGGAGGCACTGTACGAGTTGCTCGACAGTGACATTGATAAACTTATCATCGAAGTTCGAAAATTCGTTCGCGCAGACAGCCTTGGCGTCGCCTCCGCGGTTCGCAACCTTCTTCGCGATGAGCTGGAGAATGCCTGGGAAACAGTTTTCGATCCGCTGCACGCATCGTCGCTGGCAGCACTGGATCTGAACCAGGTCGAACGATCCCTTGCCACCGGCACAAATGTGGGCGCGCAGCGATCCTGTTTCAACAGCTTTCGGGACAAATGGCAGATCAACGGAGAACTCCGCAAGCTGCTCTGCTGGCCGGTCCTCGTCGAATCACTGCTCCTGAACCGCCAATTGAACGCAGATATCCGCCACGTCAGCCAGGATCCTGCCTGCCAGTGTCTGACGACCGGATCCGATCTCGTTTTCTACGGGATGAATCCCGATCTGACGGCTCGAATGGCGTTTGTGCAGTACGTCAAATGCCGCTGGCCCATTCACGTGTTTGCACTGGACCCGGTCGCCCAGGATCAGAACGTGACGGACCAGTACGCCATGCGACGCGAACTGCAGCTGGCGATGGCACTGGCCCTTTCCAGCGGTCGCATCAATGCTCAGACCGCGACGCGTTTCGCGCGGCGCCTGGAAATGGATATGGAAACGGTGGCGCTGAACCGCACCGCAGTCGCCTTCGGCCACGGTCGTGACACCTTCGGCTGGAGATTTTCTCCGCGAGTGCAAACCCCGGAATTCGAGAGCAACGGCAAAGTACTCTTCCGCGATCTGCTGCTGGGAGGCCCGAATCGTGATGAGCTGAAGAAACAATGGCAGCTGGAACCGGGCGTTCGTGAATGTTTTGCAGTGGTGCTGATGCCCTCCTTCATCACCCACGTGCGTTTCGATTCCCGAGGACATTTCAGCCCGCTGGTGTGTGATCATCTGGGAACGAAGACACCTGCAGACACCCGATCATCAATAACGGACACGGTGGAACTCAGTCGCATGATCCGGGAAATGCAGGACTTTGCCGTCTGTGCACAGAACGAATCGCATCTGTACCGCGACGGGGAAGTTCAACGCCTGATGAAGCGCGTGGAACAGCTCTCCGGTCGGCTTCCACTGCAGACGAGTTACAGCCGGGTGCCGAATGAGAACACGCTTGGTGGCTTTGAAATGTTTTCATCAGGGGTGACGGACCTTGCGCCCGAATTGTACGACTGGTTCGGGGAACCGGGTGTCAGGCGGGGCAAGGATACGAAAGTGTTCCTGATCGGAAGCAATTTCAGCGTGATCGGCACACGCGTGATTGCTGGTAATCAGCTTGTTGAGCATGTCCTGCTGAGCCGGGAAGTCATGGAAATCAGGATCCCGGCTGCGGCGCTGAGCACCAGTGTGGATGCTGCTTCGGAGCTCGACATCCACGTGGCCACGCCCTACGGTGTCTCACAACATCTGCATATTCCGTTTGAGTTTGAGAAGGACGAAAAGCCGCCTGCCCCCGCCGCCCCACCAAGGTTGTCATGGGGCGTCTCCAGCCAGAAAGCGATTTACCGCTGGAACGTAACGGGCACCGAGGCTGCAAAGTCCTGGACGGTTGAAGCCGATGCAATTCTGGCCTTCGAACCGCACGAGATTGCAGTGCAGCTGCCCGCTGAATTTCGGTCCAGTGTTCCCATCCCGTCTGATGCAACACTCAATCTGGCGATTTATCACCCGAACGGTGACGGCAAGGTCGCGCTTCTGGCAAATTCCACAGCAGGACTCAAGTACGCCCCGGATCGTCATGCGTTCGTTCTGGAAGGCGCCGCGTGGCTGACGCTGCAGGGAGAATTACGCACAAAACTCGTCGGCAGACTCAAGTCTTTGGGCTATGCGAACACCCCACCGCCGGAATTCACGCTTCAGGTTACAGGCTTTATCACACCCACTGGAAGCGCCAACCCCCGAGTAGAAATCGCGGGTTCAATCCAGCATCAGGCTTTTTTCCAGCATGTCGGGCAATAGCCGGAACGCCCCGCGCCGGCTCAAGTTTGGCGTGAGGAATCATCGTTCCGGAGCGTTTTGCCGGCCGGCGAAGTCGGTTGCCTTCTGCCGGCTGCGGGGCCTGACTGCAATCGGCCTGGGCCTCAACCAGGGGTAAAGTCACTGCAATCATCCACTCCGCTACAATCAGCACAATCACTTCAGCCCCGATTCCCGCTGCACCCGGGGCCACTCCCTGCGCTGAGTCCGTATTGCCGTTTGCCGCTGCAGCTCTTCGCGTTTGGTCCGCAAAAAAGATGTCATGCACTCTGATACCACCCACAGGCCTCCGGCCGACGTGTGGCGGGGCGGCAGAATGGATGCGGCTGGTGCAGCTGCTGGCATTGCTGTTTTCGTTTAAGCCGCTTCAATCGCTGCAATCG
>CAZLOQ010000063.1:20722-29024 GCA_964561125.1 uncultured Chitinophaga sp. | reverse complement strand
TCGGCGGGAAAGACGTGCTGGCGAGCGGGAGTGATCAGCCGGAGCGAGAATGTGAGTTAACCAGTGACGAAGTGACATGACGAGACCATTCAGGAAGGGCTCAGATTGACTTATCGCCGGAAACGGGTGGGCCACAGTGATGATCACGATCGATTTGAGATCGTTGCGGGCAACACCGGGACGATGACCAATGCAGGAAGAATTCAAAATTCGTCGCGGTTTTCCCGAAATTCCTCAATCCTTAACTCGTATCCTGACGCTGCAGCATTTCTCTGGGTGAATCTCTTGAAGCCCCCGCTTCGGCTGCTATCATTCGGGGTCCGGCCTGGCCACCGCGGTTCCCGGAGGTCCACGTTCTGTTCAGTGGCAGACAATGGCGAATCAGCTATCAGATACGTCCACGGGAATGATTCGTCGAGTCCAGCTTGGGGAAGGCGAGGCGTGGAGCGGTTTCGCTGATCGTGTTCGCAGCGTGGTGACTGAATGGTGTCGCTGGCACAGTATCCAGACCGCGGACGCGGATGATCTTGTCCAGGAGACGATGCTGGTCGTGATGGCTCGTGTGAGGTCATTTCATCACGCGGGCCGTGGCAGCCTCAGAGCCTGGCTTCGAGCGATCGCGTGGCGCTGCTGGTGTCGTGCGGTGGCAAACGCCGATCAGGGCAGACTTGACTCGCTCAGGGTTGTCCGTCAGAAATCAACCGACGACATCGCGCGGCTGGAAGAGGAATACGAGCGTCTGTTTCATCTTGACTCACTTCACAAGGCCATGGCGATTGCTCAGGAGAAAGTCAGCGCTACGACCTGGCAGGCGTTTACTATGACAGCACTGCAGGAAGTCTCCGGAAGCAAGGCGGCAGAGGCTCTTGGCATGACGGCCGACGCTGTGTATTCCTGCCGAGCCCGCGTGCAGCGGCTGATTGCAATTGAGCTGCGGCGTCACGCTGCATCGCCGTCGGCCTCAGAGCATTCCTTCTGATCACTCGTGCAGGAACAGGGGTTTTGTGCTGCAGTCATGGTCCGGAGGATGTTAAGTGAACCGTTGCTGAATTCGCAGGCTATGCGGACAACCCGAGAATGCATAAGTAAGAGTTTGTAATCTCACTGCATCATGAGAAGGCATCATTAATGAATATCAGCGATACACTTTCCGCAGAATGCTTATCCGAAGAGACTATAAGTGAATATTTAAGTGGTGTACTGACGGATGAATTGGCGGGATTGCTTGAACAGCATCTATCGAAGTGTGAATCCTGCCGACAACTGCTCGTGCGCGTCATCGACGTCGGCGGAAAGCCGCCGTGGCTGTCCCTGATCAGCTCGATAAACAGCGACAGCAGCACGCTCGGCCGGGACTCAGCGGATTCAGAGGTTTCGGGCTTCAGCACGAACGGCGGTACTTCCAGCAGGATCCCCGTCCGCACCTCCACCCCGCCGCTCCCTGCCGGATTTACACCGATTCGCTGGCTTGGCAGTGGCGGGTCAGGCGAGGTCTGGGAAGTGTATGATGAGATTGTAGGGCGGTCAGTAGCCGTCAAGTTTTTGCGGCATTCCAGCCCGGGTATCGACGAGATACAGCGGCTGATGCATGAGGCCAGTGCGCTTGGCCGTCTGCAGCATCCGGGGATTGTGCGAATATTCGAGGTATCTGCGAAGGAGCGACCGGCGATTCTGATGGAGCTCATCCGCGGGGTTTCGCTGGCCCAGCTTTGTGCCGGACGCGCATTGCCGGATCGAGACGCAGCGTCGCTGGTGGCGGAGCTCGCCGATGCAATCCACCATGCTCACCTTCAGGGTGTGATTCACCGCGATCTGAAGCCCTCAAACATCCTGCTGCAGACACCGGCGGAGCGTTCGCCGGGAGAGACGGACGGTGAGTGGCCACTTTCAGCTTATCGGCCAATGATTTCCGACTTCGGGATAGCCAGACTCGCTGACTCCAGCAGAATCACCCTGCAGGGGCAGTTGCTGGGTACGCCAGCTTACATGGCACCGGAGCAGATCGCGGGCGATGTGCAGGCAATCACGGAGGCGGTGGACATCTATAGTCTGGGCGTCATCCTGTATGAGCTGCTCACCGGGCGACCACCCTATGTGACCCATAACGCGGACACTACGCTGCAGCTCATCCGGGAGGCTGAGCCGCTCTCACCGCGGGCGCTTCAGCCGCTGATTTCAAGAGACATTGAGAATATCTGCCTGAAGTGCCTGAGTCGTCGGCCGGAAGATCGTTATGCGTCCGCTTTAATGCTGAAGGAGGACCTGCAGCGATTTCTGGAATCCCGTCCTGTGAGCGCCCGGCCGATCGGCCGCCTTGGCCGCCTCGTTCGCTGGCATCGCCGAAACAGAGGTCTCTCATTTGCTCTGACCGCCTCAGCGGTGCTCCTGTTGTGCATCACCGCAGAGGCGTTGTATTTCGCGAACACTGAAAAGAGGCTGCGTCAGGAGTCTTCGGCGGCTGCAGATAAGGCGAATCAGGCTCGCGAGCTCTTCGACGGCCAGCTGACAAAGACTGTTCGTGTGTTTGACGACCTGATTGTCATGTTCGGCAAACTTGATGGTCACGACCAGACAATTTCGCCCGAGGCGGAAATGCAGTTTTTTCAAAAGTCGGTTGACTTCTTCCGTGAGTACCTCGCTTTTCGCGATGCCAATGACGGCCGAAGTCCGGACGACCTGGAGATTGCGATCCGGCTGTACTGGCTGGAGGAGCGGCTCAAGCCAGGATCTGCCACAGCTGAGGAATTTGACTGGATATCGAATGTAGTCCGCAGTCAGACGGCAGGAGAAGAGACTGTCCGTACGCTCGACCTTCAGACGAGACTGCAAGAGCTGCAGGCCATGCATGACTCGGGAATCGGCAATCATCCTGCCGCTGCCGAGGCCTGGCGACACGTTGCTGAGAATATTCAGCGACAGACAGTGCTGAAGAATATTGCGGGTACAGAACTTTACCGCCACGAGCGTCTGAGGGCCGGAATGATGCTCAATGTCGCGAACCAGTTTCTTGCTATGGAAGAATTCGGCAAGGCTGCAGTGGCGATGCAGGATGCCATCGAGATCATCAGCAGGATTCCGCCGGCGGCAGAGGGATCGGCCCTCGATTCAATCCGCAGGATTGAATATTCCTTCATACTCGCTCAGTTGCTGCACGCTGACGGGAAAACGACTCGTGCTGTGGCCGCAATTCAGTCGGCGATGAAGTTGTGCGAGGCGACAGTTGCTTCGAGCCCGCAGCAGCAGGGGATGCTGTCCATGCTGCAGCAGCGCCTGCAGCAACTGAAGGCTGCGGTGACAGGGGAGTCTGTACCGCTGTAGCTGACGGTCCGGAGTCATTCATTCACGCGGGCTCTGACTCCTGACGACTGCCTGACCAGACACTCCAGCACGCTGATTTTCTCCGGCGGACAGGTAAAGGCACCGGGGGGGGCGGGTTCTGCAGGGCAGACCTCGCTTGACTTCCGCCTTGCTTCCGGTTAGGTGATTCCGAACATGCAGAAAGCCGCCGTTCAGCAGCGAGCGAATCTGTCTGCATTTCCGGGATTGAATTCGGAGAGTGAGTGATGGGTGGAGTGATTCTGTCTCTGGACCAGGGGACGACAAGTTCCCGTGCGATTGTGTTTGATACGGACGGCACGCCGCTGGCGATTTCGCAGAAGGAGTTTGCTCAGCATTTTCCGCAGCCGGGCTGGGTGGAGCACGACGCAGAAGAAATCTGGTCAACTCAGCTTGCCGTGGCCCGCGCGGCGCTCCGTAAGGCGAAGGTGTCGGCCAGGGACGTGGTCGCAATCGGCATTACGAATCAGCGTGAGACGACAGTGATGTGGGACCGTCGCACGGGGCGACCGGTACACAACGCGATCGTCTGGCAGGATCGTCGGACGGCCGGACATTGTCAGAGGTTACAGCGAGGAAGTCACGCAGCTGAGTTTCGCAATCGGACGGGGCTCGTACTGGACTCGTATTTTTCCGGAACGAAGGCTGCGTGGATATTGCAGCACGTCCCGGAGGCGCGAAAACTGGCGAAATCCGGGCAGCTGGCATTCGGCACAATTGACAGCTGGCTCCTGTGGAAGCTCACGGGGGGCCGCGTCCATGCAACGGACGTTTCAAACGCATCGCGAACACTGGTTTGTGACATCCATCGTCTGGCATGGGATGACGAGCTGCTGAAGGTGCTCCGCGTTCCTGCGGATGTGCTCCCGGAAATCCGTTCATCGAGCGGTGTGTTTGGTGAAACTGAGAAGACACTGCTGGGGGCATCGATACCGATCAGCGGCATTGCAGGCGATCAGCAGGCAGCACTCTTCGGCCAGCAGTGTGTACAGCCGGGTATGGTAAAGAACACCTACGGCACGGGCTGTTTCATGCTGATGAATACAGGTTTGAAGCCTCGCGCTTCGTCAAGGAATCTGCTTACGACGGTTGCCTGGCGGATTGGAGACCGGACGGAGTATGCGCTGGAGGGGAGTGTATTTATTGCGGGTGCAGTGGTGCAGTGGCTGCGGGATGGTCTGGGGCTGATTCGGCATTCGGCGGATGTTGAAAGGCTGGCCTTGAGTGTTCCGGACAACGGTGGTGTGTATCTGGTGCCGGCGTTCACGGGGCTGGGGGCACCGCATTGGGATGCGGGAGCGCGCGGTCTTGTGGCTGGAATCACTCGGGGAACCACGGCGGGGCATCTGGCGCGCGCGGCACTGGAGTCGATCGCCTTCCAGGTGGCTGATGTTCTGGATGCGATGCGTCAGGACTCGGGAATTCGCATTTCGGCACTGCGAGTGGACGGGGGAGCCTCGGTCAACAACACGCTGATGCAGTTCCAGGCGGATATTCCCGGAGTGCCGGTAGTGCGTCCGCGGGTTTCAGAGACGACGGCCCTTGGGGCAGCGTGTCTTGCTGGTCTGGGGGTTGGCATCTGGCGGAGTGTGGAGGAGATTGCGGGCCAGTGGCAGCAGGATCGGACGTTTGAGCCCGCGATGGCGAAGTCGGCGGTAGAGAAACTGCGCGGCGGTTGGCGGAAGGCGCTGGAACGCAGTCGCGGCTGGGCGGACGAATTGTAGTGATTGCAGGTTTTGTGGGGCTTCGGTACAAAAAATCGGCACTGGAGCCGCGCATTGCCTGCTTTTCAGGCTATGATCCGTCGGGGACTGATTACAACAAAGCACACTCGCTGGTTGATTTTCCTGTCTGCCGCTTGATTTCGCACTGATTGATCGAACAGAATTCGTTGTATGGTTGTTTCATGGTACCGGACCGGAACGGGACAGAGCCGTGTCAGAGTCTGATGCTGCACAAAAACCGAAACCGTCGACAAAGGTCACGCAGCTTGGTGATTTCGAGCTCCGCAGGGAGCTTGGCCAGGGCGGCATGGGCAAGGTGTACCTTGCGCGGCAGATCAGCCTTGATCGCCTGGTAGCCATCAAGACGTTATCCCGCGAGCTTTCCAAAAAGCCCGATTTTGTGACGCGATTCGAGCGTGAAGCGCGGGCGATGGCGAAGATCGACCATCCGAATGTGGTGAAGATTTACGCGGTTGATTCGTTTCAGGGGATTCATTTTGCTGCGATCGAGTACATCGACGGCCGGAGCATTCAGAAAGAACTGGACGAACGCGGTCGGTTGAGCGTGGGTGATGCGCTGCACGTGGCGATCATCTGTGCCGAGGCAATTCGGCACGCTCACATGGAAAATATGGTGCATCGGGACATCAAGCCTGACAACATCCTTGTCACGCGGAAGGGTGTTGTGAAGGTGGCCGATTTTGGTCTGGCGAAGGCTGTCGACGAAGACGTCTCGATGACACAAAGCGGCACAGGTCTGGGAACACCCCTGTACATGGCCCCCGAGCAGGCTCGGAATGCCAAGCATGTGGATCAGCGCGTGGACATTTACGCACTCGGGGCGTCTCTTTACCACATGCTGACCGGCAAGCTCCCGTTTGTTGGCAAGACCACGCTGGAAGTGATCATGGCCAAGGAAAAGGGAACCTATGCTTCAGCGCGGTCACTGCGGCCTGAGGTGCCGGAAAAGCTGGATTTAATCCTTGACCGGATGCTGGCAAAGGATCCGAAGCATCGCTACGGCACCTGCGAGGAGTTGCTGAAGGATTTGGTTTCGCTCGGCCTGCACAATGAAAGTCTCAGCTACATTGAGGGTGGTGGTATTACCGCAAGCGGTCCCGGCTCGCCGCTCACAGCGATTTCACAGGCGCGTCGCAGTTCGGTCCCCGCGCCAACCCCGGTGCGTGACGTCAGTCCTCAGCAGACAACTCGAATCTGGTTTGTTCAGTTTGAAGATGCGAAGGGCCACACGGTCGTCGAGAAGCATTCGACAGGGCGAGTGCTCAAGATGCTGGCAGCCGGCCAGCTGACAGCAAAGGCGCGAGCGAAGGCTTCTGCGGACGGCACATATTATCCGTTGGCGCAGTTCCCTGAATTTGCGAAGTCTGTTGAAGACAGCCTGGCACGGCGGACGGCGGCGATTCGCAAAGAGGACATGAAAAACCTCTACAGTCGTGTGGACCGCGACCAGAAGATGTTCTACCTCAAGCGAAAACTCCGGGACTTCTTCCGCAACATCATGGGCATTGCCTCGCTGATTGTGCTGCTGCTGCTGCTGCTTGTGGCAGGCTGGCTGCTGTACCAGTATGGCAGCCAGCTGCCGGCCAAGCTTGCAGAGATGGTGGGTTTTGGTGACCAGTCCGGTGAGCCAGCGGCGGGATCTGAGGCGTCAACGGAGGGCGGGCTGGTCCCGGAGGGCACGGTGAAACAGCGTTGACGCACGGACAGGCAGAAAACAGGATGACCAGCGGACTTTTTTCCGGACAGCGCAACGAGCAGATCTTCGCATGTCCTCCGCAGGTGTATAACGAGTTGCAGACTGACACCGGTCAGTTCCGGGCACACTGGCAGAGATTTCTGCAGATTTTTCGCAGCGTTCCGCCGCAGGATTTTGCGCGGCGAAACCGGCAGGCCGAGCGGATGCTGCGGGAGAATGGTGTTACGTATCATTCTGTGGCGGGTGGCGGTGAAGGTGCGAGGCCATGGCGACTGGACCTTCTGCCAATGCTCATGGGGGCGTCCGAATGGGGTGTGCTGGAGCGTGGTCTGGCGCAGCGGGCGCGTCTGCTGAACAGTTTGATTGCAGACATTTATGGTCCGCGCAGGCTGCTGGGACAGGGCCTTGTTCCTTCCCCGCTGCTGTACTCCAACCCTGAATTTCTCAGGTCGTTCACGGATCTTCACCAGACGGGTGCTGCGCCGTTATTTCTGTACGCTGCGGAATTAGCGCGCAGGAGTGACGGTCAGTGGTGCGTCATGGCGGATCGTTCCGAGGCGCCGGCGGGCCCCGGTTTTGCACTCGAGAATCGGATTGTGAGTTCGCGGGCATTGCCGGCGGGGCTGAAGCAGATTCCGGTGGAGCGACTGGCGCCGTTCTTCGTGCGTCTGCAGAATTCACTGAGAAGACGCCTGCCGAGGCCTCTGGAGCAGCCTCGCATCGTGCTCCTCAGCAGTGGCCCGGGCCATCCCTACTACTTCGAGGACGTATATCTCGCCCGGTATCTCGGCTACACGATGGTCGAGGGGGGAGATTTGGCGGTGCGTGCCGACTGCGTTTACATGAAGACGCTCTCGGGACTTGTGCCTGTGGACATCATCCTTTCAAGATGTGCGGAAGCGGGGCTGGATCCGCTTGAACTCGGCAGTACCTCTGAGCACGGCGTACCGGGAATTCTGAATGCCATGCGGTGTGGTAATGTCACCATCGTGAATACTCCAGGCTGCGGCATTACGGGGGCTCCTGTCTTCATGACCTGCCTGCCGCGCCTGTGTGAGCATCTGCTGGGTGAAGAACTTCTGCTGCCATCCATCCCGACGTGGTGGTGCGGAATTCCTGAGGATCTCGTTCTGCAGCGGCTTCCGGAACTGGTGCTCAAACCGGCTTTTCAGAAAAGTGGTGGTGAAGAGATTCTGTGCTGTGACTTATCGGTGCGGGAGCGGACTGAGTGGCAGCAGAGGCTTCAGCGTGAGCCATGGTCATGGATTGCACAGGAAAAGATCGCGCGTTCCGGGGTGCCTGTCTGGACGGAGTCCGGGATTCGCTGTGGTCATGTGGCGCTGCGAGCGTTTCTGGTGGAGGACGAGCAGCACTGGCATCTGATGCCTGGGGGGCTGATTCGAATCGCCCCGGATGCCGGCCCGATGCAGTTGTCTGTGGCAGGTGGTGACAGCAGCAAGGATTTGTGGGTGCTGGCCGAGGGGCGTGTGGAAGCAGTGACTCTGCTGACACCGCAGGACCAGCC
>CAZLOQ010000063.1:10757-20568 GCA_964561125.1 uncultured Chitinophaga sp. | reverse complement strand
GGCGGACGACAGCCCTGTTTCCCAGTCGCGTCGCGGACAATCTTTTCTGGCTTGGCCGGGCGCTCGATCGCTGTGATTTTCTGGCGCGTCTGGTGCGAGCGCTGGCAGAGCGACTGGCGGGCGAAGGTGGCGCGGAGGTCACAGAGATCCGTTTCCTGACGCGTGCATTGTGTGAGCAGGGGCAGCTGGAGCCTGGTTTCGCGGTGGACGGCATGAATCTGCAGCTTCCGGAACTTGCTGAAACGCTGCCTGCGGCGGTGTTTGATCCGGGTGAGTACGGCGGTCTGGCCAGAAGTGTCCGCGATCTGACGCGTCTGGCCTCGCTGGTTCGCGACTGGATCAGTCCTGATACGTGGCAGCGAGTGAATGCTGCCGCTGAATCCTTCTGGGCTGCACCCGCTCGCGACTGGCGCGACCTTGCCGATGTTGTAGCGGCTTCAGCAGCGCTGATCGGTGACTGCGCCTCGATCAGCGGCCTGATAGCGGACGGCATGAACCGCGGGCCTTCATGGCGGTTTCTGGAGCTGGGGAGAAGCATTGAGCGAGCGTCTGCAACTTCGCGGCTGCTGATCACAGCAGACCTGCGGAAAACTGCCGGACCGCCGCTGCTCAGGACACTCATCGAAGTGCTCGACGTGAGGATGACATACCGGTTCCGGTATCGCGAGAATCTGCAGCGAAATGCAGTACTGGATCTGGCCATTACGGACGAGACCAACCCGCGGTCACTGGCGTTTCAGGTTGAGCGACTCGTACAGCACGTGGATCGGTTGCCCGGGGTTGCTTCGCAGCCTCTGCGATCAGCTGATATGCGACTTGTGATGGCAGCCGCGCACGCGGTTCGGATGCTCACCGCGGAGGATCTGTCGAGCAACACGCTGAAGACTGTCCTCGCAGCCCTCAGAACGGTCGAAGATGCGGTACTCAGACTTTCAGACACACTGACCAGCCGCTACCTGGTGCATTCCGGAGATGCCGTGCACGCGATGCCCGGACGGGAGGGTGTCTGATGCGATACCGTGTGACCCACCGGACCACCTACACCGGATCCGATCCCGTCTCGGTGGGCCACAATCAGGCGTGGCTGGAGTTTCGGCAGTGTGATCGGCAGCAGGTGGAGTCCTTTTCGCTGCAGATTTCACCTGAGCCCTCGGTGCGGACTCGAAGAGTGGACGCGTTTGGCAATCCGGTTCATATGTTTTCCTTCAGCGAGGGGTATCAGCGGCTGGAGGTCACTGCATTGACTGTGGTTTCTGTTCGTGCCGACAATTCAGCAGCGATGTCGGCTGCCGCCGGGACCACGCGGGAACAGTTGTTGGCGCAATTTTCCCGGGACGATCCGTGGCTGGCGGAAGCGATGGAGTTTGCATGGCCGTCGCCGCGTGTTGAATGGACGACTGAAATTCAGGCATGGGCGGCGAAAAGTTTCCCTCCCGGTCGCTCACTGCTGACATGCCTGCAGGATCTGACCGCCCGAATTCACTCGGAATTCACCTATGATGCTCAGGCCACAACCGTCAACACGCCCGTCCAGCAGGCATTTCAGCTGAGGCGAGGCGTGTGCCAGGACTTCGCCCATCTGCAGACAGCAATGCTGCGATCGCTGGGACTGCCAGTGCGTTACATCAGCGGCTACCTGCGCACGGTCCCTCCACCGGGGCGTCCGCGGCTGGTCGGTGCGGACGCGTCCCATGCCTGGCTTTCAGTTTACGTCGGGTCGGGTCAGTGGCTGGAGCTGGATCCAACAAACAACCAGCTGTGCCTGGCAGATCACATCGTGATGGCATGGGGCAGGGACTACAGCGATGTACCACCGGTGACTGGGGTGTTTGTGGGAGGAGCCGGGCATCGGCTGGGAGTGAGTGTCGACGTGCTGCCGCTTGAAGGCTGATGCAGGCCCCGGGATTCCGTTCCGTCAGGCAGCGCGGCGAGTCTCATGCAGAGGCGAGGCGGACTGCCAGGACCAGCCGGTCATGTTTTCGAGGACACGATCGGCGACTTCCATTGCTGCGACAGCATCATCGCCGGTGACTCGCGGCTGCTCACCACTGCGAATGCAGTCAACAAAGTTCTGAAGTTCGGCAGTCAGCGCGTCTGCGTCCGACGCCTGGGTTTCTTCGCGTGGAATCCACTTGCTGAAGACTTCATCTTTCAGTGACAGCGGGTTTGGAGTGATGGAGACGATGTCATGAACCATGCCAGGATTGGCTGCGACAGCAGGGCAGGGCTTCCAGCAGACAACCTTGCGACTCTGCAGATCGGCCGCTGCGTATCCCGTGGTGCTCCACACCTGAATGCTGCGTTCGACGACAGGATTGATGCGACTGACTGCCAGATCCACGATGACGCCATTACTGAGCAGCAGTCTGGCATTGGCGAGATCCTCATGGGGACCAAAGGCGACCGCCCCGAACGAGTCAACTCGCTCGACAGTTGCTCCGGTCAGAGCGAGGACGAGGTCAATGTCATGAATCATCAGGTCATGGACCACGCCGATGTCGGTCGAGCGAAAGGTATAGGGGCTGTATCTCTGACAGCGGATGTGCAGAGGTCGACCGATTTTTTCGCGGAGCAGTTCGAAGGCAGGATTGAAGCGTTCCACGTGGCCCACCTGCAGCAGACTGCTGCGAAAGCGGGCAATGTTACGGAGGGCCACGGCGGAATCGAGCGAATTGGCGAGCGGCTTTTCAACGAGGACAGCGACCCCCTGTTCAAGGAACGGCCGAGCGACCTCGGAATGGGCAGTTGTGGGAACAGCCACGACGACGCCGTCGACGCTGCCGAGCAGTTCGGTCGGGGAAGGCAGCCAGCGTGCAGCGTGCTTCCTCGCCACCGCCTGTCCCTGAGTCTCCCGGGAGTCGACCACCGCGACGAGTTCAGCGCCGGGTAACCCGGCAAGAATCCTGGCGTGGTGCTGTCCCAGTGCGCCAACACCAATCACACCAATACGAACGCTCTTCATGCTGCCCTGACATCCTCTGCTGCCTGAGTTTTCGTCTCTGCTGTTTCTGCTGCCGGACGGTTACGAACCGCCTCACGAGCGCGACCAAGCCTGCCTGCCTTCTGATTATCGAGGAAGGTGAGCAGCTGTGAGAGTTCGATGGGAAGCGTACCTTCGAGGGTATCGAGGAAATGCGCCCGAACATCTTCAACCGACTGACTGCGGCGATACAGCAGGCGAAAGGCTTCCTTGATAACTTCGATTGTGCTGCCGGAAATTCCTGCTCGTCGCATCCCGACAACGTTGATGGTACGCACTGTGGGATTATCGCTGCCGGCAGCCAGCATAAACGGGGGAATGTCGTGCGGCACACGACAGCCACCACTCACAAAGCTCAGACGGCCCAGCGTCGAAAAGTGATGCACCACGGAATTGCCCGACACGATCGCATTATCATGAACATGCACGTGACCGCCCAGCAATACGCCATTTACGAGGATGACGTGATTGAAGATGCGGCAGTTATGAGCCACATGACTGTTGGCCATAAACATGTTGTGATGGCCGATCCGGGTGACTCCGTCCTCCTTCTCAGCGCCGCGATTAACCGTCACTCCCTCACGAAAGATATTATTATCTCCGATGTGAATCTCTGTCTGTGAATCCTGCCAGCTGACATCCTGCGGGTCACCGCCGATGACGCAGTTGGCCCAGAAGCGATTCCCGCTCCCGATTCGTGTGCGTCCCGTGACCACAACATGGCTCATCAGCACAGTCTGGTCACCGATCTCAACGTCAGGACCGACCAGACAAAACGGGCCGATGACGACACCGTTGCCGATTCGGGCAGCCGGGTCCACTTGTGACAGAGGAGAAATCCGTGTATCCATGCTGTGATCCTGGACGGGGCTACGAGGGAATCAGGCGGCGCGTGCGGGAATGAGACGGCTGGTGCTGGTTGTCGACAGAATCTGAGCCATGACATGATTGAGTTTGTGGCCACTGCGTCGAGCGACGATGCGACCGGAGATACCGGCTCCGGAAAGCGACAGGTCCCCGATGCAGTCGAGAATCTTGTGTCGCACGGGTTCATCCGGCCAGCGGAGGCGGTTGTCGACCACTGTTCCGTCCGGTGCGAAGACCACCAGATCCCGGCCGGTGAGGTGACGTCCGTAGCCTTGAGCCTGCAGTGCGTCAACTTCGGCCGACATTACAAAGGTTCTGGCAGCGGCAATCTCGTGCAGGAATATCTCGGGCGTGATTGCCAGGGCCAGTGACTGGCGGCCGAGTGGTGATTCATAACCGTAATCGAGTTGGTAGCTGATGACGAGGTCATCGGTGAGGGAAGGAACGGCTTCCAGCCACTGTTCTGACGCCGGGTCGGAGATTCGCTGGCAGCGTTCGACCGTGGCCATACGCCGAACAGCGTTCTGCTGGTTGATGCCGGCTTCAAGAATGGCTTCGCAGAAGGGGAAGCACGACCCGTCAACAGCCGGCACTTCCGGGCCGCGGATTTCAACGAGGCAGTTGTCGACACGCAGGCCGGCGAGTGCAGCCAGCAGATGCTCGACTGTTTCCACAGTCGCTCCGCAGGACGCCAGAATTGTCCGTCGTGACCCGGGAATCACATATTCAGTGAGTGCCGGGACTTCCGGGCGATCCGGCAGATCGACGCGGCGAAAAACGATACCGAAATTCTCGGCGGCGGGCAGCATGCGGACGCGTGCTTCAACGCCGTGAAAAAGTCCTCTGCCCGATACGACGGCCGGGCGTGCGAGCGTTTGTTGGAGCCCGCATTCCGACTTCCAGCCTTCCATTCCTGCCCCCCCGGACTGAGTATTGCTACGAGATTTTCAGGCATGAGAGGCCCGTGAAACCACGGGCCTGTCTGCCGCGACCGGCCACCGGTGTTCAGTGGCTACTTTCTGGGGGCTGCTGTTCCGCTGGTAGTCCGTACAGGCGTGCCACTCTGGGAGGATTCGTACTGTTTGTTGAGCGACTGCAGAACGACTTCCGTGATATCGTTTTCGCCGCGGTGGTAGACCACTTGTTTGTTCATGCGCTGCACAGCTTCTGCCGGCGGGGTATCGTCTTCGATATCCTTACTGTCAAAGCGGATGACGACGGTGTAGTCTGCGAACTCTGCGTACTTCCTGATCATGCTGGTTGTATCAGCATAGATGGTTTTGAACATTTCTGATTCACGACGGGCCAGCTTTCGCTGAGTTGCTGCGCGGAAGGCTTCGAATTCGCCCCGGGCATCGAGGATCCGTTTTTCGGCGGCTTCGTATTCAGGACTTCCGGGCTGGAATCCGTTCTCCTGAACCTCCTTCTGCATGGCCTGCATTTTGTCGACCATGACTCGGGCTTCGGCGTCACTCTTTTCAATTTCAGCTGAGAGTTCTTCACGCATGACCTTGAATCGGGCGTACCCTTCAAAGACCTTGGCCATGTCGATCAGCCCGACGCGGCTGGGGGCACGCTGCTGAGCGGGTGCGGCCGCGGGACGAGCAGACGCGGCTGGACGGGCGGCTTCCTGAGCAGCGACCGTGAGGTGTGAACCTGCGGCGAGAACGGCCGCAAGGGCAATAGAAAGACGTTTCACGTTATTGGCACTCCTTCGCCAGTCTGAAGCCCCGATTTCCAAAGGGGCGGAAGTCTCAATGCCGGCACAGTATTCCGGCCATGCACTGTCAGGGTTTTCTCAAACCGCAGTCGGTTGGTCAAGCCAAAGCCCGGCAAAAGTGGAGGGCGCCGGATAGAAGTTTGCCTTCGGCGGGCCGAATTGCGGCAGGAGTTGCCAGTTGCAGCAGAAGTAGCCGGATATGACGGCTGTGCAGGAGGGCGGAATCCGGTGAATTCCGGCTACAGGAGATTTGAATTTCTGCCCGGGGGTTGGTCTGGAATTCTGCGGCCAGATTTCTCAAAATGCCGAGACAGTGCTCGGTGCTGACAATGTGGTTCTTCAGGAGGACGAACATGGCCGGTCGAATTGTGATTCCCCGCGTGAAGGTCGGAGACACTCTGTATCGCGTGGAGTTAGGACAGGATGATGCAGTAGTCCGTCAATATTCGCTGGTTTCCCAGTCACCGGGAGCCTTCGTGGTGAAAGACGCAGACGGCACTGAGGAGCGATTTGCCGGCAAGGATTCGCTCGCCCAGTTTGCCCTGGATGAAGCAACGGCCGTTGAGCGGGCTTTTATTGCCCTGGCCGGAAAAGTCGAGGACAAGCAGGTGAAGCCGCTCGACGCGATGCGTCAGACGACCTACCTCGCAAAATTGCTCTGATCCTTAAAGCCTGCTTCCCCGACAGAAAATGGACATTCGGGGTACCGATTGTGCCGTCGTCTCCCCGGCGACATCCTTACCAGGCTGAATGCCGCAGTGAAAATGCCCGTTGAGGGCTGTCGCAGTGCGGCGAAAAATGCCGATAAGCCGATTTACCGGCGATCAATGCCGACTGCAGCGGTCAGGGCCGCTGAGCCGGTTTACGGGTCGTCGCTCACTGGGATGTTTCAACGGGGAATTGAAGATGCACGGTCGTTCTGGTGCTATCGTTCATTCTGTCATGATTCTGCTGGCGACGCTGGTTACATCGATCGCTCCGGTGGCAGGTCAGGATGCTTTTCGAAAATCCGCCGGCGACCGTGGCTTTCGTGCGATGGAGGCAGGCCGTTATGAAACGGCTGAAACGCTGTTTCTGGCTGCGCTGAAAGCCGCTGATCGGAACGGCAGCCGGGATGCGGCCACCGTGCATAGTCTCCGGGGACTGGGCCTGGTGCGGCTTCGTCAGGGGCGTCACGCGGAAGCTGTGGATGTTCTGCGGCAGGCCGTGCGGCTGGCGGAAAGCAGCGAAGGGCCGTCCACGAAGCTTGCCGCTGACGCGATTCATGATCTGGCGTCCGCATATGCCGCCGTCGCTGACTATGAAAATGCAGAAGAACTGTATTCGCGGTCTCGGGATCTGCGTGAAGAACTGCTGGGGCCAGGCCACCCCGACGTCGCAGCCTCTCTGAATAACCTGGCACTGCTCAGCAGTGAGCGCGGGGAATTCGAAGATGCGATGGCTTTGTACGAAGAGGCATTCAGCATCACGGGGCGAGCACTTGGGCCCGACCATGCTGAGTCCGGCGCGGTGCTGAACAATCTGGCAGGTTGCTGCTGGGCTCTGGGGCGTTACGACGATGCTGCCGCATTCGCCGCGCGTGCCCTGAGGATTCGGCGAAAGACTTATGGTGAAGAGCATCCGCTGGTGGCGGCCTGTCTGGTACAGGAGGCCAGAATTCAGCGAGCGCGAGGTGACTATGAAAATGCCGAGCAGACGTACCGGAAGGTGCTGCAGATTGATCTGAAGTACTTTGGAGCTGAGCACGTTGAAGCAGCACTGCAACGCCGCGCTTTGGCACTGATGGCCGCTGTGGCAGAGCGGCATGACGAAGCCGAGGTACTGCTGCAGCAGTCTCTGGAGGTGCTTAGACGTCAGCCGCGAGGCGATGGCAGCACTCATCTGCAGGCTGTGACGCGTCGGGGACTTGAGCTGGCCGACGCACAGCGATTTTCGGAGGCGGAAGCGGCACTGAGCACTGCATGGAGAATCAGTGAGCAGCACTACGGACCGGATGCTGCAGAAACGCTGAGGCTACTGAGGCTGACAGCAGACGCTGTTGGAGCCCAGGGGCGTTCTGAGGAACGCCTTGTGCTGAGGGGCTGGGCTGAAGGCGGTTATGGCAGTCAGCGGACACTGAATGTGGCGCGACAGCCGGGCAATTTTGTGGAACCGGAGCCATCTCGGTAAGAATCTGACAGGACAACAAAGAGCGACTGAAGGGAATCGAACCCTCACCAGGAGCTTGGGAAGCTACTGTGCTACCACTACACCACAGTCGCGGTGATCTTAAAAAAAACCGCTAAACAGAGTGTATTTCGTCGTTTCGACGATTGCAAATCCAGTCATTCAAATGCATCCGTTTTTCGGATTCTCTCACTGAGCCCGACTTTGTGCCCTGTCTGATCTGTCAACGTCCTGTGTTGCCGACTTCCTGTCGCCGGATGAATTGCCCCAGCAGGGGAACGGCAAACGAGTATTTCCCGTGGCGGTTCTTGTAGATCAACCCCGCTCCACTGAGCGTGCCGAACATTTGATTGACATGGCTGGCCCCGAAGGAATTTTCCAGAATCTCTTTTGATTTTTCCACGACCTCGTGCACCGTAAATTCTTCGTGCTTCCTGTCGACCAATCTCGATCCCGGACGTCACCACAGGCAGGTCAGCGATCAATCTGACGGCAATATTCTCCCCACTCAGGCTCGTTGCCTCGGTGAGATCTGTTCCCACCCAGAGCCATCCTTCGTTGATCGCAATCGGCTTCAAGGTGTCGAGCAAAACAGTCTTCCCAACAACCCCTCAGGCCAGTCAGGACAAGGCGGCTGCTGTGGTTCACCGCGCGGAGCAGGTTTTTCCCGCTGAAACGGTCAGTCCCACGGGCTGGAAATGCGACGGAATTGGCGGTCAGTGCCGGGCCTGATGATTGTCACGCGGGCTGTTGTGCCTCTTGTTGTTCTGAGGAGCAGTGCGATCAGCAGCCCGAGCACAAATCCGCCGATGTGGGCCCACCATGCGACACCGCCGGCTTCGCCACCACCTGCAGCGAAGGACCCCTGAAACAGCTGAATCAGAAACCAGATGCCGAGGAATACGGGCGCTGGTATGACCATCAGGTGCAGAAAGAAGATAATCGGGACGAGGGAAATAACATTTGCGTGCGGGTACAAAACGAGGTAGGCGCCCATCACTGCGGCCACCGCACCGCTGGCGCCAATCGTGGGGATTGTGGAACCAGGTTCAAACGCATAATGGCAGAAGCTGGCAAAGGATCCGCAGGCAAGGTAGAAGCCGAGATACGGCAGATGCCCCAGTCGATCTTCGACGTTGTCCCCGAAGATCCAGAGAAACCAGACGTTTCCAACAAGGTGCAAAAGGCTGCCGTGGAGGAAAATGCAGGTGCAAAGAGTGGTCCAGACGGGAAATGGTGACGGAGGGATTTCAAGACGCGTGCGGAGTTGCTGATTGCCGAAGGGTGTCTGGACATCCCGAACATTCTGAATGATCAGTGGTTGGTCGGGCTGCTGGAGTCTGGCCGGTATCAGAGAAAATCGGAAGATGAGCGAGTCGCCGGGGTCGAAGTTTTGCAGCAGGAAAACTGCACACGAACACAGTATCAGCAGGTAGTTGACGACCGGCGGAGTTCGGGAGGGGATGTTGTCGCGGAGTGGAATCACGAGTTTGAGGCCGATATCAGGCGGTGCGAGCCACAGGTCGGTGGGCTGACGATGTATTCGTGTCGATCGATTCCTGAACTTCGGCGGTCAGACCAGCGGTTGCCGGGGAATCGGACTGGAGGCAGCGTGCAGCATGCAATCGCACGCGGCGATCGTACTCTTCTGTGAGTCGCAGGCGGGCACTGTTGTGACCGGCACCACGTGCAATCCAGAGTTGGGTGCCACTGCCCGCAAGTTTTTGGAGGCGACGAGCGACTTCTGAGGAAATGTAGGAATCGGCCGATCCGGAAATGAGAAGTACGGACCGGGATTCAAGATGCCGGACTTCATCCTCGAGGTGGACATAGTGGCAGTTGCGACGACGTTCGCTGAGTGCCATGACTCGCCGCAGAGTCCCCGCGATGTGCCATTCCGGAAAGAACTGAAAGAGCTTTTGCGGGACAAACAGTCCGGCGAAGCGATCGGCAAAGAACCTCAGGGTTGTAATGGTGCCGAAAGCACTGTCAGCGATCGCTCCGCGGATACGGTGATAGCGGCAGGCAGCCAGGAGCGCCGCGACACCTCCGCGACTGACTCCGAATGTGATGATGGG
>CAZLOQ010000063.1:0-10647 GCA_964561125.1 uncultured Chitinophaga sp. | reverse complement strand
AGAGTGTGGTGCGACGCGATGAATTCCATGGCTGCTGCCACATCCTGCATTTCATATTCAGTCATCCAGTGACTGGGGGCATATCCGGGGAGTGCTTCGCTTTCGCCCTGATTGCGAAAGTCAAAGGACATGACCACGTAGCCCTGATCAATGAGGGCCTGACAGTATCGGGGGGCCGTCCAGTGGTTACCGCGATGCTCGGGGAGAAAAAGCACGAGCCCTGGTGGATCGGGGAGTTCAGCGTTGAAGAGTGACCCGCGGAGTATCAGACCGTCGGCGGCTTTGAACGTGATGGGGAGAGCATCGGGGACGGGGATACCGGGCACGACGTTGAAGGCCGGGGGTTGTTCGAAGCGATCGCAGATTCGGGGAACCAGCACTCGCTGGATCAGGAGCGAGTCGAGGAGAGCGACGGTGATTGCGACGAGGAGAATCGGAGCGAGGATAAAGACGACGGCCACCAGAGTGGTCTCCTGGAATACTTGCGGCAGTCCGAATCCTTCCGGGTGATCTGAATGAGTGCTGGATGGATTCTGAAGGAGTCTGCCGCAGGAGAGCGGCAGCGTTATCCTTCAAACTCTGACAGTATGAGGGCTACATTCTGGCCGCCAAATCCAAAACTGTTGGAGAGCGCAGCTTTGATGCGTTTTTCCCTTGGTTGGTTCGGGATGTAATCAAGATCGCAGTCGGGATCCGGCGTTTCGTAGTTGATGGTTGGCGGGAGCACGCCATCCCGTATAGCCAGCAGACAGGTGATCGCTTCGACGGCACCGGCAGCGGCGATGAGATGTCCCATCATGCTCTTGATACTGGAGACAGGGGTTTTTCGTGCATGTTCACCGAGTCCGCCTTTAACAGCCATGGTTTCGATCTGGTCATTCACCTTGGTGCTGGTGCCATGTGCGTTGACATAGCCGATCTGTTCGGGGTTGATTTGGGCATCCTCAAGGGCCATGCGGATGCAGGCGATTGCTCCGCGACCTTCCGGGTGGATATCAGTAATTCGATAGGCATCGGCGGTGGAACCGTAGCCGCGAATTTCGCCGTAGATTTTAGCTCCGCGGGCTTTTGCGTGTGCGAGCTCTTCGAGGATGAGCATGCCGGCACCTTCACCGAGAACGAAGCCGTCGCGATTGAGGTCGAAGGGGCGGGAGGCTGTGCGGGGTGAGTCGTTGCGTTCGGAGAGGGCTGTCAGGAGGTTAAAGCCGGTGACACCGAAGGGGTGAATCATCGAGTGGGCACCGCCGGAGAGCATGAGATCGGCCTCGCCGCGGCGGATGATCTCAGTGGCTTCTCCGATGGCCTGGCTGGAGGCGGCGCAGGCAGTGAGACAATTGAGATTGGGGCCCTGAGCGTTGAAGAGTGCGGAAAGGTGGGCGGCAGGCATGTTGGGTTCGAGTTCGAGTTCGAACCTGGGATTCATGCGGTCGATGAAGCACTGTGTGAAGTGACGCAGATCAACGCTGCCGTCGCGGGATGCTTCGGCGACGAGGGACATGAACTGGAGGAAATTCTGCTGCCCCTCTCCGGCTCCGAGATAAACGCCGAACCTGGCGGGATTGAAGCGTGGATCGGAGTGAATTCCGGAGTCTTCAACGGCCTGTCTGGCGGCACCGACGGCGAAGCGGACGTTGCGGCCGGCATCTGCAAACGCCGCCGGATTTTCCACCTGAGCCTCAAAGTTGTAGTTTCTGACTTCGGCGGCGAATCTTGTGGGGAAGCCGGTGGCATCGAAATGAGTGATCGGGCCGACGCCGTTGGCGCACTGCAGTTGAGCCTGCCACATTTCGGGAGCAGTATTTCCGATCGGCGTGACAGCGCCGATACCAGTCACCACAACACGACGTTTATCCATAGTTGACTCCTGCTGTCCCGATTCGGGCCAGCCCTAGCCTGGCTGACGACCATCGCCGGCCTTGCCGACTGTGAGTATATCCAGCAGGTTCATGCGGAACACAAAGTTTTTCTGGTCGATTCGACTGAACTGCGGATCGTCATTTCTGAGGTGGGCGAAAACGATTTCGGCCGAGGCGACCGGGCGATCACCGACGGTGGCCTCGATGGTTGCGGAACCGCCTTCTTCGCGGGCGTCCACAAGATGTGCGGTATAGATGATCTGATCCCCGGGGCAAGCCCAACTGTGGAAGGTCACTTTGGGAATCTTAGCGAGAATCACGTTGTACTGAAATCCAAAGTGTTCCCCAAGAAGGATACCACCGGTTTGGGCCATGCCTTCGATCATGAGTGAGCCAGGCATGACCGGGAACCCGGGAAAGTGATCGTGCAGATGTTCTTCGGCGAGCGACACGTTTTTCACGGCGCGAGCGAATTTCCCGGATTCAAATTCAATAAATCGATCGATCCAGTACCATCGCATTTTGGGGAGAATCCACGCGTCTGTCGAAAAGAAGCCTCTGGGCCGGCCCGCCATTACGACGGGCTGGCCTTTGGCAGGGAGTGCAGATGACAGCGATTCTGGTGGGAGACTACTTCACGCGTGCCTCGATGAACCGACAGATCATGCCCACAGTGAACAGATCCCAAATCTTCGAGACTGATGGATCAGCAGCGAAGGAATCAATGTCGGCGTGAGGCATGCGACGACGGAGTTCGTCGAGACCTTCCGGGGTGACTTTCCCGCCGACTACAAAACCAGAATCGGCAGAGGCAAGATTTTCGGGGAACAGTTCACCGCGGGGGATTTTGATGTCAAAGCATTTTTCGAGACGGAAAACGATATCGAGAAAATCGATTGACTCTGCCCCAAGATCACCCATCAGAGTGGCGGTTGGGGTGACTTCATCGTCGTCGACTCCGAGGGCTTCCACCAGAGTTTCGCGAACTTTTTCCAGAATTTCATCAGAGGAAGGCATGAACCGTTGTCTCCTGAGCCAGCGTTGATAAAGAAACGCGGACTGCGGCCGCCAGAATAGGAGCGGACTGCCACGGGATGACGGCATTCCCGCAGGCAGCACCCAGAATGTGCCCCATGCCTGACCGGAGTCGGGCACGAATCACGCCGCTGCATCCACACCAGCACCATCCCCCGGCACCAGCATGAACGCAAGATTGTCGTATTGTTGCCGGAAATTCAGAGAACTTCCAGGCCAACCGGGGGTGAAGACGCGATAGGCTTGGTTTTTAGTGGATTCGGGACTTTGGCGAGGCTGTCGGGCTAAATGCCGCCAAGAGTCAGTCCGCCATCGACTTTGAGTATCTGTCCGGTGACGTAGGACGCTTCGTCGGACGCGAAGAAGAGGACGGCGGTAGAGATATCGGCGGGTTGCCCGAGCCTGCGGACAGGGATTTTTTTCTTGATTTCATCCCCGGCCGCGTTCACGACGGCTACGGTCATGTCTGTTTCAATAAACCCCGGTGCCACTGCGTTGGCTGTGACACCGCGACGTGCAAGTTCCGTGGCAATGCAGCGAGTGAAACCTTCGACACCACCCTTGCTGGCCGCGTAGTTGGCTTGCCCGGGGTTGCTGGTGTCGGCTGCCACGCTGCTCATGTTGATGATCCGACCGTATCGCTGCGACATCATCTGGCGGGTGACGGCCTGGCAGAAGTTGAACACACTTGTGAGGTTTGTATCGATGACATCCTGCCACTGTTCTGAGGACATTGTGGCGAGGAGTCCATCACGAATGATGCCCGCGTTGTTGACAAGAATGTCCAGTCGTCCCCACTTTTCGACGACGGCAGCCACGACATCATCGGCTGCCTGCTTGGATCGCACATCAGCCTGAATTGCCCAGACCTCGCAACCCTCAGCCTGAAGCGCTGCAGAGACGGCCTCGGCCGCGGTGGCATTGGAATTGTAGACGAAGGCGACTTTGGCGCCGCCGCGGGCGAGCGATTCAACGATAGCGCGACCGATGCCACGACTGCCACCGGTTACGAGTGCGATGCGACCCTTGACTGTCATATAGGGAGCTTTCAGTAGGTTTTGGCGGAGATTTCTGCTGGGCGAAAAAACGTCAGGGCCTTGCGGCGAACAGACCGGTTCCGTCCACCTGCGCGAGCAGTTCGCGAAGAGACGTAATCAGCCGATCGTCATTTTCCCGCAACGCAGGGTTTTGATCAGAAAGGTTTTGCAGAGACAGTGTCAGGCGGGCGCTGACAGCAGAGCGACCATCGACGGTTCCCGCAACCTGAAATTCCGGCTGCACCGCTGTGCCACCTCGGTAACTTGCTGTGACAACCAGCGTTTCGCCGGGCTTGACAAAACCGTTGAATCGCACGGCACGTGCCTGATGGAGCAGGAGTGTGCTGTAGCGGAAGTCGTCGGAAACACGAGACAGCCATGCACATGTCTGCACCATGCACTCCACCATGAGCACCCCGGGCAGCACTGCAAATCCCGGGAAGTGGTCCTGGAGGTATTCTTCGGCGAGTGAAACGTGCTTGAGTGCCCGGATGCTTTCACCGGGAACGAGATTTGTGATGCGATCGACAAGACAGAACTTCATGATCAGACGCAGTGCCTGGAATGAACGCACGGGACAGAACGCGGGCGACGGGCAAATCCGCGCGGATGGATGTTAACGGTTTATCGACGATTCCCCAACTCAGAACGCACAGCCCGCAAGCAATTGCCCAAAAGTCGCTCACCCCGGCCGGCGGACCGCAGCTGGGTGGACCCATGAGATTCTCAACAACGGGATTGACGTTCCGGTGATCAAAAAATCCCCATAATTGCCATTCCCCCGATGCATCTCACTCCATTCAAGACCCCCAGATGCACCAAAGTCTTTACTTTTTGTTTCCCCTTCAGGCTTTCTTGTGATAGGCTGCCGTTACCTGCGAGGATTACGTTGAGTGGGCAGGAAACGCTGGATGTAGTGTTCAGAAGATTCCCACAACACGCGATGTCCTGACGGGTTGTCAGGCGTTTCAAGCTTGGTTCTTTGAAGGAAATCAGAAGGAGTTTTCAAGAATGCGTCTCGTTCTTTCCCTGGTGCTCGCCGTTGCTTTCTCGGCGTCCGCTGAAGCAGGTGGCTGTTTCGGCAAGAAAGCCAGCCGTTGCTGTTCAGTTCCCTGCGGTCCCTGTGTCACTCCCTGTGCCGTTCCCTGCGAACCTGCCGGTACCTGGGAAGTTGTGAAGCGGACTGTCTGCGTTCCTGAAACAGTCTGCGAAAAGCGAATCATCGATGTCTGTGTCCCCGAATGGATTGAAAAATCCGGTACCCGCAAGGTCTGCAAGACCATCTGCGAAGAAGTTGACCACAAGTACACCGTTCTTGTTCCGACCTGCGAAGAGCGCGACGGTGTCAAGATCGTCTGCAAGCCGGTCTGGGTCGAAAAAGAAGTGCCCTGCACCGTGATGGTCGCTCACGAAGAAGAGCGAAGCGGTACGCGTCACGTTTGCCACGTGGTGCCTGTTGTCAAGAAGCGCAAAGTCTGCGAAGACAAAGGTCACTGGGAAGAGCGCGTGGTCGAGCACTGCGGTGTATCCTGGAAGAGCTGTGGCAAGAAAAAGCACTGCGTTTCCAACTGCGGTTCCGTCTGCGGTTCCGGCTGCGGTTCCGGCTGCGGTCCGGTCTATGGTGGTTGCACCACCACCACCGTCTGCAAGGTTTGGGTTCCGAATCTTGTCGAGACCGAAGTCGAATACACCTGCCACGAAACTCAGGTTGTCGCAGAGCCCTACACCTACAAGGTTACCGTCTGCAAGCCGGAACAGCAGATGAAGAAGGTCCGCGTCTGCGAATATGTTAAGGAAGAAGTTCCCTACAAGTACCACGTGACTGTCTGCAAAGAAGAAGAGCGTGTCTGCAAGGTGAAGGTCTGCCGTAACGAGTGGGTCGAAGAGCCTTACACCTGGAAGGAATGCTCCTGGAAGCACGAAAAGAAGGAAGTTGACGTGCACGTTTGCAAGATGGTGCAGAAGGAAATCGAGTGCAAAGTATGGCACCCGGCTCCCTGCCACACTGGCACTGCCTGTGCCACCTGCAAGTAAGCTGACAGGACGCCCGGGCTGACACGCAGGTTCCCGCCAGCACCGGTTGAGTCCGTATAACAATTAAAGGCAGTTCGCTCAGGACGAGCGAACTGCCTTTTTTGTTTTGCCCGGCCCGAGGGTCAGCCGGCGGCAACTCCGAGTGACTTCAGCCATCTTCACCAGACGTGGATGCAGCCACTTCAATGTGTAGTTCCTTCAACTGCCGGTCCTCCACCACAGCCGGCGCCCCGGTGAGCAGATCTGAGGCTTTCTGGGTTTTAGGGAACGCGATCACTTCTCTGATGTTTTCGTTGCCGGAGAGCAGCATGACCCAGCGATCGAGCCCAAGTGCAATGCCACCGTGGGGCGGGGCACCGAATCGCAGCGCCTCCATCAGAAAGCCAAAATTTCGCTCAGCATCTTCTGACTTCAGATTCAGCAGATCGAAGACCATTTGCTGAACCTCAGAGTCGTGAATTCGGACGCTGCCACTGGCAGCTTCATAGCCATTCACCACAAGGTCATAGCTGTCCGCGCGGACGCGTCCTGGATCCGTTTTCAGGAACTCTGTATCGGCTGGATTGGGCTGACAGAAGGGATGATGCTCAGCATCGAAACGTCCTTCTTCGGCGTTCCAGGTGACGAGCGGGAAGTCGACCACCCACAGGCAGCTGAACGAATCGGGGTCGTAAAGCTGCTGTTCTTTGGCGATGCGGTTGCGGAGTGCGGCGAGGGCAGCGCAGGTGACTTTCCATGAGTCGGCTACAAACAGGAGCAGGTCGCCTTCTTCTCCCTGCATGCGGCTGATAATCATCTGCTGCTGCTCATCTGAGAAGAATTTTGCAATGGTCGATTCCAGTCTGCCGCCGATGACTTTCATGTAGGCCAGGCCGCGGGCTCCGAATTCCGAGATGAAGTTCTTGAGATCCACGTCCAGCAGCCTGCGGCTGTATTTTTCTGCTCCGCCCTTCACGTTAAGGCCGCGAATATGGCCGCCTGTGGCGGCTGCCGCCTTGAAGACGCCAAATTCACTGGCGGCCGCAATATCCGTGATCTCGGTGATTTCCATCCCGAACCTCATGTCCGGCTTGTCACAGCCGAAGCGAGTCATGACGTCCTGCCAGGTGTAGCGGGGGAGCGGAGTCGGGATTTCAATGCCCCGTACGGATTTCATGACGGAGGCCACCAGTCCATCAATGGTGTTGAGCACATCATCGCGTTCGACGAAGGCCATTTCGACGTCGATCTGGGTGAATTCGGGCTGTCGGTCGGAACGCAGGTTTTCGTCGCGGAAGCAGCGGGCGATCTGGTAGTAACGGTCGTAGCCGGCAACCATGAGGATCTGTTTGTAGAGTTGCGGCGACTGGGGCAGGGCATAAAAGCTGCCTGGGTGTACGCGGCTGGGGACGAGATAGTCACGGGCTCCCTCGGGCGTGCTGCGGCCGAGCATGGGGGTTTCAATTTCGAGGAAATTCAGCGAGTTGAAGTACTGGCGAGTGGCCTGTGTGAGTTGGTGTCGCAGGAGCAGACTGCGCTGGAGATCCGGGCGGCGGAGATCGAGAAACCGATACTTGAGGCGGAGTTCTTCGTTCGGGAGTTCGCCGCCTTCAATCTCAAAAGGAGGTGTTTTGCTGCGTGACAGCAGCGTCAGTTGCCGGACTCGAAGTTCGATTTCACCGGTGGCCAGTCGCGGATTGGTCATACCGTCTCCGCGATATCGCACCTCTCCGCTGACACGAATGACGTCTTCACGTCTGAGCCGTCTGGCGAGTGAGTCGATTTTGGCGTCGTCGTCAGTGTTGAAGACGACCTGAGTTTTCCCGTAGCGATCGCGGAGGTCGATAAAGACCAGTTCCCGGCCCTGCTCGCGATAGCTGTGCACCCAGCCGGCGAGAGTGACGGTTTGCCCGGAGTGTTCACGACGAAGTTCACCACAGGTGTGTGTTCTGTACACAGGTTTTGAGTCCGCAAAGGTCGGAGAAATGAAGAGACACTCGCTGGCCGCGCGAGTTGAGCCACGCGGGGGCGGATGGCCGGTTTTGGGGGATTGAAGTATAAGGGGTGAGGGCAGATCGGGGAAAGCTGGGTTCCGGTTTCCGGGATCGGGTTCCGGCGAATTCGGGGGGGCAGGCGAACAACGACAAAAATCCGGTGATTTCTGAACGTGGTTTCCTGTTCGGCAAAAACTGCCGTTGATTTCTTTCCGCCCACGCGGATCCGCTCGTTTTTTCTCAATCCACTGCACCGGAATTTTCGTTAGAATTGCCATGACTCCCGTTTCTCTGATTCCCTGAAGGTCTACCGCATGAGTCTTGTACAGCTTTCCGAGCCATCAGCGCCCAGCGAAGATCCCCTTGATCTGATGGACGAAATTGAGGTTCTCAAGCGCGAGCAGGATGCTGCGATTCTTGCCCATTTCTATGTCGACGGCGAAATCCAGGACATCGCGGACTTTACCGGCGACAGCCTCAAGCTGGCGCGGGACGCCACCCGCGTCACCAACTCCACAATCGTCTTTGCCGGCGTGCACTTCATGGGTGAATCAGCAAAAATCATGAACCCCCAAAAACGGGTGCTCATTCCGGACATGCTGGCTGGCTGTTCACTGGCCGACAGCTGTCCCCCGCATCAGCTGCAGGCGTTTCAGGAGCAGCTTCGCGAGCAGGGACGGAACTTCCAGACCGTCGCCTACATCAATACATCCGCGGCTGTCAAAAGCCTGTGCGACTGGATTGTCACCAGCGGCAATGCGAGGGAAATCATCGACCGCGTGCCGGCCGATGTGGAAATACTCTTTGTGCCGGACCAGCATCTGGGACGCTATCTTCAGGAAGTCACTGGCCGTCGCATGATCCTCTGGCCCGGTTCCTGTATGGTCCACGAAGTCTTCAGCATCCAGGACCTGATTCGGATTCGCCGCAGCAACCCCGGCAGTCGCGTGCTGGCCCACCCTGAATGCCCTCAGAACATCCTTGAACTGGCTGATATGGTTGGTGGCACAGAGCGCATGCGGCAGCACGTTCAGCAGGAAAAGACACCAGCCACGTTCCTCGTTGCCACCGAGGCCACGATGATTCATCCGCTGCAGAAGGCTGCGCCGTGGCACACCTACATCCCTGTGCCGGGAATCATGAGTTCCAGCGGGCAGACATGCGCCTGCAACCGCTGTCCCCACATGGCCCGCAATACGCTGCAGAAGATTCGTGACTGCCTCCGCGACGGTCAGCCGGAGATTCGCTGGCAGGAATACTTCACAAAGGCCCGGGCGGTACTTGACCGCAGCCTGCTTTAAATCATCGGCCGATCAGCAGTGCACTGGTGCTCTGCTGCAGCTGGATTCGATCAGCAGCAGAGACGACGGGGGCGGGCAGGCGAAGTTTCTTCAGCCGGGATTTGAACGTCATTGGGCCAACGGGTTCTTCGAGAAATACGGCGTTACCATGGGTTTCGACCAGTGCGTTTGCCTGTTCCCGCGAGGCGGGCGGACCGACAAGGATCACTGTCGCCAGCTGTGTTCTGACGTCTGCACGAAGATTAGCGATGGTCATAGCGGGAGACCACCGTGACGGCTGCAGCGACAGCAGCACGTATTCACACTGCAGCTGGGCTGCTGCCATCAGGAATCCCCCCGGTCCCGTACCGGCGGTGTCCACCAGAAAACCCTGGTCTTCCATGAGGTGCTGAAACAGCAGGCGTGGCTGCGGATCCGCCATAATCACGACAGCTTCCGGTCGCGGGGCGCGGCTGGCTGCGGTTGCAATCTGTTCACGCGCTTTTTTGCCGAACAGATCGTGCTCCAGTCCTGCTCGCAGAGCGATCGCAGCGGCCAGGGTCCTGACACGTGCATCAGGACTGGCGAGCGACTTTCGGAGGACGGTTTCTGTCGGCCGCGCGAGACTTGTTATCTTCAGGGTGTCGGGATCGAGCGATTTCAGGAGGGCGATTGCAGCGGTCGCCTGCCCGAGTTCGAGTGCAGCCTGGAGTACAGAGAGCTGCTGTTCGGGCGATTGCGGACCAGTGAGACCGGCTGGAGTGTTCTCTGCCGGACCGGCAGCGGCAGCAACCCGCTGAAGCAGGACACCGCGGGGGTGAGCTGGCTGAATGGCCAGCGCATGCTCAATCAGCAAACTGGCATGTTTCAAAGGGGGCAGTTCATCGGCGGGCAGCCCCGTAGCGGCAACAGACGGGTCTGCAGCGGCAAATCGCGCTCCGGATGCAACCAACAGCTGCTCAGCTCGTTTCAGGAGATGGTCTGCGGCCGCATCTGCGGTCGCGGGAATTTCAGCTCCGCGGGCCAGTCGCCTGAGAGCAGCCCGGGCGGCGGCGACTTCGGCAGGTTCGGTCGCCGTGAATTGCTGCCGCAGCAGGATTTCATGCAGATCGTGAGCTGCAGAACCTGCGAGCAGCTCGTAGATCCGCAGGCGGATTGGTAAGTGGCAGACGGCAGCAGGTTTGTGAGGTCGTGTCGCCAGTCAAAGGCGAGTGTTTCGAGGAGATTGGCGGCAGCGCGGCCGGAGCGCGTTGATGGTGTCCGGGCCAGCAGCAGGGGAAGAGTGGCAGGTCCGGCGACCATCAGATCGAACTGGGCGTCTTCTGCTGCTGCCAGCCCGGATCCGAGCAGTTCGATGCGATCGTTCAGATCGGCAGCACTCAGTTGCGGAAGTGCTGACTGCATTTGTTTCAGCAGTTGTCCGGCCTCCGGC
>CAZLOQ010000062.1:23125-29403 GCA_964561125.1 uncultured Chitinophaga sp. | reverse complement strand
CACACGAAAGGAATCGCAAAGGCAGCTGGACTTCACTGGACAGCGGTATGTTGGGCCAGCTGCTCCAGCTTCAAGCGCCGCTGTGCCTGTGATTTGATCCTTCGAATCCGTGTCATCCGTGGTTAAAAACACGCTCGCATTTTGACCGTATACAAGAAGGAATCCATGTTTTCGAAGTGCTGCACCATCCGGGATGGACTCAAGAAACTCCGAACCTGGCGCTGTCCGGTGAAGAGGCGCTCGGCTGCTGATAATGACGCGTGATGAGGTCGTTCTGCAGCCACAGCAGCCGATTCACCGCTCGCAGTGTCCGCAGCTCGGTCTCGCGTTCCAGTCCCAGCCCGAGCACTGCCGACAACAGCGCATCGGACACAAACCCCATCAGCGCGTTCATCTGTACCAGCGGCACGGACAACCGCGGGTTGCCTGCCAGCGGCGTGTGAATTTTTCCCACGTTGTCAAGAAACTGCACCAGTTTGCTGTCGTATGGACGCGTCACCAGGGCCACAAGGTAGCCTGCCAGATGGGCCTTGCGAAACTGAATCATTTCATGCTGTTGTGACAGCTGAGAAAGATTGTCCGGAACAGCTCCGTCAAATCCCGATTGCCGCACCAGAAAATGACGTTTCGTGGCATCGTAAGAGAAGAGTTTTTCGTAGACCGCATCCACCAGTCCCGGTACCAGCGGCCCCAGCACCGGGGCGGCTGCGTGCAGTGCCGACACGTCTGCCTCCGTAAACCCCATAAATTCTGTCAGCCAGGCAAAGCGGCTGGCCAGATCGGTTTCCAGTCCGGGTTCGTCAACATGTTTCATCATGGCGGGATTCCTTGTGTGGGTGGGTGTGTGTGGGGAGTGGCGGGACTGAGAGGCCGGTGACGGTCGATGAATTGGACCAGTGCATCCAAATAGGCTATCATCGCCAAAATGAGACATCAATATCCAATTTGGATTTCAAGTTATGTTCTCGCAGACTGTGGAATATGCGTTGCGGGCGGTGCTGCATCTGGCATTGTCGAAGCGAAGTTGCACGACAGCGGAGATTGCTGCGGCAACGCAGGTGCCTCGTGCTTACCTGTCGAAGGTGATTCAGTCGCTTGCGCAGGCGGGGATACTGGAATCGCACCGGGGAGCGGGTGGTGGCGTCGAGTTATCGCGGTGTGCGGAGAGTCTGACGATTCTGGAGGTGGTGAATGCGGTGGAGCCGATTCAGCGGATTCGCACGTGTCCGCTCAACCTGGCGGCTCATGGGGTGAATCTGTGTCCTTTGCATCGTCGGATGGACGAGGCGTTGGGGATGGTGGAGCGGGCGTTGCGGGAGTCGACGGTGGGTGAGGTGTTATCGGAGCCGACGGCGAGCATTCCGTTGTGCAATTTCCCGGTGGCTATGTGTGAGCCAGCAGGAGAGGCGCCGCAGCAGCCAGAGCAGCACCGCAGGGGACGGTAACGACCCATGCGAGGAGGATTTCAGATTCGTTCGGCGAGTCGGGCGGCGAGTCGTTTGAGTGCGGGGCTGACATCGAGTTTATCGAGGTGAACGTTGAGGATGCTGAAGCAGTCGACATTTGCGAGTGCGGCGCGGAAGGCTTTTTCGAGATCACCTTCGGTGTGGACTTCGAAGCCCCAGCCTGAGCCGAGCAGTTCAGGCATGCGGTGATACTGCCAGTTATGAATGTCGTTGAACGGTCCTTCCTGGATGAAGCGTTCGGTGGAGTAGCCTTTGTTGTTGAGCACGACGACGATCGGGTTGAACTGATTCCGTACGGCTGTTGAGAGTTCCATGCACGTCATCTGGAAGGCTCCGTCGCCGACCAGAACGAGTGGTCGCAGGTTGCGGTTGGCAGCCTGCACGCCGACTGCGGCGGGGATGGCGAAGCCCATGGAGGTGTAGTAGGCGGTGCTGAGGAATTCTGTGCGCTGCGAGATGGACAGGTCAGCCGCTGCAAACAGGGAGTCGCCTGTATCAGAGACCACGACGAGGTTATCATCAAGGATGGAGTTGATTTTTGCGAACAGTCGGCTGATGGTCAGTGGAGCGGAGGGGACGGCTTTCCACGGCTGGATCTGCGGCTGTTCGATGCGGGGTGCTTTGCGTTTGACGGTGAATTCCGGGGCTGCGAGAGCGTGCATGAAGTCACTGAAGAGCACATCGTGAAAGTAGTGGTGTCCGATCCGGAGTTTTTCGCTGGTGGCGTAGATGCAGCGGGCGGGATCAAGACGGGCAGTGAAACCACCGAGGTTGATATCGCTGAGGAAGGCTCCGAGCAGAGCAACGCAGTCGCTGCTTTCCACATACTGCTGAACTTCCTGTCGTCCCATCGCCCCTTCGTAGACTCCGAGATACAGAGGATGCCGTTCGCTGACGACCGATTTACCAAGCAGTGTGGCGCTGATCGGAATGCGGTTCTGTTCGGCGAAACGCAGGACGTGATCCTGCAGTCCGAAGCGATGGAGTTCGATACCGGCGATGATGGCCGGTTGTCGGGCCTGTTCCAGCATTTCCCGGGCTTCGGCCACAGCGGCGGCGAGTGCGGCCGGGTCACTTTGCTGCTGTTCGAGGAGCGGCTGGTGCGGGTACGGGCATTCTGCCAGGACCTTGTCGCGGGGGAGTTCAAGAAAGACGGGCCGCTTGTAGCGTGCACAGGCCGCAAGCACTCGATCAATTTCCCGGAAGGCCGTGAGTTCGTCTTCCAGCGATGCTGCGGCGATGGTGATTTTCTCGAACACGTCCTTCTGCGTGTGAAAGTCGCGGACGCGGTGATGCAGGAGCGGATCCGTTCGGCGTTCATTCATTCCCGGCGCCCCGCTGATGACGATCACGGGGCTCTTTTCGGCGTACGCGCCGGCCACCGCGTTGCAGAGGCTTAGGCCGCCGACGCAGTAGGTGACGCAGACGCAGCCGATGCCGTTGATGCGGGCATAGCCGTCGGCGGCATAGCCGGCACAGGCTTCGCTGGTGGTGCCGATCACGCGGAGCGGACTGGACTCCAGCATTCCGTAGAACTGCAGGACGAAGTCGCCGGGGATTCCGAAGACATCTCTGACGCCGTACCGCTGCAGCTGCTGGATCAGGTATTCACCCAGCCCTGGAGGAGTAGACCGGGGTTTTGACTTTGCCGAGCCGGTTGCCTTTCGCCTGCCTGCCATTGCCGCTGCTCCCGGAAGGATTCGTGCGAGTCTTTGAAGCCCCGTTTGGATTTTAAGGGTGAGCGGGGAAATCGACCAGTGCCGAATGTGGGCAATTGACCTCGAACGCGACACTCACTACATTCATCGCCATCAGACCGATGGCGCCTGACTTCGTCGACCTGATGACGCGGCGTCGAGTATGTGCGGTGTGTGGGAGAATGAGCCCATGCAGGCAGTGTTACGGAGGGCAGGAAGCGGATGACAACGGAGTGGAAAACAGCGCAGCAGGTGCCGTTGCTGGCCCCGGCATCTTCCAGCGGTCCGCTGTTGCAGCTGGGTGCTCGTCTGCTTTCAGACGCTTTGCAGGCGTCTTCGGTGGTTTCATTCCTGCGGACCGGGCTGGCGGAGATCGCGACGGAGCTGGCGGTGCAGTGGATAGGTGTGATTCGGCGGACGTCGGAGCCATCGTGGGAGTTAGTGGCGGAGCATGGTCAGCAGCCCCCGGCGGCGCGTCCGATAGCGTTGTGGGAGGGAGTTCTGGATCGGGAGGCGGCGGGGGTTGTACGAACGGAGCAGAACCGGATGACGGCGGGTTTCCCGTTGACTGCGGCGGCACCGTTTCAGGGATTGATCGCGGTTTCCGGTCGGCACGCGGATGCGGAGATGGTGGATGCGGGTCTGATGCTGGCGAGTACGCTGTCGATGTCGCTGGCGCTGGTGCAGCGGGAGCAGACGCAGGTGCGGCGGATTGAGCGACTGCGAGCGACTCTGGAGATTGCATCGCGGCTTTCTCAGGCGGACGACGCGGCACCGCTGCTTGAACTGATCGCTCAGGAAGCCACACGGCTGCTCAACTGTGATCGCAGCAGTATTTTCCTGTGGAATCGGGAACGGGGCGAGGTGGAAGCGAGGCCTGCGCTGGGTATACGCGGGGCGTCACTGCGACTGCCGGCCGGCGAGGGTATTGTGGGGGAGACGCTGCGCACGGGTCAGTCGATCTGTGTGGACGACGCGTATGAGGATTCGCGGTTCAACCAGGAGGTGGACCGGAAGAGCGGTTATCGGACGCGGAGCATTGTGTGTGTGCCGCTCAAGGATGCTCAGGGGCGTGTGGTAGGAGCGTTTCAGGGGATCAATCAGAAGGATCAGCGGCCGTTCACGGAGGACGACGTGGAGTGTCTGACCCTGCTGGGCACTCAGGCTGCAGTCGCGCTGGCGAATCTGCAGGAAAAGAGTCTGCTCAGTCGCAGTCGCAGTCAGCTGGCGGAGCGGGTGACGCGGGGCGTGGCGATCATTGGCGAGAGTGCTTCGATGTCGGCACTGCGTGACACGGTTCGGCGTCTGGCATCGACAGACCTGCCGGTGCTGGTGCTGGGTGAGAGCGGGACGGGCAAGGAAGTGGTTGCGCAGTCTCTGCACTACGAGGGAACCCGCGAGCCTTGTCCGTTCGTGGCGGTGAACTGTGCAGCGATCTCAGAATCGCTGCTGGAGAGTGAATTGTTCGGGCATGAGCGTGGCGCGTTCACGGACGCGAGGGAGATGCGTCAGGGCAAGTTCGAGCTGGCGGATGGTGGAACTTTGTTTCTGGATGAAATTGGTGACATGTCGCTGGGTGGACAGGCAAAACTCCTGCGGGTGCTGGAACAAAAAGTCATCACTCGCGTCGGCGGATCTCAGGTGATTCCGGTGAATGTGCGGATTGTTGCTGCGACGAATGTCAATCTGGCGGAGCAGGTTCGAGCGCGGAAGTTTCGCGAGGACCTGTATTATCGACTGGGAGTGGTGACGCTGGAGCTGCCGCCGCTGCGAGAGCGGCCTGAGGACATTCTGCCGCTGGCGGAACATTTTCTGAAGCGTTTTGCGGCTCAGGCGCGGCGGCCGGGTCTGACGCTGGCGACAGAGGCTCGTCGCCGCCTGCAGGACCATCCGTGGCCGGGAAATGTGCGTGAGCTGCGAAATCTGATGGAGCGTCTGGCGTTTTTGAGCCAGGGGGAGCGGATTGAGCCGGAGGACTTGTCGTTTATGCTCAGCCCCGACACGGCGGGTTCGCGTCTGCCGGCTCTGGATCTGGGGCTGGAAAATGCAACTCGTGAATTTCAGCGGGACTTCATTCGCCGGAGCATTCGCGAGGCTCGGGACAATATGACCGACGCCGCAAAGCTGCTGGGGCTGCATCGCTCCAATCTGTATCGCAAGATGAAGCAACTGGAGATGCAGGAAGTCGGAGGCACGGAGTAACAACGCAGGCACCCCGCAGTTCTGACGGACTGCGGGGTGCGAGATGCGGTGTGCGACTGGATGCTGTCGATCGGGAGTTCAGTCGGTGATCCGGCTGATACCGATTACTTCTTCAGAGCAGCTTCGATGACTTCGAGAACTTCCGGGGCATCCGGCTTTGTGCGGGGAGCGAATCGAGCGGCGACTTTGCCGTCTTTGCCCACGACGAACTTTTCGAAGTTCCAGCTGATGTCGTCGGTCTTGTCGGACTTGCTTTTGAGGAATGCGTAGAGCGGGTCCTGTTTAGCGCCGTTGACGTCCACCTTGCTCATCATCGGGAAGGTGACGTCGTACTTTGTGGAACAGAACTGTTTGATCTCGGCTTCGGTGCCGGGTTCCTGAGCCCCGAACTGGTTGCAGGGAACACCGATGATCACTACGCCTTTGTCGGCATACTTTTCGTGCAGTGCCTGCAGCTGGGTGTACTGGGGAGTGAGTCCGCAGCGGCTGGCGACATTGACGATCAGGAGCACCTTACCTTTGTATTCGGAAAGATTGACTTCCTTTCCGTCGATGGATTTCATCTTGAATTCGTGAACGGTGTCGGCACCCATGGCTACTCCCTGGAAAACGCAGGCGACCGCCAAAACTGCAGTCTGCAGAAATTTCATTACTGACACTCCCGTGAAAGAACGTGGGGACATTGTGTTCCGGCCGGAAACAGCAGGCCGGGATACGACGCTGGTTATTCTTACCAGCAACCGGGGAAAGACAAGCGACGGGAATGAAAACGTAAGGCCCGAGGTGAGCGGTTGAGTTGTGTCGGTTGGGCTTCGTCGGCTGGGCTTCGTGCGTTGCGTTTTGCCGGAGCCGGCTTGACGCACCGAACCGGCCGGCAGGTTCAGACGGAGACGGGGGTTGTGTGGGAGGACAG
>CAZLOQ010000062.1:0-23025 GCA_964561125.1 uncultured Chitinophaga sp. | reverse complement strand
CGCACCGAACCGGCCGGCAGGTTCAGACGGAGACGGGGGTTGTGTGGGAGGACAGACCGTTGAGGAGCAGGCTGGTGAGCCATTCCTGCTGTTCATCGGAGCAGTGTTCCCAGCCGGAATGGAGTTCGGAGGTTGGCAGACTGCCGGGGAGTGCGTTGCGGAGTTCGGCCGTGGTGGCAGAGAGTGTGGGGATGGGTTCGTCGGGGAGTCCGCGGCAGACGGAGACGAGTTCCGTGCCGGAGAATTCGAGTGTGAGCTGGGCGCCGCCGAGTCCGAGGACATTCAGACCGATGCGGGTTGTTGCCGGAGCTTGTCCGGGAGTGACGGCCGTGCGGCACAGGTCTTCGAACCAAACGGGTACGGGATTGAATTCGGGGCGTTTTTTGCCCCACTTATCAGAATTGCCGAATTCGATGTATCGGTGAATGATGGTGCGATCGATGGGCGGGCAGGGGAGATCGGGAACGAAGGTTTTGGTGTTGGTGGCGTCGAAGGTGTTGTCGGTGGTTTCGTAGTTGGCGTAGGTCTCAGCGTTCTCGCGGAAGAGCGATTCGAACATTCGCTGATCTTCTGAGAGCGGTACATCTTCGGCGTTGACAGGTTCCGGATCACCGGCGTAGAGGACACCGGTGGACTGGAAGAATTCGGCACAGCAGTCGATCAGATTTCGGGCGGTTGTGGGGACATCGGGGACGAGGTGATAGGTGCGGCCGCGGGCTGCCGGGTTCTGGAAGAGTCGGCACATGACGGCGGAGACCCAGTCGACGGGGATGAGGTTGCGTTTTTCGTCGCCGGTGAAGCTGAGACGAATGGGCGTGTGGCGAAGTCCATCGGGGCCTTGAGGAATGCAGGGGACGAGCATGGCCATGAGTCGCAGATAGACGAACAGGCCGTGATAGGTGTTGGTGTATCCGGTTTGCGAATCGCCGCAGATGACCGCGGGGCGGTAGACAGTGACGTGTTCGGGGAAGGTGGCGTTCCGCACGAGCGATTCGGCTTCGAACTTGCTGGCTTCGTAGTCGTTGCGGAAGGTTTGTCCGGCGGCGAGGCTGGATTCGTGAACAAGTCCGGTCTGGAGTCCGGCGACGTAGGCGGTGGAAACGTAATGAATGTCCCGGATCCCTGTGGATTCGCAGAGTTCGAGCATATAGCGGGTGCCGTCAAGATTGGTTCTCCAGGGTTCGCCGGCGCGGTCGGCCCCGAAGAATTCCAGAATGGCGGCGCTGTGAATGATGCTGTTGCAGTGTTGACTGATCCATTCGCGATCGGCAGTGGAGAGTCCGAAGAATGGCTGGCTGATATCACCATCGAGCACCACGGGGCGTGGCAGCGGCCGCTGGTGCTGTTGTTCCCAGTACTGCATGATCTGTTCGATGCGTTCGCGTGCAGAGGATCGTCGGGAGCCGCGAACGACGAGAGCGAGCTGGTGTCCGTTGAGCAGGAGATCGCGAATCAGGTATCGCCCAACGAGTCCGGTAGCGCCGGTGATCAGTATGTACATTATCAAATCCGCCTGAAGCTGTTCTGTCGCGAGGGTCGCCGTGGAAGCAACCGATCGTGTGTGGGTTGTCTGAAAAGTGTGTCGGCCGTCGCCGCAGGGCTTTCACTATTCAGATTTCCGGACCGGCTGCAATCACAAGTCTGCGTGGAGACTGAAAACAGGATACCGAGCGAGCACTTGCGCCCCGAAAGCTTTCCCTGCCGCAACAGCCCTCGCATGCAGCACAGATTTCCGGGTTTGGCTGGCTTCCGGGGAACCCCTGGAAAGCCTTGGGGGGAGTCCTTTCCCGTGATCGCCGATTTCGGGATTTTGCCAGATTCTGCCGGGGCCGAAAAGCAACTTGGGGGGGCCATCCCGTGAAATCCGCGGAAGCTCGCTTTTCCGGGAAATTCGGCACACCCCGTGCAAGACTCATCCGCAGGGCGGAACGGTTCTCGAAATCTTCATCAACCTCCGTCGCCCCCGGCGGGAAAAAACTGGATTCTCGTCCCTGATGATGCATAGTCCGGGACTCTGCTTTCACCGCTGTACCGGTTTCCTTTCTGTGGACATTCGATATGACGCACCTGATGGGCGTAATTCCTCCAGTTGTTACGCCACTGACCGCGGACGGACAGTTTGATGCGGAGGCAATGCGGGCCGTGGTGGAACACCTGCTTGCCGGCGGCGTCTCGGGGGTGTTTGCTCTGGGGACCACCGGCGAAGGCCCGTCGCTGACTTACCGTCACCGCTACGCTGTGGTCGATCGTGTCTGCGAAGTGGTGGCTGGTCGCGTGCCGGTGCTGTGCTGCGTGACCGACACCAGCTATTCGGAATCGCTCCAGCTGGCTGTTCACGCTCACAGCTCGGGTGCTGACGCCGTTGTGGCAGCCGCGCCGTTCTACTTTGACGTTTCTCAGGCGGCTCTGACAGACTGGTTTCGTCGCCTGGCCGACGAATCACCGCTGCCTGTAATGCTCTACAACATGCCCTCCTGCGTGGGCACAGTGCTCAGCCTCGACCTTGTCGCAGAACTCCACGAGCACCCGAACGTGGCAGGAATCAAGGACAGTGGAGGCGATCTGCGTTATTTCCAGCAGCTCTGCGTACAGTTTCGTCAGCCAGGCCGATTTTCAGTATTCATGGGACCGGAAGAACTGCTGGCGGACGCCGTTGCTTTGGGTGGTGACGGCGGCGTTTGTGGCGGAGCCAATCTGCTGCCGTCTGTCTATACCCGTCTGTATGCTGCTGCGACGGGAGCGGATGCTGCGGAAATCGATCGTTTGCATGCGATGATCCACGATCTTTTCGCCGCGGTGTACCGGGATGAGCATGGCCGGATGAAATTGATTCCGGGTTTGAAACTGGCAATGGAATACGCGGGGCTGTGCCAGCGATTTACGGCACCGCCGCTGCAGGTGGTCGGCCCGGAGCATGCTGAACGCATCGCAGCTGCAGTCCGCCGACTGGGCCCGATCACCCCTGTCGCTCGCGCCTGAGTCCTGTACCGGTATCGCTCGCCTTTACCGGCAGCGACGATAAACTTTCCCACACTGGCCCGTTTCCGCCTGTGCTGTCGTGTGGGGAGTGCTCAGATGTCGCGGATTGCTGCAGGACGCTGGTTCCTCAAAATTCTGCCTGTGGTCTGCTGCTTCCTTGCCGGCTCGTTCCGGAACACAGCGTCTGTGATGGCTCAGCGACCAGAGCCACCGCGGCTGGCGCTGGATTTCAAAGGTCCTGCCGGCCGAACTCGCACGCTCGCATTCACAGGTGACGGGCGGCGGTTTTACGCGGCCGGCGAGAACAAGTGTGTCCAGTTCTACGACGTCGTCGACTCCCGCATCGTCCCTGGTGCTGCCGTCCGCTGGGAATTCGCTCGCGGGTCACTGGGTGAGATCAATGCGACAGCCAGCACTGCAGATGGGAAGAAACTGCTCCTCGGCGGCAGCTCCGCGCGGGGGCCTGGCGGGGACGTGTTACTGGTTGATCCCGGCAACCAGCAGGTGCTTGAAGTCTTTTCCGCGGGCGCCGAAGTCGTTGCCCTGGCAATGAACGCTGATTCCTCGATCATCGCTGCCTCCAATCGACTTGGCGGAATCGTTGTCTGGACGACAGTGGATGGTCGACGCGTGCGTCGCGAGCTGCAGCCGACTGCCGCTGACGTGTCCGGTGGTGCTGACGGAGAGGCCGTGCTGCGCACATTCCATCCGCTGGCGCTCGCCTCAGACCGCTGGCTGCTGGCCTTTGTGCCTTTGGAATCGGACGTCGGCCTTCAGGATCAGCTGACTGCATTTGATCTGGCGGGCGACAGTCCTCCGCGACCGCTGGGACTGTTTGACCAGGTCGGCACGGCAATTACCACCGCTGCCGACGGACAGGTTATCATTGCGGGCGACGCGGACGGAGTCCTTTCGGTGCGACGTGGGGGCATGGACGCGGCGGCCGAAACAGTGACGCCTGGCCAGCTGCTTGAGGTGCCCGCCGAAACACTGCTGACTCTCAGAAACCTTGTGCTTTCGCCTGATGCCCGACAGCTGGCTGTGCTGGGTGACCTGGAAACAGACGACAGTGTGCGTTCCTTCGTAGCCCTGCTGGATGCGGATTCGCTGGCGGTGCGTGACCGGATTGAATTCCCGGGCCGGGAATCCTGTCGAGCGGCCGCCTTCTCTTCCGATTCATCCCGGCTGCTGACGCACAACGATGACCGCGAACAGCTGCTGATCTGGGACGTGCGGGACTCAACCGGCGGTCTGCTGCCTCAACCGCTGCAGGCCACCTCCATTGCGGCCGTCGGTCGCGGGCGAATTTTTCGTCAGGCACGTTTCGCATCCGCGGCTTCTTCAGTGGCGACAGGCTACCAGGTGGTGCTGCAGGATTCGGCGGGCGGTGCAGCCGTGATCACTCTTGGTGATTCCGACCTTGAAGAATCCGCAGCCAGTCAGCCGAATTCTCCGCCCCCCGCCGCAAACGCTCCGGATACCTTCGCGCCCGGCTGGACGGTAACCGCCGGCGCGCCCTCCCCGGATTCGCTCACACAGGCACTCACCATCAACCCGCCGGCCGGCAGTCCGCGGGCTCCCGTCACAATCTCCCTGAGCATTCCTGATCAGGGACTGTTCAGCGGTGCAGCTGCATTCCTGCAGGGAGCCGATGGTGTGCCCGCAGCAGTTGCCATTGGAACTCGCACAATCGATGGAATCTTCGTGTATCGTCTGCCCACAGCGAACGACGACACTCCGCAGCTCGTGCGTTACTTCCGCGATCACAGCAGCGCCGTTTCCGATCTGTCGGTGTCCACCGATCAGCGATATCTGGTCTCGTGTGCAGGCGATAAGACCGTCCGTATCTGGAGCCTTGAAGGGCTGAGTCTGCCGCGGCAGCAGGCGGTGTTCGGGGCGCGATTCGAGCGATCTCCGGAGGGTGCGCTGGTGGTCCGCGATCTGCTGAAGGCGGGAATTCTGTTTGCCCGCGGTCTGCGTGACGGTGATGCGACGCATCTGGCCGGGTTTGCGACCTCAGACCAGGTGATCACGGACACGGGTCGGATCGAGAGTATTCTGCAGCAGCACCCGGCGTGGGAGATTGTGGATTTGTGGAGCAGCCGGGGGGGCTTCAGCGCGGACAATCCGGGCGATACAGTGCTGCGTATCAACCCCGGCTGGGAACCCCTGCTGACACTGGTTTCTGACAAAGCCGGCGAGTGGGTGCTGTTCACTCCGGAGGGTTACTTTGACGCGTCGATTGCGGAGGGAGACCGGCTGTTTGGCTGGCAGATCAATCAGGGAGTGGATCGGCCACCTCGATTCGAGCCGGCGGAGCATCTGCAGAAGGAGTACGAGAAGCCGGAGGTGATTCGGCAGGTCCTGCAGCTGGGCAACGTACCGGATGCACTGGCAGCGCTCAACCGTCCTGTCGCCGCGGATCTGCGTCAGGAACTGCAGCAACGAGTGCTCGCATTGCCGCGAATTGAAATCCTGACTCCTGCAGACGGGGCCGAACTTCCTGCGGGGCAGCCGGTGACGATCCAGGCGCGGGTGACTTTCGTCAATCCTGCCGATGCGGCCGCGTTTGAAATTCAGGCGTCGCACAACGGACGTCTGCTGGCTGACCCGGTCATTGCCGGAGCTCCTGCCGCGCGGGATTACACATGGCAGTCGCAGTCCCCGGAAGTCTCGAATGCGATCACGGTGAGTGCCCGCCAGCCGGGCGAGGAGCTTGCCAACAGCGATCAGGGGCGTGATACAGCAGTATTCTTCACGGCTGGTCGACCGCGGGATCCGAGGGCTCGAGTGTATCTGCTTGCGTTCGCCGTCGACCAGTATCTCAGATCGACACCGCTGCAGTATTCGGTGGGGAGTGTGGAGGGATTGCAGCGGGACCTGCAGTCTGCGCGGGGGCTGGTGCGTCCGTGGGACCCGCTGAGTCAGGTAGTGGCTGATGCCCGTGTCAACTGGACTTCGGTGACGGGAACGCTGGCTGATTTCATCAGAGCGCGCGAAGCTCAGGCTTCGCCCGATGACCTTGTGATTGTGGTGGTTTGTGGCCGCGGCATTTCACGGGCCGTTGCGGTTGGCGGCAGTGTCCGCACGGGGGTGAGTGAAGAGTTCTTTTTTCTGCCGCCGCAGGTGGATCCGCGAGATCTCAGACAGCTCGACAGGGAAGGCGTCCGCTGGAAGGATCTCTGTCGCCCCGTCAACAGTCTTGACTGCGATGTGCTCTGGATCATCGATGCCGCCCATTCCGCGCGCGCTCGCAATGAAGCCCGCAGTGCCTTCGCCGAGTGTCGCAGCCCGCACGGTCGACATGTGCTGTTCGCTGACCGTTCCGACGCCATCGAAGCGGCCACGCTTCAGGTGCGCCGCTCCGATCCGGGCAACACGGCGCTGCTGCTGGCCGTGCGGGAGGCCCTTGTGGGGAGCGATGTGAACAGTGAGGTGCAGTCGGCGGTGGCAGCTTTGTGGAACGACCGTTCGCTTACGTTTGAAGATCTGTCGGCCTACACCGCTGAGCGGGCTGTTCAGGCGGCAAAGAGTCTTGGCAAGACTCAGAAGGTGATCGCCAGCCCCGCCGCTCCCGCCAGCCACCTGCGTCCGCTCATTCTGGGCAGCGGAGAATTCGGCGTGCGCTGAGATGACAGGGAACGCATCCGACCTGGCCCGGTCAGCGGACGGGGGACGGGGAGTGGCGCTGCCTCGGTACTGCTGATCTGTGAAATCAGCGTGTGGACTGCGTGCCGGAATTCACAGGCAGTTCGGCCAGCAGGCGTCTGAGTACGAGAGCGGTGTCGGCGAGGTTGTGGAAGAGTTCATCCGGTGTGTGTGGATGCAGCTGTTCGTGGGTGTAGACACCGGTGGCGACTGCGGCGGCTTTGGCACCGATTGCGCGGGCGCAGCGAATATCAGCGGGGGTATCGCCGATGACCCAGACGGCGTTTCCGGGGACTTGTTTTCGCAGAGTTGTCTGCACATGAGAGAGTGCATCTCGGGCGACGTCGTCACGTTCAGGGTGATGGTCACCGTAGGCTCCGCCTGTAAAGAAGTCGGCGATTTCGAAGTGCCGCAGCTTCATCCAGGCACCTTCGGCGTAGTTCCCTGTGAGGAGGCTGAGGTGAACGCGGGGGTTGCGACTGAGTTCTTCGAGGAGTGGGCGAACGCCGGGAAGGAGTCCTCCGGGAAGTTCGCGAAGACAATGCGGCAGGCGTTCCAGATAGGCGCGCGCGAATCGCTGGCGTTCGCTGTCGGTGAGCGGGATGCCGCAGCGGGCGAAGACTTCGTTTTCAATCCCGCGGTCCGTTCGTCCGGCCGTGTGCACGGCATCGAAAGGTTCCGGGATGCGGAATTCTTCGCGGAGCGCAAGTTCCATGGCTTTCTGTCCGGCACCGCCGGTGTGGAGCATGGTGCCGTCAATGTCGAAGAACAGAACAAGGTCGCTCATGAATTGCGTTCCAGCAAAGCCTGAAAGGCACCATCGGCGGGGGCACCGGGTTTGTGGAGTGTTTCCTTGACCAGGAGAAACTCCGGGAGCTGCGTGAGTGCTGCGCGGACGAGCCGGGAGTTTTCTTCCGGTTCGAGACTGCAGGTACTGTAGACAAGGCGACCTCCGCGGCGAATGCGGCTGGCGGCTGTGAGCAGCAGTCGCAGCTGGAGTGCGGTGAGTTCTTCAAGCGCGGTCGTGTCGAAGCGCCAGCGCGCTTCAGGGCGTCGATGGAGTACGCCGGTGTTGGAACAGGGGACATCGACGAGGGCTGCGTCGAATTCGCCGGGCGGGATTCCTTCGCCGCTGCGATCAATCAGGTGCAGTTCGATGCTGGAAAGGCCTAGCCGCTGCTGGTTTTGCAGAACGCGGTCAAGTCGTGGACGGGAAACATCGCAGGCGATGATGCGTGCCTGGTCGTGACTGAGTTCGGCGAGGTGTGTGGTTTTGCCGCCGGGAGCGGAGCAGAGATCGAGAATGGATTCGCCGGGTTGCGGGTTGAGCAGCAGAGCGGCAGCCTGAGCAGCTTCATCCTGAATGCTCCACCACCCTTCCGCGAAGCCCGGGAGTCGTTCCGGGGCACCAGCGTGGGGGACGTGCAGACTGTATTCGAGCCGTCCTGGTTCGCAGAGAAACCCGGCGTCTGTGAGGGCCTGGCGGAGGTCGCTGCGAGTGGTGCGGAGCTGGTTCACACGGAGCGTTGTAAGGGGAGGTGTGTTGAAGAAGAAGCCGGCGGCGATGCAGTCGGCCGCGTTCATCTGCTGCACCCATCGCCGGGCCAGTTCGGACGGCAGCGAGAAGGCATCGGCAAACCATTCTTCCGGGGACAGCTGCGGGTCAGGGAGAACTGCAGTGCTGAAATGAATCCAGCGTCCGGATTCCGCGGGCACAGTGGCCGCAGACGGCTTGTCGGCGGGGTGTTCAAGCTGGAGTCGGCCGAGGCTGCGAAGGATGCCGTTGACAAACCCGGTCCAGCGATCGCGGTGCAGTGCGCGGCAAAGTTCGACGGAAGAGCTGACTGCGGCATGCGGCGGAGTGCGGGCGAAGAAGAGCTGGAACACGCCCATCCGGAGAATCTGCCAGAGTTCGGGTTCGGTCTGCTGGCGGGGGCGTGTGAGCACATTGGCGATGAGGCAATCGAGTGTGCGGCGACGGCGGATGACACCGGAGGCGATATCCACGGCGAGCGCCCGTTCGGCCGGCGGCAGCTGGTGACAGTGTGCAAGGTCAGCAAGCGTGTCCTGGAGAAAGCGGTCCGTGCGTTCGGCTTCCTGGAGAGCGGCCCATGCGAGCACTCGACCGTTTGCAAAGGGTACGGGGGCAAGCAGCGGCTCCGGGAGCAGCGGGTCGGTGTGGTGAGCGGGTGAAGCGGACCGCGGGTGCTGCTGGCCACGGCGGTGATTCGTGCGGCCTCGAGCCTGATTCCAGGCGTGATTCATGCCGATTCCCCGCTGCAAAGCTGCTGCAGATCCCGAAAGTAGTGCGGGTAGGTTTTGGCTGTGCAGCCGGGGTCAAGGATTGTGATGCCCGGGACTCTGAGCCCCAGCAGTGAGAAGCTCATCGCCATGCGGTGGTCGTCATAGGTGTGGATACTGCAGGGCTGTGGAGTTCCGGGGTGAATGGTGAGTCCGTCAGAATGTTCTTCCGCGTGGATTCCGGCTCGACGAAGTTCTGTGGCCACCGCGGCGATGCGGTCGGTTTCCTTGTGCCGCATGTGGGAGACGTTGCGGATACGAGTGGGGGAAGAGGCGAAGACAGCGACGGCGGCGAGCGTTTGAGCGGTGTCGCTGATGGCGTTCATATCGATGTCAATGCCGTGCAGCGGGCGTCCGTGAACGGTGATGCGATCGGGCTGCCAGTCAACTTCACAGCCCATTTGTGCGAGTGCATCAACGAAGGCGACATCGCCCTGAAGCGATCCGGCGTGAAGTCCGGTGACGGTTATGCTGCCGGCGGTGACAGCAGCCGCAGCGAAGAAGTAGCTGGCTGCGGATGCGTCGGGTTCGATGTCGTAGTGGCGGGCCTGCAGAGGCTGCGGGGCAATGTGAAAGGTTGACAGATCCTCAGGCGCAGTGACGGCAGCCCCGAAGTCGTGGAGCATTTGAAGCGTCATTGTGACGTAAGGCCGGGAGACGAGTTCTCCGGAGACGCTGAGAGTGACGGCCTCGGGACAGGCGGGAGCGGCCATGAGCAGGCTGCTGAGGAACTGACTGCTGATATTACCGTTGACGGAAGCGTTGCCGCCGCGGAGTCGTCCGCTGGTTCCGTGAATGGAGACGGGCGGACAAAGGCTGCCCGGGGTTTCGAAAGAGATGCTGGCACCGAGCTGTTGCAGGGTGTGCACAAGGTCACCGATGGGGCGCTGTCGCATGCGTTCCACGCCATCGAGTCGATAGTGTCCGTGGCCGAGAGCGCAGACGGAGGTGAGAAAGCGAATGCTGGTGCCGCTGTTTTCCAGCCAGAGGTCTGCGGAGGCGGCGGGAATGTGGCCGGCCTGCCCGATGACAGTGCAGCGACAGCCAGGGAGATCCTGATCGACGGAGAATCCGAGTCTGCGGAGGCTTTCGACCATGACGCGGGTGTCCTGGCTGTCGAGCACTCCGGAAAGGAGCGTGGGGCCGCTGGCGAGTGCGGCGAGGACGAATGCGCGGTTGGTGATGCTTTTGGAGCCCGGCGGCCGGATAGTTCCGTGAATTGGACGCGGCACGGGTGTGATGGTAACTGAGGACATACGGTGATCCGTCAACAGAGGCGGCCCGGCGATCCTGGGTGAGGAGCGTCGGGCCGCGTTATGGGGAGGGCTGCCTGGCCGCAGGGTCAGACTTCTTTGGAAGCGATCCAGCTCATCATGCGGCGGAGTTGTTTGCCGACTTTCTCGATGAGATGGGAACGTTCGCGGCGGCGCGTGGCGAGGAAGGAGGCCTGCCCGGCGCGGTTTTCGAGGAGCCAGTCACGGGCGAACTGTCCGGACTGAATTTCGCCGAGAATTTTCCGCATTTCGGCACGGGTCTCGTCGGTGATGATGCGGGGACCGCGTGTGTAGTCACCGTATTCAGCGGTGTTGGAAACGCTGTACCGCATGTAGTTGAGTCCGCCCTGATAGAACAGGTCGACGATCAGTTTGAGTTCATGCATGCACTCGAAGTAGGCCATTTCGGGCTGGTAGCCGGCTTCGACGAGCGTTTCGAAGGCGGCTTTAACGAGGGCGCTGACACCGCCGCAAAGGACAACCTGTTCACCGAACAGGTCGGTTTCAGTTTCTTCGGCAAAGGTGGTTTCGATCACGCCGCCACGGGTTCCGCCAATGCCTTTGGCATAGGCCAGGGCGAGGCTGCGGGAGGTTTCGGAAGCACCTTCGCTGAGAGCGATGAGAGTGGGTACGCCGCCGCCTTTTTCGTATTCGCTGCGAACCAGATGTCCGGGGCCTTTGGGAGCCACGAGTGCACAGTCGACACCGGCGGGGGGCTGCACCTGTCCGAAGTGGACGTTGAAGCCGTGGGAGCACATGAGCAGGTTGCCGGGCTTCAGGTTGCCGCGGATATCATTGCGGTAGACATCGCCCTGCAGTTCGTCGGGGAGCAGGATGTTAACGAGGTCACCCTGAGCAGCCGCGTCGGCGGCGGAGACCGGCTTGAAACCATGGCTGACTGCGAGGTCGTAATTGGGGCCGCCTGGACGCTGACCGACCACCACGGTGCAGCCGCTGTCGCGCAGGTTCTGGGCCTGGGCATGCCCCTGGCTGCCATAGCCGATGATGGCGATGGTTTTGCCCTTGAGTTGACTGAGATCGGCATCGTCGTCGTAGTAAACCTTGACCGCCATTCTGTGGATCCTGTGTGTGGGAATATGGGAGAAGGTGAAATACCTGCTGGAATCGAGCCCGCATTGGAACTTGCGCGGAGGGAGAAAACAAGCGAGCAGGTGAAATGGCCAATGCGATGCTCAAAAAAATGCCAAAGAGTCCATAAAGACGGGAAAATCGTCTCAGAAACCGGGAATCAGCGATTGCTCCGGCGGAATTTGCCGCTCAAGGAATACCCTGCATGCTGCCAGCCGGAAACCGGGTACAACCGCCATGAAGCAAAAAGACAGAAAGGCTTATCCAGCCGGCATGACCGGTCCGATGAATACCCTGTGTCTTTCTGCCGCGCCTTCATGCCGGGAGTTCTTCAGGCAGCGAACCGGAGCGTCAGCAGGACCGGTGACTGATGGAATTCCTGCGCTGGCGTTCACAGGGGGCAGTCAGCGTCTGTGTTTTCAACTTGTGAACTACCGGGACGGTTTCCCAGCAGAACGAGCGCGGTCCGGAACGGAAGGTACCTCACGGAGGAGAGCTTTCATGCGAAAGTACGGTAAGTGGTTTCTCGTGCTGGGAGTCATGTCGGCCTGTCCGACCGATGCCAGCGCTGACGGGTTTCTGTCGCGGATGAAACCGCGACTCCCGTTTTCCGAAGCGTCTGAGCAGGAGCGGAATCAGCAGCAGGCGAACGAAGTCATCGCCGCCATGCGAAAAGCTCAGGTTCAGGGCGAAGGCATTCAGGTGCAGGTCACTGACGGCGTGGCCGTAATCTCCGGAACTGTGACAGACCCCGCTCAACGTTCGCTGGCACAGCGAGCTGCAGGGACGATTCCGGGAATCACCCGCGTGCAGAACGACATCAAATATACACCGCCTGGCGGCGGTCAGCTGCAGCCGGCTGGAGCCACTTCGGTTCAGGCCCAGGCCGCTCCTGTCACACGTGCCGCAGGTATTGATTCCGCTCCCGGCGCTCGACAGATTCAGCAGGTGGCCGCAACCGCGGCTCCCGCTCCCATGCCAACTCGACCGCCAGCAACCGCTCGGCCAGCAGCAGCCACTCAGCCGGCTGCTCCCCCGGCCAAAGCGGCCGCACCACAGGTGAGCAACGACACTGCTGTCGCCCGCCAGGTGGCTCAGTCACTTGCCGCTGCAGGTCTGCTCGACTACGACATCGAGGTCCGCTGCACCAGCGGAGTGGCGACTCTGATCGGCCAGGTGGATTCACCTGCACAGCGTCAGGCTGCCGCCCAGGCCGCCTCAGCTGTGCCCGGCGTGAACGCGGTGCACAACGGTTTGTCGGTGGCGCAGAACGTGGCTCAGGTCTCCGCACCGGCAGCTCGCCCGGCATCCAGAACTCCGGTAATGCAGCCGGGGCAGATGCCCATGCAGGCTGCTCAGATGCAGATGCCCATGCAGCCAGGTCCCATGCCCATGCCCATGTCCATGCCTATGCAGGCGGGGCCGGGGATGATGCCGCCGACGGCTGTCGGATATGCCCCGACATCCTTCAATCATCCGCACCTTCCGCCGTACGCCTGGCCGTCTTACGCCCAGTACCCGAACTCCGCTGCGGTGACATATCCCACGCAGTACAGTGCGAGTGCCTGGCCGTACATCGGTCCCTTCTATCCGTATCCTCAGGTTCCCATGGGCTGGCGCGAAGTGTCGCTGGAATGGGACGACGGATACTGGCAGCTGAATTTCAACAAGGAAAAAGACAAGTGGTACTGGGTGTTGAATCCGTCGAACTGGTAACGCCTCGGATTGAGCAAACCTGAAACCGCAACAGACTGGCGAGCCCTGAAGGAGCAATCCTTCAGGGCTCGCTTCCGTTTCAGATCGCGGCGAGGCGTTCAGAGCGCGGCGAGGAGCAGGTCAAGTTCGGCGGGGTTGAGGAAGAGATCGAGGACTGACAGCTGCGGAGGGGCCGCGGCGATGAACAGGTCGGAAGCAGGCACCGCGGGGGTCTGGTGAGTGTTCGTCGACCGTTGATTCGGTGTCTTTGTCACGGTGTGACGTGCGGCGGGACGCGGGGCTGTGAGAGAAATAGCGGCAGGCTGGACATCCTGAGAGGACACGCGGGGCTGCTGTCGCCGGGGTGCTTCCCCGGCAGCAGCGATGTGCTCTGCTGCGGCGATGCCCGCCGCACTGGTCATGTGCTCTGCGACTGACACTGACTCGTAACCGCGAAGCCCGACTTCTGCTGACGGCGGTGGCGGGTCCGCGAGCCCCTGAACGTTGGTGTTCCCGGCGGCGAGCGCAAACGAACCGGCGAGTACCGGCGCGGCAGCTGTTCGTCCGTCGCTGTAGCGATAGACACGGTTCGTGATCGAATCAGCGATCCAGATGTCCATGGATTCGTTGCTCGGGTCGAGCGCGATACCGGTTGGACTGGAGTGGGTGCTGCTGAGCGGCCAGGAGGTGAAACCGGATGTTCCGCCGGATGCATTCAGGGTGTATCGGTAGACACGGTCGACAGACGAATTGTTGACGACCCACAGGTATCGCTGGCCGTTCTGGCTGCCGTACACCATATCAGTCGCCTCGGAATTTCGAAAATTCACGAACCAGCTGGTGGCGGCGGACTGAGAGCCGGAAAGTCTGGCGGCAGCGTCGGGATAGTAATAAATCCGGTCGCTGAGTCTGTCGAGGATCCAGATGTGCGTCCCGTCGGTAGCGATTCCCTGCACATCTGAAGAGCGGTGGGTGAAGTTTGCCGTCCACGATCCCAGCAGATTGCCGGAGGTATCGAGAACAGAGACTGTGCGATCGGCATCAACAACCCAGAGGCGGTCAGCAGCCGCAGTCACGGCCACTCCTCGGGGAGCGGTCTGGTCAGTTCCGATGGGATAGTCTTCGATCAGATTGCCGTCACTGTCGTATTCAAAGGTTCTGTCAACCGGTCCATCGTCGACCGCAAAGAACTTCGTGTGCGGAGCAGCATCATTATCCAGATTTGTGAAGACTGCGTCTTCAGGGTTCAGCCCGTGATACAGAGGATCTGTGGAGATGGCCGGGCCCGTGATCACCAGCCACAGCTGATCGCCATCGGAGACCGAGTCATCAATTCCGATGACGAAAATCGTCTGCGGCAGATTCCAGTTACTTGGGGAGAAGCTGACAGAGCCGACGGAAACGGAGCCCTCTGAACTGTCAGAGGAAGACAGCGGGATGGTGACGGCGTGCGACGGCTGGGATGTGAGGACAATTGAGAAGGAGGAGGCGCCGCCGGCTTCGGTAGTCACAGCGTTGTCGGCTGCTGAGATGATGAAACCCGGCGTGATGTCGGCGTTCAGAAATTCCACGACTCTTCGCAGAAATTCGGCCTGATTATTCGGGTGCGGAGCCGTTGCTTTGATGCTTTCAAAGGGCAGCGAAGAAAACACCATGCCGAATCCACCGGCGGCATAGTCGCCGTGATAGCTCACACCGGACCACACGGGTGTGACTGAGGATTGATTGTGGAGCAGGAGTCCATTGGCCCCGGGAAGAGGTTCAACGGCGTCCACCAGCAGAAACGGATAGCCGTCGGGAACAGAGACAGGGAGCGTCAGGCCGCTGGTGATCTGGCTGCCGGAAACTCCCGTCTCAGTGTGAGCGCCGTCGACAGCATCCTCCATGTAGTCGGCAATCTTCAGAAAATTTTGCAGAAAGTCTGCGGAGACTCCGTTGTACAGAATGTCCTGACCGGAGAGATAGATCCGTCCGCCCGCATTGAGATAGGTGGCGATCGCGGATTGTTCGTCGGGTGAGAGGCCGGCGTCCGGAGCATTGTAGTCGGCACCGGTATTCCAGATCACCAGCTGATAATCCGACAGATTGACGGCGGTGGGAAGAGTGCCGCCGGCAGACACGTTCCATTCGTCGAAGCTGAACGCATTTGCGTGCAGTGCGGAGCGGAAATGAGTTTCGAGGCTGGCGCCCTGATCATCGTCAACAAACAGAATTGGTGCCGCCGCCAGAGTGCTGAAAGTGCGGATGTCCGACGTCTGTGTGTTGCCGTACAGATCCGTGACCTCAATGCGATAGAAATGACCGGCAGCGGCGACGAGTGCGTGCAGCACGGTGCTTTGGGTCAGCGCCGGCACAGTGAGGCTCACAGATCGGTTCAGGGATTCTGCAGATCTCCCGAAACGGATGATCGCCACGGCCGGCTCACTCGTGTTCCACGACACAGCGGCAGTCGATCCTGTACTGTTCAGAGAGATGTCGGAGATAGTCGGTGAAAGCGCATCGATGACAGCAGTATCAGCAACGGAGAGTTGGGGTATCGACGCCGTCAACTGGTCACCGTGCGAGACTTGCAGACGATTGTCTGCCACGGCCGGGCCTGCAGACAGCTCCACTGTTCCCCGAAAAATTCCCGTTGCATTTCCGGTTTCCGTCAGCGTGACATCCAGTCCCGTGGTCTCTGTGGTGCTCTGAATGCTGACTGTGAGTGTGTCCGGGACCTGACTGTTCAGGTTGCCGACCGCACTGGTGACAGTGATGCTGACGGTCTGTGCCGGTCCGTAGACGTCCTGATCAAACTCGATGCCGGACCAGTGACTAAGTGACTGGAGGACATTCAGACGTCCGCCCGTCGCTGTTTTGCCGACAAGGGACGGAGTCAGCGTTGTGCCGCTGAGCAGGGCCGAGCGGAGCACGGCGGCCGGCACGCGACCAGGCATGGCAGAGGCGAGCAGTGCAATCGCTCCGGTCACGTGCGGTGCAGCCATCGAGGTGCCGTTGCGGCTTCCATAGCCGTCCGGTACGGTGGAAACAATCCCTTCGCCGGGAGCGGCGAGGTCGACTTTTGTGGCCCCGAAGTTGGAAAACGAAGCAAGGGCACCGGTTGAGGTCAGGGCAGCCACGGAAATCACGGCATCATAACTGGCCGCAGCCATCAGAGGAGTGCGTTCAAGCGTGTTGTAGTTGGCAGGGTAACTGGCTGTTATGTCGTTGCTGGAAGTCAGGTTACCAGCAGCAGCCACAAACAGAATGTCCTGATTCGCTCCACGAATAATCGCCTCGTGCAGCAACCGGGAGTAGACACTGCCACCCCACGAGTTGTTGCTGGCGACAATATTCAGTCCATGACGAATCTTCAGATTCGTGAGGTAATCAAGGGCCCTGATCGCATTGGCTGTCGTGCCTCCTGAGGGGCCAAGAAACTTCAGCGAAATCATCGTTGTGTTCCAGCCAACGCCGGTCACCCCGAGACCATTGCCCCCTTCGGCGGCAATCGTGCCGGCCACGTGTGTTCCGTGGCTGTCCTCCGAACCATGAAAGACTGAATTGTCGTTGTTGACAAAGTCCCAGCCGTTGATGTCGTCAATGTAACCGTTGCCGTCGTTGTCGATCCCGTCGCCTGCCGTTTCAAACGGATTCACCCAGATGTTGTTGCGCAGATCGGGATGCGTTGTCTGGATTCCCTGATCAATCACCCCGACAATCACGCTGGAAGAACCCGTCACTCCGTTGTTCCAGACCTGCTCCACCTGACTGCCCCAGACGCTTGTCGTCCCGGCCGGTCCCGCCGCCTGCGGGGAATCACTGCTGTACATGCCCCACATGCCACCACTGACATACTGCGGATCATCACTCACTGCCGCACTCCGGTAGATCCAGTTCGGCTCCGCAACACTGATTCGCGGATCCGCCTGAAATGCGGCCACAGCTGCCTCAACGCTGATTCCCTCGCTCAACTGCAATCGCTCGATTCGACCTGCCCCGACTGACTGCATCAGAGGTGTGCTGATCGTTTCCACGACGCTCCCCGGGAGCGACAGCTGCTGCGGCCCCGACAAAGAAAGCTCTGCCTGAAAATCTGACTTCCACTGCACCAGGACCTCACCCGGAACGAAATCTGAAGCCGCTGATGCTTCAGGAAAAACAGGGCCCGCGGCTGCGGCCAGCAGCAGCCGTGACTCCAGTGCCTGTGTAAGGAACTGATAACGGCCGGAAATTCTTCCGCGTCGGCGGAGCAGGGTGCGACTTTTCATGGCTCTCTCCAGATTCTCAACAGCGATAACTGCCTGACGCGAAAAATGCCCGCACTCTGTGCAAATACCTCATTTCCCGCTCGCCACCCAAGCTAAAAAGAACCAACAGCAGAATCCCGATATTTTTTCAGCAATTCACTTACTTTTTTTGAAAAAGGGTAAACCCGCACTTGACATCGCTCCCGCAAACTTTTCGGAACCTGCACAGCTTCCGCAGTCGGCAAAGTCGAAGCCCCGCCCGGGCGGATATCCAGTCGATCGAATGCGAGCTATGTGGGGGTGTTGAAATGTTCAGCGCTTCGAGCTCCACGATGGCGTCGAGCGTTGTTGAGCGACTTCCGGGTTTGTCGAAGGCCGCACAGGATTGGTCCGGCCGCGAAAATCTGCCCTTTCCACGTTCCGGCCGCCAGCTGTAAACTCTGCCGATGCTCACGGTACACATCGCAGAAACTCGGAAATTTGTTTATTTCGACTCAAGTGCACCGCTCCTCCCGCCCACCCCATCTCGCCACACCGTCACTCCCCGTCTGAAGTCATGTCTGCCTCCCAAACGTCCCTGCATATTCCCGTGTTGCCACGGGAAGTGCTGCACTGGCTGCACCTCAGCCCGAACCTTACGGTGCTCGACGGCACCGTGGGTGCCGCGGGGCACAGTCTGCAGATTCTGCGGCGGCTGGGACCCGATGGGCGACTGGTGGGGATTGATCGTGACCCGCGGATGCTGCAGTATGCCGCAGCGCGGCTGGATGATCCCCGAGTAACGCTCGTCCATGCCAGCTACGCGGATGCTCAGCACGTCCTGCAGAAACTGGGTTTGCCCGGCGTGGATCGCGTGCTGCTGGACCTGGGGCTGTCGTCTGATCAGCTGGCCGACGATGAGCGTGGCTTTGGATTTGACGCCGGCGGGCCACTTGACATGCGGTTTAATCCACTGACCGGGCGTCCGGCTGCGGTGGTGCTGGCGGAATCATCCGCTGCCGAGCTGGAACAGATTTTCCGCACGTGGGGCGAGGAGCCGGCAGCTGCGAAGATTGCCGCTGCTGTTCTGCACCGGCGGCGGATCGGGAGGCCGCTGCAGACTGTCGCGGAGCTGCTTGAGTGTGTTGCCGAGGTCTGCGGCCCGCTGCGGTCTGACCCGGGGCGCACTGCTGCCGCGCGTGTCTTTCAATCGCTGCGAATTGCTGTCAATCAGGAACTTCAGCACGTTGAAACCATGTTGAATGAGGTGCTTCCGGGAATTCTTCTTCCGGGCGGCATTGCTGTCATCATTTCCTTCCACTCGCTGGAAGATCGCCTTGTTAAGCAAGCTTTGAAAGGAAACCAGGGATGGCAACTTCTGACAAAGGCACCAGTCGAGGCGATGCCGGCCGAGATTCGCATCAATCCGCGGAGCAGGCCGGCGAAGCTGCGGGCAGCCCGCTGGCAGCCCGCACCATAGCACCAGCCGCAATCCCCGCGCGGAGCATCCGACATGAATCGTGGCTGGGAATCTTCGTCATCATGTTGCTGGTCTTTGCCCTTGGTTTTCTGGTCTACCAGAAAGTCGAACGACACCAACGTCAGCTGACGCAGGCCGCGATTGCACCGCGGGAAGTTGATGCGGCACCGACTACTGACAGACAACCCGTGGCTGCGTCTGCCACGGATGCCGCACCAGCCGATTTCGGCTCCACAACCGAAATGGCCATCACAGATCCACTCACTGTCGCCACCGCCGCAGAGCCGTCCCCGTTTGCCGCGGCTGCTGAGCTGCCCACCGAGAATTACCCGGAATCAGCTGCGGATTCAGCCCCGGTGTTTGCATTTTCTGAGCCGATGGAGGAGCCGACGGATCAGGCGACAGATCAGCTGACAGATGCCGCCGAGCCTGCCGTCGGCATGTCTGTAGCCGAGTTTCCTGCGGAACCGGATATCGACTTTCCTCCTGAATCCAACGCTGAACCCGCTGCCGATGCCCCCGAATTGCTGGTGATGAACGAGGACGATGCGACCGCACTGGCCGTGTCTGAATCCGACACCAGCAGTGCATTCGCTGCTCCGGAAGCATTGCCGTCGGCTGATCCGGCACAGTCTCCGCTCGAACTCTCCGCCGAAAGTGACAGCCCGGCCACGAATTTCCTCGACACTCCACCATTGCTGCTGGCCGCTGCGGATCCTGAGCAAGGAGATCCCGCCGAGGGAACACTGCGAACAGAGCCAGAGGCAGTTGAGCTCAGTGCTCCGGGACAACCAGAAGGCTTGCCTGCTTCAAAATCAGCTGACAGCCCAACCGCGCCGCAACTCCCTGAATTCGCATTCCCTCCTGACGCTGCGGATGTCCCGGCTGACGGTGAGCAAATGTCCAAGTCTGCAGCGTTCCCGGCAGAGGCAGCTGACTCCCCGGAACCGGCACCGCTGCTGGCCCTCGCAGAGCCACAGTTCAGTCCGGGCAGTACCGGTCCAGCCGGGCTTGTTCCCCCATCGGAGGCCTTCCGCGCTGTGACTCGGCCCGGCGCCAGTGGTGCGAGGGCCAGCCGCCAGGGCGACTCCGGATCGGCTGGATCGACTGGGGCGGACCGCGATGGGCGATTCAGTCTGGCTGCATTCAACACCCGGAACACTGCCGTACAGCCGGGGACTGATGACGGCGATAAGCACCCGTCTGTGATTGTCCGCAATGGTGAGAACTACTCAAAGATTTCCCGGCGTGTTTACGGGACCACACGTTATTTTGCCGCTCTGGCGGTTTTTAACCAGCACCGGATTCCGAATCCCGATGCGATGCGTCCGGGGATGATTGTGCTGACTCCGGACGCCAGGGTGCTGGAGGAGCGGTATCCGCAGCTGTTTCCTGACCGTCAGCCGAAGGTGGAGCAGTCGGCGGGATTTTTGCTGCTGGATGACGGCTCCCCGGCCTATCGCGTGGGGGCTCGTGAAACGCTCTCGGAGATCTCTGAAAGGTTCCTCGGACGTTCGGCCCGCTGGGTGGAGATTTACCAGTTAAATCGATCGGTGCTGTCCGATCCGAATATTCTGAAGCCGGGCCTGGTTCTGGCACTTCCTGATGACGCCACGGAAGTTCAGCTGGTGCCCTGAGAGCACTGCAACCGATCACCGGGGATGCGCGCGCGGATCCTGAAGGTCGCGACGCTGGAGTGTTGCAGGGGGAGCCAGGCGTGTACTTCCGCTTTACAGCCGGATTGCTGCTGGCCATGGCGGTTTCGATGGCCGGCACGTGGCTGGAGAAATGCACGCGCCGGCTGCAGCGGGAAGTGAGTTTGCAGCATTATCAGGCGGACGTGCTTCGCGAGCTGATTGTGCGACGTCGGCTGGAGCTGGTGAGGCTGACGGGGCAGCGGCAATGAACACGTCTGCGGGGATGAACGTGTCCGGGACGCCGGAGGGACATTCGTGGCGCTCCGGCATTGCGGCGTGCGGTGTGCTTTGCGGCTGGCTGCTCCTGACTGCTCGATTAATCCAGCTGCAGGGAACGCAGCGACAGGAGATGGCGGAGCGGGTGCTGCGGCAGAGTGTTTTTCGGGAGTCGATTCCTGCACGACCGGGCGACATTCTGGATCGACACGGCACAGTGCTGGCAACCACGCAGGAAGTGGACAGCCTCTACGCAGTGCCGGTTGAGATCGAGGACCCTCTGGGCTGGGCATGGCGGGTCGCCGGAGTGCTCAATCTGAATGCAGACGAGCTGTATGCGCGACTTCTGGAGCATCGGGAGCGTCAGTTTCTGTGGGTGCAGCGGCGAATCGGTGAAGAGCAGTCTGAACAGTTGCGGGCGCTGCCGCTGAAGAAGGGGTCGTGGGGGCTGCGACGGGAATATCTTCGCCAGCAGCTGCAGAGTCCCGCGGCAGCCCACGTGCTGGGTCTGCGCGACATTGATAATCGTGGCCGGGGAGGACTGGAGGAGGGCCTCGATGAGCAGCTGCAGGGAAGGCCCGGCGAACGCGTGATGATGCGCGATGCTCGGGGCATGATCCTCGAAGTTGACCCGGATCTTTCCCGGCCTCCGGTCGCCGGACAGTCGGTCATCAGCTCCCTGGATCTTGATGTGCAGAGGGAGACTGAGCGGGAGCTGGATGCGCTGATGCAGCAGTGGCAGCCGCGCGGAGCCTGTGCGATTGTCATGGATCCGGCTACGGGCGAGGTGCTGGCGATGGCCTCACGGCCGTCGTTCGACCCGCGGCATTTGCAGAACGTTCCGGAGGAGGCGTGGAAGAACCTCGCCGTTTCAGCGGTCTTCGAGCCGGGTTCGACATTCAAGCCGGTGATCGTCGCCGCCGCACTCCAGCAGGGGTTACTGCAGCGTGATGAGCTGATCGACTGCAGTTATGGCCTGTATCGCATGGGTCCCCGACTGCTTCACGACCATCACCCGTATGGAATGCTGAGCACCTCAGATGTGCTGGTGAAGTCGAGCAATATCGGGATGGCGAAAATCGGGGAACGACTGGGACTCCAGGGACTGTATCAGGCGACTGTCAGTTTTGGGTTCGGTTCTCTGACAGGGATTGAGTTGCCGGGGGAACTGCCGGGGCTGCTTCAGCCGCTGGAACGCTGGAACGTCTATTCGCTGGGCTCGATCCCGATGGGACAGGAGCTGGCCTGCACTCCGCTCCAGCTCATCACCGCCCATGCCGTGCTGGCTAACGGTGGTCGGCTGATCCGTCCCACGCTGATCTGCAGGAGCGTTGAAGGGCCGGCGGCAACTGTGGATGGCGAAATTGTCAGACCTGCTGCTGAAGTGCAGACACCGCTGCTCAATGCAGAACATGCGGAGTGGCTGGTGCAGGAACCGCTGCGGGATGTGGTCCTGCGGGGCACCGGGAAAGCGGCCCGGACACCGGGGTTGTCGATGTTTGGCAAGACGGGAACCGCTCAGAAGCTTGATCCGGAAACCGGCACCTACTCGGATCGGGCGTGGGTGGTGTCGTTTGTGTGCGGAGCACCTGCGGAACAGCCGCAGGTGCTGGTGCTGGTCATGGTGGACGAGCCGACCGCTCCGGGCATTCATTACGGTGGTACGGTGGCAGCACCGGTAGCAGCGAAGATTCTGCAGGCGGCAATGCAGCGGATCACGGTTTCAGAGGCCGTGCGAGCGACGGCGGTTCCCTCCTTCGGCGAGCTCAGGTGAACAGCAGGCATTGCAGCCTCGCGGGGGACTGCAAGGCCACGGAAATTTCTGACTGAACAGCGCCAGGTTCGACGTTCCGTGAGTCCGCTCCCGCAGATGCAGCACCGCGAAAACATGGATGACTGCTGAGCTTGAACGACCTTTTTGTCACCTGTCGGAACCAAACCGGGGACTTCCCACTTCCCACTTCCCACTTCCCACTGCCCCCCTGCGATTTCGGCCTGTAAGGCCAGTTCCATCAGCCCGGGGTGCAACCCCGGGTCAGCCCCCCCAACAAAGACGCACGCCCTGTAAGGGCAGTTCTCAGCTACGGCCCCGGAAACGCCCCTCCAACGCCCACGTGGAGGAGGGATGAGTTTTGAAACACAGAGGCACAGACGAACACAGAGGAAAGTGATGGAGGCTGCGGGGAAAACATTTGCTGAAGAAAGGTTGCCAGTCAGGTGGGCTGAGGGCAGCTGCAAAGGGCGAGCTGGGTGTCCGGCGAATACCTGCCGGCACGCGCGGACGCAATTCCATATCACAACTCTGTGATCTCTGTGCCTCTATGTTTACCAGGCGCGTCTGTGTTTCGAGGAGGGATGGGTTTTAAAACACAGAGGCACAGAGGAACACAGAGGAAAGTGATGGAGGCTGCGGGGAAAACATTTGCTGAAGAAAGGTT
>CAZLOQ010000061.1:0-29698 GCA_964561125.1 uncultured Chitinophaga sp. | reverse complement strand
CCGTCGCCGATTTCCGACAGAGGCTGGCCGTCCAGAGACGCTGCTGACTGTCTCACAGCTCCGCAGAAATTGTCGAACATCAAGTCAGCGGTCATAGAATCTGCTGCCGGACAAACTCCGGAACCCGTCCTGCTGTGTCTCCAGCCTCAGGTCACAACTCCGGCCATTTTCCAAAGTTGGAACGCTGCACACTTTCTGTCAGAACGGCGAATTTTTCACCTCGCCTCCACTGCAGCTGACATAGGCAGCAATGGTTGCAAAGTCAGCGTTGGCAGAAATGAACTGGACGGATCCATCCGCCAGAACGGTCTGAGCACCGCCGGTGTGGAACGAGTAAACCTCGTTGTCGTTGGTGCAGTTGATTGCACAGCGTCCGCCGCTGCCATCCAGGTTGGAGCCATGAATATAGTATTCGCTCTGCAGGTCCGCCCACGCCGCACCACTGCTGAATCTGCCCTGAACACGTTTTCCAAGTTCGAAGCGACTCGGCCGACCGGCGTCTTCCCAGATCACAGCCGTATTGCTGGTGCCGTCGGTACAGTCTGAGAAACGACGGGCACGATTGAACTGCATCAACCCTGTGTCGCCACTCGGAGTCCCCGGACCAACCAGATCAGCGAACTCGGACCCAATTCCGTCCACGACCCCATAATCGAGCGTCCCAAGCACCACCAGTCCCGGTGGCACAGGCAGAAACCCCGCAGCACCGTAGTCGGCTTTTTCGTTCCCTGTGGCAGATGGGCAGCGGTAGACAGGGATGTCCCGGGTGGCAGCGAGTACATTCAAGGGAGAGACTGGTGCGGGGAGATTGGCAAAAATGGTCAGATCAATCCGAAATTCATTGTAGACGTTGCCCTGTTCGATGTATGGCAGGATGTAGGTAAAGCAGGAGTGCCATGCCAGATCCGCTCGGGCCGGATTGAAAATCCCGGCAGGCGGGAAGCAGCGATGCACGTCAGCGTAGTTGTGCAGCGCAAGTCCGATCTGCTTCAGATTATTTTTGCACTGCGTTCGGCGAGCTGCCTCACGCGCCTGCTGGACCGCAGGCAGGAGCAGGGCCACCAGTATCGCAATAATGGCAATCACGACCAACAACTCAATCAGCGTAAAGCCGGACTTACGAAGCCTGTGCATCAGAATCTCCTGCTGTTGCAGCCATTGCCGCAGAAATCTCTACAGACACTCGAATGCAGTCCCGCACCGCATTCATTCCACCTCACCAAAAGAGAACCTAACCACGCTTCAGATCAAACTTCGGAACCGTGTTTTCGCCCTCTCGAACTTCGAATTCGAGCCCTGACGTGGTCGGCTCCGTGTAACGACCACCGAACTGATCGGCGCCACTCTCACGTGCTTCCCCTCCACCCATTCCCTGAGGCCCGGCGGAGCCCGCCGCCTTTCTCCACGTCAGCGTGATGCGGTACTTCCCGACTGGTGCTCCATCCTTCGGCTCACGACTGGTCAGATAAAAACCGCCATCTGCTCCGGTTTCACCGCTCGGGCGCAGCACCGGCTTCCCCGGGACCGCTGCCGTATCGGGATGAAAAATCACCCGCACTCCCTCGGCCGGCTTGCCGTCGAAATACACCGTTCCCGACACCGGAAAGACAGGCACCCCGGAATCACCGCCACAGCCGGAAAGCAGGTATGGAAGAGAACTGACGACCATCGTCAGGCAAACACGCAAACGTACGGTCATCGCGATGATCTGTCGGCTGTTACCCATGATCGGTCCCTTCAGGCGTGCGTGTCGTTCCTTTTCTCGTTTCTGCGTCCAAAAGCAACATGGAAACCTTGAAATGTGAAGAATCTCCATTCCTGAAAATGAATACTGAGTTTACAGACGGCCTTCAGCGCGATTTCCAGTAAACAGAGAAGCAGCCGAAGTGTGAGTCCTGCAGGTTGCGAATCAGTTGTCTGCCTGCTTCGCCGAAATTTCGCGAATCAAGCTTCTGAGCAGCCAGGGCGTGTTTCAGAGCTGCAGGGGCGTTCTGCACGTCGTCGTAGAACAGCGCGAGCAGAAAATGGTTGCCTGGCGAAGGACTGCTTTGGAGGAGTTGCAGATAATCCGTTTCCGCGTTTGTCAGTCTTCCCAGTCGTCGGCTGCAGAAAGCTCTGCCCAGCAGAAGTTGGTCCCGAAGTTCACGATCGGGGGAGACGCTGGATTTCATCAGCTGGCCCTCCGCCTGATTGTAGTACTCGATCGCCGTCAGCCATTCATCCTGATTTTCATGGATGCGTCCGCGCATCACGAGCGACTCAGGATTGTTCTTCAGGAGTTCAGATTCCAGCAGTGCCTGTGCCTCAGGTATCCGCGCGAGCATCGCCAGCATTCGCGCTCGCTCAATGCCCTCCGCCGCAGGAATATTCCCGGGTACAGGACGCGAGACGGATTGTTCGAGCCTGCTGATCTGATGTGTCAGCAGATGCAGCTCGGACCTCAAAGACGTACCTTGTTCAGTGAAACGGGGATCCAGCAGAAGCAGATCTCTGAGCGTATCCCGCGCCTCCTGAAGCCGGGACTGTTCGAGTAACTCCCGGTACAACCGCAAATCCTCATCACACCTCGCACGGATCCAGCTGGATGGCAGAATCAACAGCATTGCCGCGCTGAATACAAGCCACCGCACAGGGGCATTCGTGTTGTCAGAGAATGCCGGCGACTGTTTCGAACGGCATTCGCAGCCGACAACCAGCGGATACACCAGAAACTGAAGGCCACCCGCGAATGTGAAGGAAATCAGCAGTCGGATCGCAGCACCCGACGCGGGCTCTGCCGGTGCAGCTGAATCCACACCGGAGGCTGCTGTAAGCCGGATCAGCCAGGATATCACTGCCAGCAAACATCCTGCAGAAACCTGCAACAGTGGTCCCAGGCTTCGAGCAGAATGCCGCACCGGGAGTGCGGTTATCGGAAGCATCGCGGCAACGTACACGAAGAACACATCTCCATGCACAAATGGCCCCCGAGCACCCGCAAAAAACGCCTGCACAAAGCTCGTGGCCCACGACACTCCGGAAATCACTGCAGCACTCAAAAGCAGCACAAAACCACTGCCCAGCAGCAGTGAACCAGTGGCTGGTGCATGTCTGAAAGCTGACGAATGTCCGGTGTTAAACGGCTGCATCAGTGAACCTGCCGGACAGCGGATGAAGATTTCCAGATCATGCCATCGCAGGCATAGTGCATAAAGGCTGCAATCACATTGACAGTCAGCCACGTTTCCTCATCAGCCTGCTTCAACTGCCATGAGCTCAATCCGATCACCAGCATAAAGGTGAGCAGATTCAGCCCGCAGCCAGGTAACAGCGACCATGCTGTTCCGGCAGGCAGAACTCCGCGCGGTGACTGCGGTCGCATCCTCCAGGCCACCACCGCAAGATACTCCGACGCGTGAAACCATGCCGATGCGGTCGCCAGACGAAGTGTCAGACCGGGATGACCGTATCGCACGGAGAGCAGCAGTGCTGAATAAAGCGTGAGAGTACTGAGGAGATACAGAAATTCTCCGGCTTTGTTTGATCGGGATGAAGTCCCGCACCGGAGCAGCAGAATGCCTGCAAGCAGCAGCATGGGCAGGTCGGCAGACGCCACGAGCTGCCATGCTGCCTCAGTTGCAGTCGAAGTCGCTGTCCTGAAAATCACAAAGAGCACAAACCCTCGGAAAATCCATTTCTCGGTCGTCACCCATGAGAGCTCAGCGGCACCCGCAGATTTCTGATAAATCCTGCGAATGCCGTGATGCTGTGCCGCAAAATGCCACGCATTCCAGGCATAATCAACTGCCAGCAGACATGTCAGTGCCTCGGTCAGCAGTCGCGTCATCATCGTCACCGCGATGGTGAGCCCGGCGATTATCAGAAAGCGACTGCGGTATTGCTCAAATCGCTGACGATCCGTGAGAATGACAGCGAGGGTGATCCATCGATGTGGTGTGGTCACGAAGTATAACTGCAGAAACGACACACCCGCGTGACCGGCAAATCCGGCTGACCACTGAAACAGCACCAGCACTGGCCATGCGAGATTGGCAATCAGCAGCAGATCCAGAGCCGGGCTGAGCAGCCATGTACCGGCGACTGGCTTTGCACCAGCAACAGGACATGACGACCAGCTCTCAACTGCTGCGACGTGTTCAGTAGCTGACATGCTTGTCTTCAGCGATCAACGGGACTTTCAGGCGCCAAAGGCTGGCGTGCCGGGGAGACTGCGGTTCAGTTCAATCGTCAGTTCATTCTGCTCTTTGGCCTCAATCGTCACACTGAGCGGACTGGCTGCGGGATCGCCGTAGAGGGTTGGAATGAGCTCTTCCCGCGCGACTGTACTGGTTCCGCCGCTCTTCGCCGCAGCACCCGGAGCATCACTGTCACCGCCAAAGTCAGGTTCAGCAGATGTGCTCTGCACAATCACCACCCTGAATGTTCCGGCCATTGAGCCATCACCATCTCCGTATGTGGACATGACGAACGTGCCGTCCGCATTGATGGTGCCGCCTGCAGCCTTGCCTTTCTGTGCCGAAACCGGAACGAATGCAATCGATCCCCCGCCGCTCATCGGCTTGCCCTCAAAACGAACCGTTCCACGAGTCGGGTACACCTCAACGTCGTCGCTGCTTCCACAGCCGGTAAGCAGCACAACAAGCAGGCACACGGAATAACATCTGAAAACCATGAAACAGCATTCCTGAAAAGCAGGCGGCGATGAACGATGTATAACGATGTGAGCACGTTGGCCTGAACAGGCACGGTGGCCTAAAACTCCCCAACCTGCTCGCCACCACCGCGACTGCCAAGATTCTGCCAGAGGGTCAGATCAATATTGCTGGAGAAGAATCGAACAGACCCGTCAGCCATTGCCCCCTGAACACCACCGGTATGGTAGCTGCGGGCAGCGGAATACATCTCTGTGTAGGGTGATCCGATCTGCACGCACGGCATGCCCTCAGCGGGAAAGTTGCGGCAGCCCCACACACCATCCGGAGTCGCACTGTTCGGGCCTGTGCGAGTGCTGAAAATGTTGGCGCCCATCACACCGTAAGCCCACGTGCCGCGGGTATCCTGGTGGGATGGACCTGATGCTCCCGTCAGCCGAAATTTCAGTTCGCTGATCGCAAGCGTATTTGTGGTCCCGTCGGTCATGTCCCGCATGTTGATTCTTGAGTTGTTGCCGAAAACGCCGCCCACGGCAGAGTTTTCGGTGTGAATGCGGCCATATCCACCCTTCCCGTAACAGACCGCGTAATTCCCCCGCGCGAGATGCTCCATCCCCGTTCCATTTGCAAGGCGATCATTCGTGGACGGGTGTGTCGGGCAGCTCATGGCAGGCAGAGGATCACGGCCGATGATGACACCCTGCGTTGTGTAGGCTCCATTGCCGAACCAGTCCACAACCTCCGGGCGTTCTGCTACGATTTTCGAGTACGCTGCGTAGTGCGCCGACTGCTCGATCATCGGCAGAAGAAAGCAGATCCACGGACCGCCAATCCCCGGCTGACCACTGCCATTGCGACCATTGGGGTCGTCACCAAGCGGATTGACAGTGCCCGGAGGAAACGTGCTGTGCGTGTCATGGTAGTTGTGCAGGGCCAGTGCCAGCTGCTTCAGGTTGTTCTTACACTGTGTGCGACGCGCCGCTTCGCGGGCCTGCTGAACTGCAGGAAGCAGCAATGCAACCAGAATCGCGATAATCGCGATCACCACCAGCAGCTCAATCAGTGTGAACCCACGGTGACGTTTGCCTGAGTGAATCATGAAACAGACTCCTTTGACCAGAAAGCAGAGGTGGGCGAGCGGGACCGATGTTCGCGGAGTCACAGTCTGCAAACTCTTTGTGAAGATCGCGCTTAGCTGACTTAGTTCTCGACAATGGGGCACAGCGTTTGAAAAAGATGGCCACGGATTTCACAGAATGTTCACACACTTTTTCCCCTCGATTCTCCTGGCCAGCGGATATACTGTCGCCGGCCACGGGGCGGGCACAATCCGGATGCTCGCTGCCCACGGTCGGACAATCGAGCCGCAGGAGCAACTCAGTGACCACCGCGCCGACACCTGACACCACCACCAGGGCTGACTCCGTTTGCTGGATACAGGCGGCCGTCTGCATCCTCGCCCTGGCTGCCGGCCTCTCTCCCGTCTCCGCAGACTGGCCGCAGTATCGCCACGACTCGGCACGCAGCGGTTTCACTCCGGAAAAGCTCCCGAATCAGCTCACCAAAGCCTGGGAATACCGTGCGGATCATGTGCCTCGGCCGGCCTGGCCTCGCTCCGATCGACTCACCTTTGATCGCGCCATGCAGCCAGTCATTGCCGCAGGGCATGTCATCTTCGGCGACAGTGTGACCGGAGTCGTGACAGCGCTTGATCTGACCACTGGAAGGGCAGTCTGGGAATTTTTTACCGAAGGCCCGATCAGGTTCGCTCCGGCAGTCTGGCGCGATCGCCTGTTCGTCACCAGTGACGATGGTTGTCTGTATGCCTTATCAGTGTCCGACGGCAGCCTGCTGTGGAAGCATCGAGGTGGTCCGGATGACAGTCGCCGTCTGGGGAATGAACGGATGATCTCTCGCTGGCCGGCACGCGGTGGGGCGCTTATTGTCGATGATCGAGTCTACTACGGTGCTGGCATCTGGCCGTCGGACGGAATCTTCCTGTATGCCCTCGATCCACTCACCGGAGCCGTGCAGTGGGGCAACGATCGCTCCGGCAGCCTCGAAATGCCTCAGCCGCACGGCGGAGCCGACGCCGAGAGTGGTGTGGCTGCACAGGGATATCTGGCTGCAGCGGATGCCTTGAACGCCGGACCCGCTGGATCACAGTCGCTGCCGCGGCTCCTCGTCACCACAGGCCGCGCCGTACCTGCCGTCTTTGATCGTGCCAGCGGCGAGTTTCTCTATTTCAACCTGCAGAAATACGGTCACAAGGGCGGGGCAAACGTAGTTGTCAGCAACGGTTGTTTCCTCAACAGTGGCCTCATTTTTGATGTGAACGGCGGCGAATCTTTGGGAACGCTGGGGGCGACTGTTGTGGTGGCAACGCCCCGGACAGTGATTCGCAGCGCGTCCGGAAAACTCGAAGGTACAGAATGGCGTGCAGTCGAAAAAATCGACCGTCGCGGAAATCCTTATTCCGCCCGGACCATTGAGCCTGTGTGGAGTCTCGAAGGCGTTCCGCAGGCACTTGAATTGATTGCTGCCGACAGTACAGTCGTGATTGGCGCCGAGAACGAAGTGCTCACTGCAGATACTGAATCCCGCTCAATTACCTGGAGAACCCCTGTAGACGGTCGCGCCCTCGGACTCGCCATCTCAGACGGATGCCTGCTCGTCTCCACCGATCGTGGTGTGCTCTCCTGCTTTCGCGACGCGACACGGCCCGCAGACGTGGCACGCACCCAAAAGGACTCACCCCGCACCAGCGACAGCCCGAAGGATTCTCGTTCTGCAACAGCTTCAATCCCCGAAACATCATCACCCACCGAAGTCGATCTGATCACCGCGGCTGCAGATCGGATCGTCAGGGAATCCGGAATCACTCGTGGCTTCTGCCTCGACATCGGTTGCGGTGATGGAAGGTTGACAGAAGAAATTGCCCGCCGCACAGACCTTCACGTCATCGCTGTGGAAACCAGTCCGGAACTTGTGGCCATTGCCAGACGCCGGCTTCACCAGCTGAAGCTTTACGGAAGTCGTGTCACCGTGCTCAAGGTCGACGATTTGTCTGCAACTGGTCTGCCGAACTACTTTGCAAATCTTGTGGTGTCTCAACAGTCGCTCCTCTCCGGCCTTCAGGAAACATCACAAGCCGAGCGTGAGCGGTTGTTGCGTCCGTGGGGCGGAGTTTCCATGTGTGGAGCGTCCGGCGGAGTTCTCCAACGCGTCGAACGCGGACCGCTGCAGGGGGCCGGTCAATGGACCCATCAGTACTCGACCCCGGGCAACGCGGCCTGTTCCGCTGATGAACTGGTGCGGGGACCGCTGGGGGTGCTTTGGTTTCGCGATATTGACCTCGAAATGCCGCAGCGACATGGTCGCGGCCCCGGACCTTTGTTTCATGAGGGACGCCTGTACTCCATGGGTCTCAACGAACTGGCCTGTGTTGATGCGTACAACGGCACGCTGCTGTGGAAGTTCCCTCTTCCCGGGATTCTTCAGGCCTACAACGGAGACGAACTGATGGGTACCGCAGGGACCCACAGCAACTACTGTATCGCAGACTCCGGGCTTTATGTGCGGCGTGGTGACCACTGCCTGCGGATTGACAGAGTTTCCGGCAAACTGCTGCAGCAGTTCGACACCCCGCTGACTCCTGCCGGTGCCCCGGGTGTCTGGGGGTTCATCGCCGCAAAAAACGGAATTCTCATCGGCACACTGGCAGATCCCGAGCACGTGGTCACCTATCGATATGTTGATCGCGGTGGCGATATGCAGTCGCTGCTCACGGAATCCCGGACATTGTTTGCGATGGACGCGGAATCCGGCCAGCTCCTGTGGCGATATGAAGCAATGTCATCAATTCGCCACAACGCGATCGCCTTCAACGGTGATGCTGTCTTTGTGATTGATCGCCCGGCAGCCGAATTTGACCGCGTCAGGAACGCGAAAGCTGACTACCACCCCACCGGCTCCCTCCTCGCACTCGATGCAAAGAGCGGCAGGCGACGCTGGCAGAGTGTTCAGGAGATTGACGGTACGCTGCTGGCTCTCAGCGAGGAGCATCCCGTGCTGCTGATGGGGTCGCAGCCCACACGGTTCGCTCTGGCATCTGAAACCGGCCGTGGACTTGCAGTGTTTGATCTTGAAACCGGAAAACAGCGCTGGCGCACGACTGACAGCTACAGTTCCCGCCCCATGCTCAATGATCTGACTGTCTACGCTCAGGGCGGTGCCTGGGATCTGTTGTCCGGTGCAAAACGCCCCTTTGATTTCTCTCGGTCCTACGGCTGCGGGATCCTCGCCGGTTCGCGACACACCATGGTCTTCCGCTCTGCTACACTCGGTTACTTCGATCTCGATCGCCAGCAGAAGACAGAAAACTTCGGCGGAATTCGCCCGGGGTGCTGGATCAATGCCATTCCAGCCGGCGGTCTCGTGCTCGTCCCGGATGCCTCGGCAGGATGCGTCTGCAGCTACCTCAACCAGTCCTGGTTTGCTCTCGAACCAGACGGGCTGCCCAGCCCGATCATCTCGCCGGCAGGCGGATCGTTCCGGGATCCTGTCGACGTCTCACTGCAGCTCGACCCTCAGGCCGCATCCGTCAGATACACTCTGGATGGCACAATGCCAGGTCTCGGTTCACCGGAATTCCAGGATTCTCTGCAGATCAAATCCAGCACTCTGCTCCGACTGCGTGCATTTGACAAAAATGGCCGTCCGGGTCGAATGAGTGAGTCAGCGTTTGTTGTGGATCCAGCCCTGCTGCCGATCGACAACGAGCACTGGACAGTCTGGGATGCCTCCGGTGAGTCAACTTCATCAGCACCCAGCCGCTGGGACGTGCGGGATGGCGTGATTCATCAGCGATCCAATATTTTCCATGGCAGCGCCGGCGAAACTGATCCAGCCGTCGAGCGTTACGGCACACTGCGAATCCTCAACGGGAACACAGTGACCGCAGATGGCTCCTTTCAGCTGGATCTGCGCTGTGATGATGATGATTCCGTCGGATTTATTTTTCGCTGCAAAGATGAAAATCATCACTATCTGTTCAGCAGTGACAGTCAGCGCGGCTTCAGTCTGCTGGCTCTCAAAAACGGCGACGAATATAAAGTTCTCGCCATTTCCGATCGTTGTTATCAGTCCGGGAAATGGCATCAGCTGAACGTCCGGATGCACGGCACCAGCCTGCAGGTGTTTATGGATCAGGAACTGCTGCTCACTGCTGATGATCCCACTTTCACCAGCGGAACAGTCGGTCTTTACTGCTGGGGATCTGACAAGGTTCAGTTTCGCAATCTGAAAATTGAGGCCCATAATCAACCTTAGCTCCAGTCAACAGGTGCACGCACCTGCAGCTGAAATTCTGACGAAAAGGCAGTCTGTCTTATGACGGCACATCTGAAAGCTCCTCTCCGCTTCATCCTCGCGGCATCTCCCGCGCTGCTGCTCTCGACATTCTGTCTGGCCTGCCAGGTACCCGTCTTTCGTTATGCACTGGAACGCTGGACAGCCGGACAGTACCGCATCGACGTGGTCTCCCCCGCAAATCTCTCGCCCGCCCAGCAACTGCTGGTGCACTCCCTCCGGAAACAACTCAATGGCCTCGCTGAAGTCACGGTTCGGGAGAATACAAAGGCTCCGCAGGACCCGTCTCCCGGTGCGAACGACCGCCCCATACCGCCCGATCAGCCGACCATCATCGGGTACTACCCTCCTGACTCAGAAATCTCCGGCGGTCAACCGGCCTTTCATGCGGAACTGACAGAGCAATCAGTCGCCGCAATCGCTCAGTCCCCGAAGCGAGAGGAACTCATTCGACATCTTGCAGAAGGACAGTCTGCCGTCTGGCTGCTGCTGAAATCCGGTGAGCAGAAGGCGGACGAGGCAGCTCTGAAAACACTCACCGCCCAGCTCGCGATCGACGCTGAAGAACTCACGCTGCCCGGATTTGAAGAACTTGAAATCAGCCCCGAACAGCTGCAGGCCACAAAAATCCGGCTGAAGATCAGTTTTAAAGCGGTCGTCGTTGAACCGCAGGATCCACAGGAATTCTGCCTGCGACAGATGCTGCTCCGCAGCGAGTCGGATCTGAGCGATGCACGGCAACCCATCGCCTTTCCCGTGTTCGGTCGCGGACGCGTGCTCTACGGTCTCGTCGGACGAGGCATCACGGCCGAAAATATCCGAACGGCAAATGAGTTCATCACCGGACCGTGTTCCTGTCAGGTCAAAGAACGAAATCCAGGCTTCGATCTGCTGCTCCAAAGTCAATGGGAACAACTGGTCGGTGACGTCCTGATCAGTGACCCGATTCCCGAAACACCGCGAGCTCCTGTGCTGCTCAAAATCCAGCCTGGCAGCAAAAAACGCTGAAGAATTCCCGGCATGTTTCCATTCCTGAATATCTCTCGACATCCTGCCCTCCGCCACTTCCTCCTCGTCTTCAGCGTTTTCAACTGCTTAACCACAAAGACCCTCGGCCAACTCCCGCCGGCGCAGCCTGTCTCCGCGGTCATCGACGGGCAGACCTCAACGCTGATCTTTGCCGATGTGACGACAGACGCACAAATCCGCTTCCGCCATCACTCACCGCTCACGCCCGAACAGCATCTGCATCTCACAATGGGCGGGGGCGTCGCGTGGCTTGATCTGGATCATGACGAATGGCCGGATCTGATTTTCGGACAGGGTTGTGCATGGATGGGAAGTCCACTGGCCACGTCGGCTGAACCGGTTCACGATGCTGTTCTTCGTAACGTGCACGGAGTGTTCCGCGATTGCACAGATGTCAGCGGTATTCGGGAACCACGGTACACCATGGGACTCGCTGCAGCCGATTTCAACAACGATGGATTCTGCGATCTGGCACTGACAGCGTTCGGAGGCAACAGTCTTTACCAGAACAATGGCGACGGGACATTTGACAGACTTCCCGATCGCCTGCCATCAGACGCCTGGACGCTCCCGGCAGGCTGCACATGGCTTGACGTCGATTCCGATGGACTGCTCGATCTGTACGTCACCAATTATCTGCAGATAGAACCGGACAATTATGCGCTGTGCCAGGATCAGCAGGGCACTCGCACCGTCCGCATCCCCTGCCCACCCCGCAAATACCGCTGGCCCGCCGATTGCCTTTATCGAAATCCCGGAGAAGATCGTCCTGCTGCGTGGGACACAGACCATGAATCCAGCCCCCCGGCCGGATCGCCCGGGCTCGGAATCGTGATGGGTGACTTCAACCAGGATCATCACAGCGACCTGTACGTTGCAAACGACACCACAGCAAACGCGCTGCTGCTCAATGACGGTCGCGGAGCACTCAACGACATGGCGGTAATGGCCGGTGTCGCATTCAACCGCCATGGTGAACCCGAAGCCGGCATGGGAGTTGCCGCGGGAGATATCGACGGCGATGGCCGGCTCGACCTGTTTGTTGGAAACTATTTCGGGGAGTCAAATACGCTGTATCGAAATGAAGGGAATGCTGCATTCCTCGATGTCACTGCGGAATACGGGCTGGCAGCCCCCAGCCGCTCAAAACTTGCCTTCGGCACCCTCCTGAACGACTTCGATAACGATGGCTGGCTGGACCTGTTTGTGATGAACGGGCATCTCGCCGAATCACTCACGCCGCCACATTCCGGCATTCCGTTTCGACAACAGGCTCAGGTCCTGCGCAATCTTTCCGGAAGGCGATTTAACGACGTCTCAAAGGATGCCGGAACCTGGTTTCAGCGACCAGCAGCCGGCCGTGGCTGTGCTGCCGCGGATTTTGACAATGACGGTCGGATCGACGTGGCCACCCAGCACCTCAATGAGCCCGCTGCACTGCTCCGTAATCTCACCAGTACCAATCGTCGCAATCTGTTACTCCGGATCACCCCCGCCTCAGGCAATCGTGATGCATTCGGCTGGACCGTGATGTTCGACGCGGCCGGACACCAGCAAATCCGCCAGCGCGAGGGCAGCAGCAGTTATCTGTCCTGCAATGACGGAAGGATCTGCATACCCGTCACAGCACAATCCGCTGAGTCCTCCCTGGTCGTCATTCGCGCCGACGGAGCTAAAACCGCAACTCGGATTTCTCACGCCACACCACAGATTCGGATAGTCGAACGCGGCAGCGAACAGAAGAAATTCGTCCTTCACGCCTGGAATCTGCCGCGATGAACTCAGAACAGGCTCCGCCTCTCCTCCGGCCACACACCCGCCAACTGCTCACTATGGCTGCGATCATCGTCGCCGCGTCAGTCGCGCTGCTCTACGACTGGCTCCACACTTCATCCCCCGCGCCGACACAGCCACACCAGACATCTGACGTTCGCAAAGACATCGAATCGGACTTCCGGCAGTTCCTGCAGAATGCACGCCAGGCTGCTGCGCAGGGTGAGTTGCACCAGGCACTGCAATCCTGCGATGCAGCACTGCAGCTGACGTCGGCAGACCGCATCGAAGCAAATCTCCTGAAAGCCGATCTGCTGTTCCGACTGCATCGCCACACGGAAATGCGACAGCCGCTTGAATATGTGCTGCAACAGGACCCCGATCATGCCGCTGCCCACGCAATGCTGGCACATTCCCTGCGACTCACAGGCGATCTTGAAACAGCCCTCACCCACGTCCATTGGTTCTTCACCCATCAACCCGAATTCCTCCCGGCCCGCCGGATACACGCCGAAGTCCTCCGCGATCAGGGCGAGACCGATCGGGCCATCCAGGAAATCCGCGACGTGATTGCCCTCGGGAGCACCGAACCGGACAGTCATCTGCTGCTGGCTGAACTGCTTATGTATCAGCGACGCTTTGATGAAGCACTTAACGGACTGCTTCCACTGCAGGATGTGTTTGCGCTGAATCATCGCTATGTCGCCACCATGGCCCGACTCTGCCAGGTCCTCAACCGCGACGATGATGCAGCACACTACAGAATGGTCCTCGAACAACTCAGACGTGCCAGCGGCCCCGAAGATGTTTCTGAGATTCCAGCCTCCGTAAACGCAGAAAACACCGACGACAACGACAACAACTGAAACTCATTGCGCGACTCTGTTCGTGGTTGTCGTCTGACGGCTCTCACCCTCACCAGAGTACGGGCAGAGCTGCCGCACTTTTCACGCCGATTCGGGCTGTACCCCGAACAATCGTTCCGCGTTGCCAAAGAATACATCCTCCACCTGACTGTCCGTCAGACCGGTCGCCATTGCGGCGACCTTAAGCATTCGCAGGGATTCGTGTCCGACCAGCGCCAGCTGCAGATCGGCGTAAGGCACCTGCAATTGAGTATTCTGCGGTGAGATCCAGAAAAAACTGTCCCCAAGACCCACACAACGCCCCCGCAGATGCGACACCGGGAAGTCGGCACCATAAAGCACTCGCTGGTGTCCCAGTCGGCGAATAATCACTTCCACCGCACCACAGTCCGTCACCGCTGATGTGTCAAACCACACATTGTCCAGCCCCGCCAGCGATTCAATCCCCTGAATTGTATGGTGCGGATTGAAGCCACGGGCTGCGTGCGCAAGAATCAGTCTCATTCGCGGATAACTGCGACAATACCGCCGGATCGTCTGCTGATTCGCAGCATCTGCCAGCGCTGTCGCCCGCACAATGTGCAGCGTAATGCTCAGACCCAGCTCGTCTGCCACACGCACCTGGGACTCCGGCAGATACTCTTCAATCGTCGACTCAAACGTGCGCTCCCGCTTCGCATAAACGTGGTAACACTTCAGTCCCGCAAAGCCCCAACACCTCACAGCGTCGTAAATTTCTTCCGGCGTCATCTCCGGAGTAATCAGCAGCTGACCACGTGATCGCTGACGCTGACGCAACTCCTGACCCAGAAACTCATTCGCAGCCGCAGTATTCATGGAGCGGTGCGGATAAGGAAAGTACAGGCCCTCCAGCGGGCGCCCGGGAATCAGCTCCTGCAGGCACCGCTCCACCTCCACCACCCCGGCTACCGCCGGACCCGCCGACACAAATGCCGGCGCCTGACCGACCGCGAAGTCCTCAAGGCGATACACATGCGCATGTGCGTCGAAGATTCGCGCCGGCACAAAACTGTCCAGCTCACGCTCAAACAGCTCCCTGTCCCATTCTGTCACCTCCCAGTCTTTCATCGTCGGCATCTCACTGCTCTCCCGCTGTTGTCCGCACCCGCGCCCGAACCCGCGCCCAGTGAATACATAAACACCCCGGTACGCCCGCATACCATGCCAGCAGCAGCCGCTCAGAATCCAGCTGACAAATCGCCGGATGGCCGAAACTCCAGCGAAGCATGTCTTCCCAGTACCCGCTGAAGTCGATGTCCGAATGCCCCTGACTCAGCCTCGCCTGTTCCTCATGCCGGTACACCTCGAATCGACCGGCCATCGGCCAGTCCTGTCCGTCATTCCAGCTGCACCACAATGACATCGTGCAGGGCCCCGTGCGGTCCACCACAAATGCCAGGAGACGGCCGTCCGCCAGTCTTAATGGTGCTGAAATCTGACCACGGATGCCCGTATCCGTGATTCCAGCCGCAGACTCCACACGGCCCGCCCCGTCAATTCGTCCCTGTAACTGGTGCACGGACAGATCGCACTGCTGCGTCAGGTCGTGCGTCCAGAACATCGCCGTGAACTCACCCGGCTGTGTCCCGGCACACAGTCGCTGATCCCAGTAATAAACAGTATCCTGCGGATGCCTTGCCACGCAGATCGGTGTCCCGAAACTCTCACCACCATCAGCAGACAGGAGCACCCAGGCCCGATGATGCGCCGGCTGCGGATCGTCAAACTCACGAAAACTTTCAAACGCAAACGCAATCCGGCCGTCCCCCACGGCCACCGGCGGCCCTGTCATTGCACAACCACGCAGACCAGGTGTCAGCAGTTCCCGCCAGTCGCTCCATGTCCGGCCGCCATCCGTGGATTTCGCCAGCAGCTGCCGCGAATGCAGAATTCCCTGCGTCTCGGCATCGAACAGGGGACGCGCCGGATCGCTGCGGTCAAACCACGTGGCAAATAACAACAGTCGATCCGGGGCCACTTCAAGCAATTCTCCGGCAGCGAGCGAACCCGGGATTCCATCCCATGTCGTCTGCCACGACGGCTGTTCCGGACTCCACGTGCGTCCGCCATCCCGCGAACGACAGATGCCGATCCGACTGTCCGTCGCATGCTTGCCGGACCCCAGCTGGAAGCTGCACAGCAACTCACCGGAACGCAGCCGGCAAAGGGACGTGAAACAGGCCGTCCGGGCCGTGGTCGGCTGATCAGAAGCATCAAACACCAGCCCCTGCTCTTCAATCTCAAACATCACCGCACCATCCTGCGGAAGGCATCCTGCTGAATGGCACATTCCAGATAATCACCTGCGTGCCCCGATTCCGCCGCTTCCCGAACCAACGCAAAGACCTCCCGGGCAGCCTGTACTGTCTGTTCAAGTTCGGCCACTCCCTGTGCCGCGTTCAGATAAAACGACGCATAGCCGTGACAACCGCGTTTCGCCATCTCCTGAATATACAGCGTCGTCAGCTGTCCGCGCAGGGCAGCATCTTCGGTGCGAAAGTGCAGGTGCGGATGCACGTCAATTCCGCCGCAGTGTACGGGAGCTTCCGCTTCGGCAGCGACGGTATTCAGCCGCTGCCTGAGTTCCGCGCCGAACCGCCAGAGCTGCTCAGTCACACCGCGACGCTCCACTTCGTCCAGCGTCGTCAGCGCCGCACGCAAACCAATCACGTCGCTCCAGTAAGTGCTGGAAATAAACATCCGCGCTGCCGGCTCCATCACCGCCCGAATACCAGCCACAACCGCCATCGGATAGCCGTTGGAAATGGACTTGGCAAATACCGCCATGTCCGGTGTCACTCCCAGATACTGCTGAGCCCCGCCCAGGCCATAACGCAGCCCCGCAGAAACCTCGTCGAAAATCAGCACCGCACCGTGGGCCTGCGTCAGCTGCTTTACGCCCTGCAGATATCCTGCCGGTGGCAGATCCGATCGCAGCGGCTCCATAATCACAGCCGCCACCCGGCCCGGACCTCGCTCCAGCAACTCTGCCAGACCCTGCAGATCACCCCATGGGAATGGGTGCACTGTTTCTGCCAGCGATCGCGGCACACCAATCGGCTCAATCCCCGGAAACAAATGCGCATTCAGGACCGCGTCGTCCGCAAGATTCGCTGCCAGATACCAGTCGTGCCAGCCATGGTAGCCACAGAAAAGCACACGCTCACGCCCTGTTGCACCCCGGGCAATCCGCACCGCCATCGCACAGGCTTCCCCGCCACTCTTCGCATACCGCACCATCTCCGCACAGGGAATCAACGCACATAATCGCTCCGCCAGCTCCACCTCCAGCTCATGATTCACCGAATACATCGTGCCCAGTGACAACTGACGACGCACCGCCTCGTCCACAACAGGGTCCGCATAACCCAGCAGGATTGCCCCGATCCCGCTGATCCAGTCGATGTACTCGAAACCGTCCACATCCACAAACCGCGCACCCGCTGCACGCGCAGCGTAAATCGGTGAGACACCAAACGCCGTCCGCGTCGGCCGACGACTGATCAGCTGGGTCGCCCCGGGAATTAATCGCTCCGCACGCCGATACAATGCCATCGATTTCGGTACCCGACTGCCCGTTGCCGGAGCCACTGCGTTTTCCATCTGACTCATTCCTCAGGATTCCTCGGGATTCTTCAACCGGTTCAATTACCACGCCGTCCAGCCACCGTCCACCAGCAGATTCTGACCCGTCACATAACTCGATGCATCCGATGCCAGAAAAACAACGGCCCCCTTCAGCTCCTCAGGTCGCCCCATACGCCCCATCGGCGATCGCTGCTTCAGACGTTCCACCAGCTCCGGCGGCGCCGCAGGTCCGGGAAACGGGCCAGGACTCAGACAGTTCACCCGCACACCATCCCCCGCCCAGTACACCGCCAGATGTCGTGTGAGCTGCACAATGCCTCCCTTGAGCGCGTGATAAGGCGCCGGACTGGCAATGCAGATCCCTTCATAAGCCTGCGGATACGACCCAACCACACCATACATTGATCCCAGCATCACAATACTCGCACTGTGTCCACCGGCAACCGCGTGATCCCGCAGGAGCCGCGCCAGCAGAAAATATCCGGTCAGATTCCCCAGCTGCTGCTGAAACTGCTCTCCCGTCACCGTCCGCCAGTCCACACCCAGCGGTTCATGGGCGTTATTGATGAGCACATCCAGCCGGCCGGCCCTTGACACCACCTCAGCAAACGCAGCCGCAATCGAAGATTCCTGCTGCTGATCCAGGGACACGCCGAAATGCAGCCCCGCTGCACCCCCTTCAAGACGGCCCGCAAACTCCTCCGCCTCGTCTCCGTCACGACTCGTCACCACGACCCGCGCACCCGCCTCCGCGAGCGCCTCTGAAATTGAACGGCCCAGATGTCCGCGGCCCCCCGTCACCAGTGCCGTACGGCCGGTCAAGTCAAACAGCTGCGGGATCGTTCGAGATGCTGTCATGGAACACTCAACTCCTGCTGCTGCTGCCGGGACGACTGCAGATACCGCTCAAACGCCGCCTCATCCCGCACACTGCTCGTACCCTGAAAAACCATCCCGAAACTGCGGCGATGCCGCACCAGCGATCGATTGGCGTCCGCTCGGTGAATCGTGTTGCCATGATGAATGAGCACATCACCCGGCTCCGCCGGAACAGGCACCTCCCGCAGACGGTCAGCTTCACTGTAATCTGCTATGCCCTGCGAAAACCCAAGCGTCGACGTGCGGGCGTGGGGACGAATGCCAAGCAGATGCGAGCCGCGAATGTAACGCAGACAGCCATTCTCTTCATCCACGTCGTCCAGTGCCAGCCACATTGTCAACACCTGCGGTGGTGCCAGACAAAAGTAGAAATTGTCCTGGTGCGGCGGTGTGATATGCTGAGTCGCCGGTGGCTTGTTGAACCATTCTGCGCCCTGCGGCATCCGCACCGGCTCGCCCAGCAATGCCTCCGCTGTGTGCTTCCACACTGAATTCCCCAGATACCCCGCAAAAAACGCATCCTGCTCGATCCGATGCAACTGCTTGAGCGTCTCCGGACGCGAACGGTCCTCGTAAAAGGCATCGCCCGCACCCAGCCCCGGCACCACATCCCGGATATATCGATCCAGCTGCTCCCGCAACATCCCCAGCTGACCACCCCGCAGAAAGCCACGAATAACCACGTAGCCTTCGGCAGCAAACTCATCACGCAACTGTCCCGGATTCATCAGACTTCAACCTTACTGCAAAAGATGCGGAAACCGGAGGCTAACGCCTGCCGGCTCATCAGATTGGTCCACTCCCTTACTTCTCACTTCTCACTTCTCACTTCTCACTTCCCACTTCTCACCTCCCCAGCCCTGTCCACATCGAGGGTGTCAGCACCTCAGTGGGCAGTTTGTCAATGCAGTCTTCTGCGGCCTGTCGCAGATCTCCGGGCAGTGGTCCGGATTCGATTGCTTTCGCCGCCTCCTGGACCTGTTCCACCGTCTCAGCTCCCGCCAGCAGACTGGTGATGCCCGTGGCACTGAGCAGATACCGCACGGCCAGAGCGTGCAGTGTCAGGCCCGCATCTGCTGCCAGACTTCGCAGTCTGCCGAGTGTCGGCAGCACCGTTCGCAGAGCCGCGGGCACACGTTCATCGGGCAGCAGGAGCAGTCCCTGCAGAAAAATGCTGCGAACGAAGACGGCAATACCCTGAGCCGCCGCGTGCTCCGGTACACCGCTCCTGATGTGCCTTTGATCCAGCAGACTCGCCGGTATCTGCAGCGCTGCCGGCCTGGCAGAATTGACAAGCTGCAGCGGGCCTTCCGGATCATGGCCACAGGATACACCCCATGAGCTGAGCCAGCCACGCAGACGAAGTTCCTCCAGCACCCCCGCGTGGATTGTGTCCTCCTCGCGATGAAAGAGCACCAGCGGGAGTACATCGAGGCCCAGACGCTGTCTGGAACGAGCCACCGAAGCGCGCACCGCCTGCTCACCCAGCTGACGATCCGCCAGCTGCTCCGGTGTGAGCGGCTGGACTTTCGTCACGATAAACGGCTGTTCACAGCCGGCGGGGCCGACAATTTCCGGGAGCAGCTGTCCCAGCAGCGTCTCGCTGTCCCCGTAGGCCGCCGCCGTATCGAAACAGTTCACGCCCAGCTCGATTGCCTTCGTCAGAATCCCCCGCGCAACCTCCGGCGATGGCTGGCCCGTCACATTGGCAATGCCGTAAGACATCCCCAACTGCACTGTTCCCAGCATCAGTCGCGACAGTTTTGAGTGATTCCAGGTGACGGTTTGCATGAGTCTCAGCTGGATCGTTTGAGTTCTTCAGCCATCTGGCTGAGTCGATTTTCAAATGTGAAGCCCAGAGGCGCGTAGCGTTCCTGAATCGCCTCCATACCCAGCTTCACCTGAATGATATCAGCCCCGTGACAGACAAACCGGGCTCCCATGTCAAGCAGTTTCCGAGTGTGATCCGGATGGCCACTCACGGTGCCCCACCACTTGCCGGCCCGCTTCGCCGCAGCCGCAGTTCGCGCGTACGCATCCTGAATCAGCGGATGTTCAAACTGATACGGGATGCCGGCAATCACACTCAGGTCGCCCGGCCCTACCATGAGCACATCCACACCGTCCACGGCTGCAATCTCATCGGCGGCATCGAGTGCTTCAGGAGATTCCAGCTGCACAATCAGCAGCGTGTGCTCGTTGGCCGCCTTCAGATAGGCGGGCATCGGCATCGAACAGTACGGATTGTCACCGTTGGCCCCGTCAACACCCCGGCGTCCCAGCGGTGCAAACTTCGCCCAGCGGACAACCTCACGCGCTTCGTCGGCCGATTCGCAGCGCGGGTACATGATGCCCTGAGCACCTGCTTCCAGAATCCGGCCCATCCGCATGTATTCCCAGCGGGCCGGACGAGCGATGATGTCGGACACGCCCACACGCGCTGCCCGCATTAAACCGGCAGCCGTCTCCAGACTGGTCGCATGATGCTCCAGATCCAGCCAGATGCCGTCGAAACCCAGCAGACTGACCAGTTCGTACACACTGGCATCGGTGAAATGACAACACGTAATCAACGCCGGTTCGCCTCGGCGAAGCTTGCTTTTTACCCGACTGAATCGCATAGGATTTCCTGAATGGAGGGGAGTAACAGGGACAGGGGTGTCAGTGAGCGGCCGTGGGAACGCCTCACTCAAACACCATCCTGCATCAATCAAACTTCATCGCAAACAAATCTGCGTCCTGCAGCTGAAACCTGAGTCTTACAGGTTGCCCCGCAGCGATGCCCACTGTCCGGCCGGACTTCCAGGTAACAACTTTGACGATGTCATCGCCGCGGAGCTCCTCACAGTCCGCAAGACTCAGACCGGGCAGTGGACTGCCGTCTGCCGACTGCACTTCCACCCGCAGACTGCCCGTCGCTGCCGTTTGGAAATTCAGCTGCAGTGACTGTCCGGAAAACCGGATGAGCTTTGTAAGGACTTCACCGGGCTTTGTCTTTGCCTGCAGTGACACAAATCCATCCGTACGAAATACAAAGCGACGAACACGACTGCCGGGGCCTGCGTAATAGGCTTCCGTGGCATACACGGACAACAGCCCCGGTTCAGCTGGCAGCTGCAGCAGCCCGGACGTCATGTAGTTGCTGCGGTTGCCATCGCGGTCCTGCGGGGCGTCGATGGGAATGAGCGGTTCAGGCCAGCGACGGAAATTGACTCCGTCGCGGCTGGTCATGAGCACTGGTTCGACCTGCTGATTTTTTGGCTGAAATCGAGTTGGAAAGCCGAGATAGAGTCCGGGAGCACGAAAGTAGGGCGTCACGGCGTTGGTGTAGAGGTGTTCGGGTGGAGCGCCGTCATAGGCCAGATTCGCTTCGTCACTCCATGTCAGAAAATCAGTGGAAGACGCCGTCCGAATCGCACGCACACCGCTGCCTGACTCAAAATATCTCCAGTAAGCGCGGTAATGTCCGGTTACCGGATCCCGGAACGCAAGGTTCTGTGAATCGAAAGCACCATTGGTGATCACGGGCTTGTCGCTCATCAGCGACCAGCGAATGCCATCCGGTGATTGCCATGCCAGAAGTCCGCTGCTGTCGCCTGCGAGTGCCTTATAGCGGGCTTGCGGAGGACAGTCCGGATGCGTATCCCGGAATGGTGTGAAGTTGTGTGTGCCTGCACCGGTGAGAATAATGTTGTTGGCTTTGGAGCCGGCAAATTCATGCAGTCCCAGCTCCGGCTTCACCCATGTCACTCCGTCACGACTTTCTGCGTAGCAGGCGAATTCGGGGTGCGTCGAGCGTTTGGCCTGTTCATCCCAGTGGGCGCCGCGGTAGTACATGCGAAAGATGTCGCCATCGGCGAACAGCGTGTAGTAGGCCGAGATATTGCCTTCCCACGGTCGGTCACAGACGATCGCCACATCACGAGCCTGCGGGCGGTGCATCGCGAAGTTGGCGTCCGTCCGACTTTCGATCAGTGCGTCGTCTACGAAAAGCTCCCGCTGCCTGCCGATCTCAACCGGATCCGCGGCAGTCGCCGGGGGCATTTGGGCAACGGCCGACACAGCAGCGATCAGGAGGCATAAACGCGGCAGATTCATGGCGATGTCCTTTCGTCAGGAACAGGGGAGGGTGAATCAGAGCCGGCTGCAGGGGAGCCTGCAAGGCTGACGGCCGTACCAGTGGCGATGCCCATGAGGAGTGATGCCGGCATCATCCATGTGAAACTGAGTCGCCAGGTTTCAGGAACACCCAGTTCGCGGCCATAGGCAATCAGCACTGCAGTGAGAATCGCAGTTGTCAGACCGCACCAGGCACCTGCGGCGTTGGCAAACCGCACGAAGAGGGCAAGGAAGAAGAGAACGAAGAGCGGTGCTGTGAGCAGATTGATGATCTTGAAGCAGCGTTCCAGCAGATTGCCGACAAACAGCAGATTGAGCATACTGAGCAGGACTGCAGTGATCGCGACGAGGCCGGTGAGCAGTTGCAGGCGAACGACTGCGGTTTGCGGGGAATCTTCGGGACGCAGTCTCCGGCCGAGATTCGGGAAGTCTCGATTGAGCACTGCAGCGGCGGAATTGAGTCCGGAGGAGAGACTGGAAAGCGCGGCGCTGAGCAGCGCAGCCACCAGAAAGCCCGCGAGCCCCGCCGGCATCTGCTGCATGATGAACTGCGGAAAAAAGCGATCGCCCATGGCCGCAAACGTCTGACCGGCCGGTATCAGGGACTGATGCGCGGAATAGAAACCCAGCAGCGCGATTCCGGTGATACCCAGCAACAGTGACACAGATACGTCAGCGATTTGTGAGACCAGCAGTGTGCGCCGAGCGGCTGCGGCGTCGCGAGTTGACAGGAAACGCTGGATGGACATCTGATCCGAGCCATTGGTGCAGACGTACCAGAGCGTGGTGGACAGCAGCAGAATGCCGAAGGATACTCGCTGGGACACGTCGAAGCCCCAGCTGGGCGCCTGCCAGTGTTCCGGCCACGTGTCCGGCCACCAGGCGGCCACACCGCCCATGCGATGAGTGATCACGGCGAGGGTGAGCACAGCGCCGCCAAGCATGGTGATCGACTGAAGAGCGTCGGTAATCACCACACCGCGGATTCCGCCGAGCGACGAATAGGCACCGGCCGTCAGGCCGAGAATGATGCAGAATGCGGCCGTCCAGGCTGCTGCAGTGCGGTCATCCGTATCCAGACTGAAGAGCGGCAGGAGCACCACGCGGCTGGTGGCGAAGAGAATGGTGGCCAGCCAGCCGCAGCGGAGGAGCAGAAACACCAGCGCTCCGGCGGAACGAATGCCGCGTCCCAGTCGTAACTCCAGCAGTTCATAGGCGGAATGCACGGGCTGATTCATGATCCTCGGAATCAGGCAGTACCCCACGATCAGGTAGATCAGGGGGTGTGCGAGTGACTGTGTGGCCATCATGGGGCCGTGAGCGATCATTTCGCCGGGATTGGCCAGATAGGACAGAGTGCTGACAAGCGTGGCGAACAGGCTGAGCCCCACAGCGATGGGTGACATGTTGCGACCGCCGAGCACGTAATCGGTGGCCGTACGGTTGCGGCGGGAGTAATGCAGCCCCACGCCCAGCATCAGCATGGCGTAGACAGCGAGGATGAGCCAGTCGAGTGCTGCCATGATTGTTCTCCGGCACCTCCTGCAGGCGGTCCGGACACATCCGCCATGTGTCCGCGATCTGCTTCCAAAATAAATCCTATTTATTGACTTCCAGGTGGGCAACTCTGTACTCTTGAGAAATTGAGGAAAAAAATAAATGGCAGATATTTCAGCTCCCTCCCGTCCCCGTCGGCGATCGCTCCCGCAGGCCCGGAAACTGGCCCGTGTCGTGCGTCGACGCATTCAGCGGCTGCAGCTCCCGGACGGGGCCTTCTTCATGACCGAAGCTCAGCTGGCCACGCGCTACCGCGTCTCCCGCACCGTCGCCCGCGAAGCCGTCTCAGAGCTCAAAGCCCTCGGTCTGCTCGAATCCCGCAAACGCAAAGGACTGCTCGTCCGCCACCCCGATCCTCTCAGTCTGCTCTCCAACAGCCTGCCCTCCCTCGCCACCTCCCCCGATGACTGGCACGAACTGGCACAACTCCGCTATGCTCTCGAAGTCGGCGCCATTGAGCTGGCCGTTCGCAACGCTACCTCCGATCAGATCAAACGCCTCGAAATCATCGAACGACAGCTCGAAGTCGCCGTCGCTGCCAACGCCGAATCCCCCGAAGCCGCGCGACTCGATATGCAATTCCATGCATGGATTCTTCACATGACCGGTTCACGCCTGATCGCCGGCATGCAACAGGTGCTCGAACAGTTCTTCCGCATCGCTCCCCGCGCTCCGCAAAACCCTGCCTCCGCCCAGCGAATCACCTGGGAACACCGCGAACTGTTCCTCGCCATTCGCGACCGCGACGTCGAACGTGCCCGACTCATGATCCGCATGCAGTTCCAGTCCACGCTGGCCGCAGCTTCCACCAGCCCAGCTCCCCGCAGAAAGGTCAGGTCCAGCTCATGCCAGTGAACCACCACAGCCGATCACTCCGGAAATTCGCCGCCGCCGTCATCACCCTGTCCGCTCTCCTCGTGTGCCACGCTGGTTCACACCAAACCCGTGCCGATGACTGGCCACAGTTCCGCGGACCCAACTCCTCCGGCACCTCCACAGGCACCGCACCGCTGCCGCTCAGATTCTCTGCCGACCAGAATGTCCACTGGTCACAGCCGGCCGGTGACGGTATCGGCTGTGCCGTCGCTGCAGCCGGACGAGTTTTCGTCAGCGGCATGACAGGACCTCAGCAGGTCACGCTCGCCGCTTTCGATATCGCCTCCGGAAAACCGCTCTGGAAACGCCAGTGGGACACAGGACCGCTCCCGGAAGTCCACCAAACCAACAGCCACGCCAGCTCCACACCCGCTGCCGACGAACATCGCGTCCATTTCTACTTCACCACACTCGGCCTGCTGACCGTCGATGCTGCCACCGGAGCCGATGTCTGGAAACAGGAACTCCCGGTGCCCTTCTTTGTCTTTAAATGGGGCGCCGGCATGTCGCCGGTCTTCTGCGAGGACCTCGTCGTCTTCTGCCAGGATGATGATCTCAACCCCGCAATCTATGCTTTCGATCGCGTCACCGGACAACTCCGCTGGAAGGACGTTCGCAGCGACATGGCCGTCAATTATTCGCACCCCGTCATCAACACGGTCGACGGCCGCAGCGAAATTGTGGTCGCCGGCACCGGACTGCTCATCGGCTACGATCCGCTGTCCGGCGAGCGACGCTGGTATGCCCGAACACTCCTCCGCAACATCAAAACCACACCCGTCTGCCGCGATGGCGTGATCTACCTCTCTGTGCAAAGCGGCGGTATCGCCAATCAGTGGCTGGTGGCCGTCGATCAGGCCGAAACCGGTAACCGCGACGGACGCATCGACCGCGCAGAAACCCAGGCCTACCTCGGAAACACGCCCGTCCCGGAGGCGTTCTTCAAACGCACCTTCGGCCGCGGTGACAAAAACGGCGACGGATTTCTTGAAGGCGAGGAGCTTGATCTCGCCTTCCTTCATCCCGATAACTTCGCCGGCGCCGCCTTCACAGCACTCGGAGATTCCGCGGCAGAAGAATTTGTCATGGCCGTACGCGGTGGCGGGACCGGTGATGTCACCAGCTCACACCTCCTCTGGAAACATGCCACTCGCCACACCGACCACATCGTCTCCCCCTTCCTCCTCACTGACCGCCTGCTGCTTGTCAAAAGCGGCGGCATCTGCACCACTCGAAATCTGCAAACCGGGGATCTCCAGGACGGTCCGCGACGCATTGGCAATGCCGGTACCTATTTCGCATCCCCCATCGCCGCTGATGGCAAGATTTTCCTCGCTGCTGAAAACGGCATCGTCACCGTTCTTGAACACAGCAGCCAGTTCCCCCAGCTGGCCGATAATGACGCCGGCGAAAGCATCATCGCCACCCCTGCTGTCCACCGCGGACATCTCCTGCTCCGCACCCGCACCCAACTCCTCTGCATCGCCAACCGAGAGTCCCGGTAACCCAGTTCCCACAGACTCCGTCGCAGGCGTAGCTGGACAGCGCCAGGTTCGAAGGACCGTGAGTCCGCCCCGGAGGGCCCAGGTAGCGCCCTGCGGCTGCCACCTCAGCCGATTCGAACACGGCCTTTCAGGCCTGAAGGGCCGTTTTCTGAAAGCCTGGGCCGGCAGGCCCAGGTGCCCCGTGCCGCGACGCGTCCTGGAGGCCTGAAGGGCCGTTCTCCCGGGACCATTTGGCCGGCACCGTGCAGTGGCCGTCGGCGTGACAATCGAAACATGGCGCTGTCCAGGTAGTACAGCCGCCACAACAGGAGCAGCTCCTGCAAGTGTTGCGTTCGCTGCCATCGCCACGATTCCTGCAACCCAGCCGCAGGTGACCTTCCGTCAGACGGAAATGATTGCCGAAACAATTTTGTTGATCGGCCATAATAGGGTGGTTACTGTTGAGCCTCCAGATGTATTGTTCACTGCGACACTTTTGTGGGGAAAACACAATGGCTCGGCTCACTCGTTCAGATATTTTTTGCCGCACGCAGTCCAATTGCATTTTCACCGAATGCACAGCAGCAGCCGGCAGACAACTTACCGACCAGCCTTCATCATTATCCGACAGTGACGACCCGCGGCGGATGCTCATTAAAGACCAGATCCTGCTCTTCAGTCAGTATTTTGCGATCGACCTGATCACCTTCAGCATGGACAGCAAATGTCTCAGGCAACTCCTCCGGTCAAAACCTCAGCTTGCAGAACAGTTCAGCCCCCACGAAGTTGCCCGACGGTGGCTCATCGTCTGCCCGTCTGTGCGAAGGCACGCTGCGCCACTTCACCAGCCATCCGAACAGGACATCAATCAACTCTGCGACGACCCCGACCGGATTGAAACCATCCGCTGGCAACTCGGCGACGTTGCCTGGTGGCATCGACTTCTCTGCCAGAGAATTGCTCAGGATTGCAACAGGCGTGACAAGCTTCCGGGGCCTTTCTGGGCAGGCCGATACCATTCAATTCTGCTGCCGGATACACTCAGTTTACTCTTGTGTCAGGCGTTTATCGACACCAGCAGCAGCACCACCACCACCACCACTTGGGAGCAAGTCGACTGCGTCCATCACCGGAACCTTCGTGTTCATGGCCACCATAATTGATAGCCGCCTGCGGCAGATTATGCCGGCGTTCGAAACACTGCCGACGTGATCCTCCGGCAGATTCCGCGTCCGCGAACCGGTTGGCACCGGTCTTCCCTTGATTTCCCGCCGATCAGCCCACCGCGGCGTTCAAGCGAACAGAATCCGTCCGCGGGAAAGACGATAACCCGGCAAAGCATCGACACCTGCATGTACTGCCGGGAATGGAACCCATGTCATCCTTCAGCTCTTCTGCGGCCCACACTCACACGGTGCCCCAGCCGGCTCCTGACCGAAGCTATTGTGCCATGCCCATGCCCCGCTCGTCGCTCGGTTTTTATTCCCTGACAGGAGCAGAGTCGCGGCGGCGTCTCTGGCACATGACCCCCGGGCTGCTCCCCATTCCTCTGCAGTTCATTTCCCATCGCGATCCGCTTTCACCCACGCTGTGGTGGATCATCCTCGCTGTCATTGCCGTACTGACTGCCCATATCTTTCTTCGCTTTCGCCGGATTCGCCGCAACGTCGCCGACGTCGGCACGTCGGCCATCACGGGCTATGCCGCCGCGGTGCTGCTGACCATCGTTGCCCTGCCTGATCGCCTGGAAGTCGGCCTTGCCGTACTCGCCATCCTCGCTTTCGGAGATGGTTCTGCCAGTCTTTTCGGTCAATTGCTCCGAGGACCTGCTCTGCCGTGGAATCCAGGCAAGTCCTGGTCAGGCCTGCTGGCCTTCCTCTTCTTCGGCGGACTGCTGACAGCCTGGATTTACTGGGGCGAAACTCAGAACCCCGAGGCACTGGAGCCGGCACTGACATTTCCACAGGCTCTGCTGCTCACCCTCCCCGCCGTCGCAGCCTGCGCGTTCATCGAATCAATCCCTTCACGGATCAACGATAATATCCGCGTGGGTTTCACCGCCGCAATCTGCCTCGCACTCCTCAGCCTCTGCCGGTGAAACCGGCTCACAGGCCAGCCTGAACCTTGCCCCGTGAATCAGGTTCACTGGCCCGCCCGCGACCCAGTGCGCTCCAGTCGTGCCAGCCGACTGGGGGCGAGGCAAATACGGCGCAAGGTGCCATTATTTTGCCGCCCCGTCAGAACCCGCGGGCTTTGAGCTGTTGCTGGAGGTTGGCGGCCAGCTGTTTCAACTGGCTGGCATCACAGGCAGCAAGTTCGTCCGGGGTTGAGGTCGGCAAACCAAGGAGCTCCTGCATCAGAGTGATTCTGCCTTCGACAAGGCCCTGTTCGCGGCCTTCCATCAGCGCCTGCTGTCTTCGCCCGGCCTGATCCCGGCGGTATTTCAGCCGTGCTTCGTATTCCATCCGCTCTTCAGGGGTCTTAGCAATCATCTCCAGCACTCCTGCGGCTTCGGCAAATTCTTTGTCCGGGAACAGTTGCCTGATTTGTTCTGTCGTCAGTTTGTCAGCATCCCGAAGAAACATCAGCCAGCGTTCCTCGTCGCTTGCATTGTACACCGTTTCAGCCGTCACTTGAAGATACGACAGTTGCAAAAGATGAATCTGCAGGTCGTCCGTCAGCGTGCGGTGGGATCTTTTTTCCCGCAGGCGAAAGTCCAGATGCAGCCCGGCAGGGTCCGAGAACAACGGCTCGGCAAGGATGCAGATACTGATGGAGGGCCGCAGTGCTGAGTAATTCTGGCCCTTCTGCAGCTGGTCAACATATGACCGGGCCGTGTAGTAGACAATCCGCTGCTCCATGCTTTGCGGGAGCCACGTCTGCACTTCCACATTCAGGATTCTGCCAATTTCATCCGTCGCCAGCACGTCCAGCATGGACAGTTTGCCCCGCGCAGTTTTTCGGTTCTGGATCGGATTGAGGATCCGCACGCTCACGATCCGGGGCTGATCGGTGAGCATGGAGTTCAGAAAATGGATGGTGAGTTGCGGATGCTGTTCATTTCCGAACACCATTTTGAAAGCAAAATCCACGAGAGGACTGATACCGATGGCCATGGGTGCGTTTCGTTGTGTCAAATCGTGTTATTGTGTACAGCTGACGAGAGTGGTAAATCGAAATTTTTAAGTGTGCTACACTAATAATAAATGCAGGACTTATAAAACACCACCCTTATTTTTAGATTTTTTACCTCGTGGCCCCACAGCTGGCTCACGTGCATGACACCTGGCAGGTCGCGGGCCAGCCCGCAAACCGCGGGACCCACTCGGGCCAGCCGCCTCGCGGCGAGCACTGCAGCCCCCGACGGGCTTGCCCCGTTGTTCCCAGTTCTCAGCTACACCCCGCCACCAAAGCCAATGGACCCCCGACGGGTTCGCGCTGCCGCGGAGTAGCCAGCGAACCTCGGCTTCAGACGGGGCGAGCC
>CAZLOQ010000060.1:0-30297 GCA_964561125.1 uncultured Chitinophaga sp. | reverse complement strand
ATTTTATGGGTCATATGGGTCATATAAGTCGCATGTGGCCTATGGGTCATATATGACATATTTGTCGTTTGTGGCGACCACCCCTTCCACTGCCCACTGCCCAAGGCCCTCCCCTGCGATTTCGGCCTGCAGGGCCAGTTCCGTCAGCCCTGGGTGCAACCCCGGGTCAGCATGAACGGGAACTGTTCGCCCTGTAAGGGCAGTTCTCAAATGCAGCCCTGCAATGCCCGCGACAAAAGCACTGGTGCAGATGGCGGAACGCAAATGTGTTGAAGGTGGGGTCAAACGTGTCGGGTTTCATGCCGGAATCGCGCAAGTCCCCCGCGCATCATCAACAACTTAAACCCTCGGTGCATACCCGGGTCATGCCGAACACGCGGTGTTCGGCTGAGAACTGCCCTTACAGGGCGAAGGTTCCGCGGGCGGCCTGACCTGGCATTTCATGCCAGGCTGACAGAGCTGGCCTTACAGGCCGCAAACGCAGCAGAGACCTTCCCTGATACCGCAGCCGCCGCACCGCTGCAAGGGCGTATGAACATTTTATGGGTCATATGGGTCATATAAGTCGCATGTGGCCTATGGGTCATATATGACATATTTGTCGTTTGTGGCGACCACCCCTTCCACTGCCCACTGCCCACTGCCCACTGCCCACTGCCCACTGCCCACTGCCAAAGGCCCAATGACCAATGACCACCCTATTCCGTCACCACCTGAAGTCCATTCCAGAAGCCGAATTCATTGGCCCAGTCGTTGGCGCGGTTGAGCAGTTCCAGGCGAATTTCCTGTCCGCTGAGATCTGACAGATCAATTCTGACATCGCGCCAGACAACCTTTCCGGCATCGTGGCGGATATTGGACTGGTGTCGAGTTTGTCCGTTGACGACGACAGCCAGTTGCCAGTCGCCCTGAGCGTGAGAGGCGACGGAGACGACGAGTTTCACTTTTTCGGCGGTGGGCAGGAGCAGCTGCGTGGTGAGTTTGCAGGGTTGGCTGCGGGAAACGGGATGCGTACGGAGTGCCGGTCGACCGTGGTAGTTGGCAAGGATCTCCAGACCGCCTTCTCCGACTGCGGCAACTGTGACACCGGGAAGCAGCTGTTCAGTGAGCTGTGTGAATCGGGCTGGATCGGAGGTTTGTGCGGGTTCGATGCGGGAGCCGGGGAGGAAGCGGGCTGCGGGGTCTTCGGGGGGGCGATCGAGTGTCAGCCAGGCAAACAGGTCATGCAGTTCCCGGGGCTGGAGTTGTTTTTCAAGGCCTTCCGGCATGAGCGAGAGCGGGCTGGTTTTCTGTTCTTCGACTTCGTCGCGGGGAATGACTTCCTGTTTGTCGCCCTGAACTTTGAGAACGACGCGCTGGGGGCTGTCTTCAACGAGGAGTCCGGTGACGACGCGACCGGCCGTGGTGACGACGGTCCGGGCCTGGTAAGCGGAGCCGATGACGAGGCTGGGGTCGAACACATTGGAGATCAGCTGTTCGAAGGAAGCTCGGCCGTTGCGGGTGATATCGGGACCGACCTCGGCACCTTCACCGTACATTTTGTGGCACTGGGCACAGACGCGTCGAAAGACTGCTCGACCGGCAACCGGATCACCGTGCGTGATGCGGAGTTCATTGCGCATGCGGGCGATGAGTTCCTGTCGGGCGGGATCGCGTTCGGTGCGAACGGAGCCCCAGTGCTGAGCGACGAGTTCCTGCAGTTCAGGGCTGCGGATGCGAGTCATTTTGGCGGCCTGATTGGCATTAATGGCGCTGGCCGGGAGTTTGCCATCACGGACTTTCTGCAGGAGTGCGATGGCGGAGTCTTTGCGATCAGTGAGCAGTTCGACGGCGGCGGGTTGCAGGTCATCGGGGAGCAGGTCCATGATATTGAGGGCGACCTGCCATGCGGCAGCGGAGTTGCTGCGGCCGAGGCTTTGCAGAATTCTGCGGCGGGCATCAGCGGAGGCTGAGGTCCTGAGAAACGTTTCGGCGGCGGCCGGGGCATCTTCCCAGTCAGTGGTGAGCAGAGCCTGGAGCATGCGGACGCGGACAGATTCCGGGGTGCCGGAGTTAAGCAGCTGGCGGGCGGCTGCGAGTGCTGAGGGCAGCCGGAGCACGGTACCAAGTTCGAGTGCGGAGACGGCAGCGGGCTGTGGCTGGCTGGTGACTGCGTTTGCGGCGGTTTGCTGCAGGAGTGATTCCAGCTGGCTGCGGAGTTCGTTGAGGGCGGCGTCGCGGACTTCACCGGAGAGCACACGGCTGGTGAGCAGTTGCAGGCACTGGTCAGCGGCGGCAGCAGTGGAGGTTTGTCGGAGCAGGAGTTTCAGCAGGCCGGTGATGGCTGTGGTGTTGGGTTGAGAAGCCGACAGGAGGCGATCTGCGGTGCGCGGGAGCAGGTCGAGGACGGGCTGGGGATAGCCAGTCTGACCCGCGCCGGAGCGTTCGACCTCGGTGACAAATTCGGTGGTCTGAGTTTCGAGGAGCGGGTGGAGATTCTGCCAGACGATCCGGGGTGTGAGCGGATCATCTTTGGCCTGAGCGAGGACGGAGACGAGGATGGGCACGACCGGCAGCCCGGGTTTTCGGGCGGCGGTGATGGCGGTCTGCAGTCGTACAGCGGGGTGCGGATCGGTGTGCATTCGGGCAATGCGGTCGATGGTGGGCTGGGTGAGCAGTGGCTGATCACCGGCAGCGCGGACTGCCCAGCCGCGAATGACAGGATCGGCGTCCTGAAGCAGTTCGAGGTGCAGCGATTCGGGGAGTTGCTGCATGCCGGCGAGGATACCGAAGGCGCGGAGGCGTGTTTCGGTGGTGGCGGTGCTGCGAACGAGGTTTTGCAGGAGGTCTGCGACCTGCTTTGAGTTGTCTGTGAAGAGGCGTTCGGCGAGCAGTCGTTGTGCGGTATCGCGGCGATAGCCGTTGCCGTCGGCAAGCATGGCAGTGAGCTGAGCATCTGATGACAGCCCGAGATCAAACACACCGGCGCGGGGGACATCACGGTAGCGAATACGATAGAGTCGGCCGCGGAGGCGGTCGATGCCGCCTGGATCGCGATTGGCATCCTGATAGCAGTGATAGCGGTCGTACCAGTCGAGAATGCAGAGGCAGCCGTCAGGGCCGGTTTTCTGAACGACCGGCATAAACCAGGCGTCGTTGGCAGTGAGCAGGTCTTCTTCGGGAGCGCCATGCCAGGTGGCAGCCCGGGGTTCGATGCGGTCTCTGTTGATGCAGCCGCCGTGAATGTTGCCCATGTAAAGCTGCCGTCGCCAGGCCTCCGGGTAAGCGTCACTGTCATACCAGTGAATGCCGCAGTAGGCAGCCTTCTGATGGCGGTAGTCAACGATGCTTTCGATTTTCCATGTGAATGGAGGATAGGGGCCACCCTGACGATGGTAGTAGCCGGTTTGTGTGAGGTGCCAGAGGTGATCAATCACGCAGGCGCTGACGAAGGCTTCGCCGTGATCATTGAAGGCGATCCCCCAGGGGTTGCTGGTACCTTCGCAGAACACCTGAAATTCACGCGTGCGGGGATGAATGCGGAACATGGCACAGGTGAAGTCCCACGGTTTTTGACCTTCGCGGTGGTTGGGGTTTGCGGGTCCGTAGGTGACGTGGGAAGGATTGAAGACGCCGTTCAGGCCATACAGCCAGCCATCGGGGCCCCATGTGAGTGAATTGGGGAGTTCATGGGTGTCATCGCGGCCGAAGCCGGTGACGAGGACTTCCTGCTGATCGGCGCGGCCATCGCCATCGGTATCCTGAACGAAAAGGAGATCGGGGGAGTTGGCGATCCAGACGCCGCCGTGTCCGACAGCGATGCCACTGGGGATATTGAGTCCTTCGAGAAAGACGCTGGTTTTGTCAACCTGCCCATCCCCGTCGGTATCTTCAAGAATGCGGATGCGGTCTTTTCCGGGGCCGGGCTGTCGGCGGGGGTATTCCAGAGATTCGGCGATCCAGTAGCGACCGCGTTCGTCGATGGTCATGGCGACGGGGTTGACAACGTCGGGTTCGGCAGCGATGAGTTCGACAGAGAAGCCTTCGGGGACGGTCATTTTTGCGATGGCCTGGGCAGGGCTGAGTGGCGGGCCCGGCGGACGGTCCTGAGCGTGGGGGATGCGTTCATCGGCTGTGGCGGGAGCCGGACAGGCAGTGAAGAGAGTTACGAGGACCAGTATTGTAAACCGCTGCCACATGGCTGTTTTCTCCGTCAGGTGATGTGCCGCGAGGTTCTGCGACGCGCATCTTCATCGTTGCAGGAAACTGAGGCACTGGCAACCGAAATTCATTTTCCGGGGGGAGTTGCAGGGAGTTCCAGCGGAGTGCGTTCGCTTTCCTGTCCCCAGCGATCGACAACGGAAATACGCACGCGGCGAATGTCGCGCGGGACGCTGATGCTGGCGGTAGAGGCGGGTTGCGTGTTGAGTTTCCAGAGTTTGCCATCGAATGACCAGACGGCGATGCTGCGGAGGTTTGCTGTGCTGGCCGATTTTTCGGACTGCGGTGTCTGCAGATCGATGCGCGGTTCGGAGCTGTGGTGAGCGAGTTCCGGGGCGGGGGGTGGGGGCTGGGGCGGGCGACGGACGATCGGTGGCAGTACCGGGTTGCTGTACGCTGTGCTGCGAAGACGCGCGGCGATATTTTCACGATTCTGCTGCAGCGTGCGGAAACTGAAATGCAGCTGACCGGGGTTTGGATTGCGGTCGCGGGTGATTTCGATCTGGCGGAGGATTTCATCGGGGCTCCAGGATTTTTCGGGAGCACCGATGCGACTGGTAAAAAGCCCTGGCCAGATCGGGATGTCAAGCGGGTTTTGCCGCTTCCATGACTGCAGGAGGACCGGGAAGCTTTGAGCCTTCTGGTTGATGGGCCAGTACAGCTGGGGGGCGAGATAATCGCACCAGCCTTCGCGGAGCCAGAGCACGGGATCCGCGTAGATGCCTGTGAACTGATTGAAGCCGGTGATTCCGGGAGCGATCCCGGGACGGATGATGCCGAACGGTGAGATGCCGAAGCGAATTCCCGGCTTCAGACGCTGAGTCTGTTCGTGGATCAGGCGGACAATATTGTTGACGTTCCCGCGTCGCCAGTCTTCACGGGAGAGAGTTCCGCCGCCTGTGACGTAGCGGCTCCATGACTCTTCGTCGGGAAACGGCAATGGGCGTCCTTTGCGTTCCACGGGGTACGGATAGAAATAGTCATCGACGTGGATGCCGTCGATATCGTAGCGCTGCGTGACGTCGCGGAAGACGTTGAGGATATGGTCGACGGCTTCCGGAGAGCCCGGGTCAAACCAGATATAGCGATCGTACTGGACAACAAGTTGCGGTCGGGTGCGGGAAATGTGTCGGGCGGCGGGTGGCGTGGTGCCCACGTGGGCTCTGCAGGGATTGAGCCATGCGTGCAGTTCGAGACCGCGGTGATGGGATTCTTCAATCCACGCGAGCAGGGGGTCCCAGGCGGCATCGGGTTGTTTGCCCTGAGTACCGGAGAGGCTGATGCTCCACGGTTCCAGCTGCGAGGGGTAAATGGCATCTGCTGCGGCTCGGACCTGGAGGATGATGGCGTTCAGTCTGAGATCGACGGCGGCGTCCAGAATGCGACGGATCTCGGTGTGCTGTTCTGCGGCGCTGAGGCCGCGAGTGGACGGCCAGTCGATATTGTCGAGTGTGGCTACCCACGCTGCGCGAAATTCGCGGGGAGTGGCGGGTGGATCGCTGATCGGGCTGTCTGCCGGAATGAACAGCCCGGCAAGCAGGAGCAGAGGGGGCAGGGCGGTCGTCATCTTGTGGTGGATCCGTCTGGCAGCGCGGGGGGTGAGGGTTCATTCCTGGCGGTTCGAAGTTTACCACTGGATCGGGCGGATGATGAGTAACTTTCTTCCATTCCCGGGAGCAGCAACTGCGCACATGCTTTTCCGGAATCCGGGTCATTTGTCCACGGTTTACATTTGATCCTGAGCTCCCTGGCTGATGAAATTCGGCTCTCCTTCGCCTCGCTCCAAGGTTGCTGACATCTCTGACGGAAGCTCACACATGCACCTCACTCTGCCGCGCTGCGTCCCGGCGGTATTGTTTCTGTTCTCGGCCGCACGCTCCACCCTGTCCGGACTGTCCGTACTTGCCGTTCCGGCCATTCTGGCTGCATCGGCTGTTCTGGCTGCATCGGCTGTTCTGAGCGTACCGGCAGTGGCTGCTGAGATTCCTGCTGGTGCTGTGACAGCGAAGCTGTCTGAGTGGCTGCAGCAGCATCCGCTGACTGATGCGGCCTGCGAAGAACTGGCCCGACACGAACTCGGCCGCAGTCCGCTCACGGCTGACGAGGCCCGCGAGGCAACTCAGCTGCTCTGGGCCTCCCGCCGGGAAGTGCTCCGGAACGAACGCCGGGCCGAGATGGATGCGCGGGAGATCGTTCTGGGAGATCTGCGGATGCCTTTCTGGTACCGCATCTTCGGAGAGGCTCCTGAGGACGGTCGCAGTCTTTACATTTCCATGCATGGTGGAGGCGGTGCACCGGCGGCCGTGAATGATCAGCAGTACGAAAACCAGAAGCGGCTCTACCAGCCTGCTGAAGGCATTTACCTTGTGCCCCGGGCGCCCACCAACACGTGGAATCTCTGGCACCAGCAGCACATTGACGATTTCTTTGATCGGCTGATTGTGAATCTGGTTGTATTTGAAAATGTCAATCCGAATCGCGTTTATCTGATGGGTTATTCGGCGGGAGGTGACGGTGTTTATCAGTTGGCGCCGCGTCTGGCAGATCGCCTCGCGGCAGCAGCCATGATGGCCGGGCATCCGAACGAGTCCCGTCCCGAGGGATTGCGGAACATCGGCTTCACGCTGCATATGGGGGCCAATGATGGTGCCTACAACCGCAACACGGTGGCGGCCGAATGGGGGAGACGACTCAAGGCACTTCAGGAACAGGATCCTCAGGGCTACGTACATGAGGTGACGCTGCATGAGGGACTTGGGCACTGGATGCAGCTGCGGGACGCGGTGGCTGTGCCGTGGATGGCAAAGTTTCAGCGCAGTCCGTGGCCAGGGCGAGTGGTCTGGGTTCAGGACGACGTGCGGCATTCTCGATTTTACTGGCTGCGAACGAACGCTGAGCAGGCTAAACCGGGGGATGAAGTGACGGCAGAGATCACGGACGGGGCGGTGCAGATTCGCAGCAGCAGTGCTGATGAAGTCACACTGCTGCTCAGCGACAGCCTTGTATCTCTTGATTCCGCCGTCTCTGTAATCCATCCGAACGGGATGCGGACGGAACACCGGGTGGAGCGAACCGCAGGGGTGCTGGCGGCGGCATTGCGGGAGCGCAGTGACCTTCCGGGCATCTACTCCGCAGTGCTCAAACTGCAGCTGCAGCGATAGGTTTTGCATGGCAGCGCTGGCGGCATTTCGTGAGGCGGTGGAGGAGGGGATTCGGCGGGGCCTGCATACTGGTGTGCAGGTCTGTGTGCTGCTGGACGACCACGAATATTTCAATGGAGCATTCGGTGAATCAGAGCCGGGGCGGGCGCTGACGGCTGAGCATCTGATGCCGTGGAGAAGTGCCGGCAAACCGCTCACAGCGCTGCTGGTGCTGAAGGAACTGCAGTCACGCGGAATTCCGCTCTCCACCTCGCTCGCAAGCCTGCTCCCGGAAGCCGTCGATACGGATAAAGCCGGGTGCAGCCTGCAGTCTCTGCTGACGCACACATCAGGATTTCCGCAGGTGGACACAGGCTGGCCGCATGCCGGCTGGGACGAATCTGTGCAGAGGGTGCTGCAGGAGCCCTGCGGGCTGCCGTATGGAACAGCCGCCTACCATCCTCAGAGCAGCTGGTTCCTGCTTGGCGAAATGCTCCGTCGCTTTGCGGGTGGCAGTCTGTCCTTTTCTGAACTGCTGCAGCGGGATCTGCTCGGGCCGCTCGAAATGACAGACGTCTGGTGCGGCATTCCGGAGGGGCAGTTGAGTGCGTTGTCTGATCGTCTGCCGGGTCTGTATGAGCGTGAACGGGGACAGCTGATCCCTTCCAGCTGGAGCACCCCTGCGTGGCTCACTCGAAGTTCACCCGGGAGTAATCTGCGTGGTCCGGTGAAGCAGTTGGCTCGATTTATGCGGTTACTGCTGAACGGTGGCGAAGATTCTTCGGGGGGGCGGTTTGTGCCGCAGGAAGTGGTGCGGGCCATGACAGCGCGTCAGCGGATCGGCGAGTATGATCAGACGCTGCAGCACATCGTGGATTTCGGCCTCGGTGTGATCTGTAACTCGAATGCATGGGGTGTAGAGACTCTGCCTTACGGTTTCGGTCGCTGGAGCGGTTCCGGGTCTTTTGGTCACGGTGGTTCTCAGTGTGCGCTGGCGATGTGTGATCCTGAACGAGGTTTGGCAGTGGCCTGGGCGGCGAACGGGTTTTGTGGCGAGGGGCAGCATCAGCGGCGGAATCGGTTGTTTCAGGATGCGTTGTACAGGGACCTTGGTTTTGCGGATGGATGAGGCTTGGGATGGTGAAGAATTTCCGAAGACGGCTGCTGAACGGAGAAGTGCTGACGGGGACGATGCTGACATTGCCGTCGGCGGCTGTCGCCGAGATACTCGCGGATGCCGGATTTGAGTGGCTGTTTGTGGACTGCGAGCATGGGCCGATGGATGTGTCGGCCGTGCAGGAGGTGCTGCAGGCGGTGGGCGATCGCTGTGCGTGCATTGTGCGGGTTCCTGAGGGCACGGATGGGGAAATCAAGCGAATCCTCGACGCGGGTGCTCAGGGGATCATCGTCCCGCAGGTGAATTCAGCAGCTCAGGCGGCTGCCGTGGTGCGCGCTTCGCGGTATCCGCCGCAGGGGGGGCGGGGAGTCGGGATAGGCAGAGCTCAGGGGTATGGTTTGCGGTTCTCGGATTATGTGAGCACTGCGAATGATGAGGTGGTAGTGGTGGTTCAGGCGGAGCATCGGGAGGCCGTGGAATCGATCGAGGAGATCGTGGCGGTTCCGGGGATTGACTGTGTACTGATCGGCCCCTACGACTTATCAGCCAGCTATCACAGGATGGGTCAGATTCATGATGGGGAGGTGGTGGCAGCGATTGAACGAGTACTCAGCGTGTGTGCGCGTTCGGGGCTGGCAACCGGGTATTTCGGGGTAACTGCGGAGGCTATGGAAGAGTACCGGCGGCGGGGTTGTCGGCTGCTGGTGGCGGGTGTGGATGTGGCTTTTCTGAGTGGTGGAGCGCAGCGAATGCAGCGTCAGCTGAGCGAGGCCTGAAGAGCCGTTTTTCGCGTGAGCTCGGGTTGGTCCCCCAGCCTCAGCACGTTAAGATATCAGGCAACCCGTTGCCGCTGTCGGTATTTTTCTGAGCTGTTTCATTCAAGGGGCCGTGGTTGTGCCGCTGAAGATTGACACATCTGAAGAACCGACGCTGAATCTGACGCCGATGATTGACGTCGTTTTTCTGCTCATCATTTTCTTCATGGTTGGCGCCCGGTTCACTCAGGAAGCCGAAGAGCAGCAGTTCGATGTGCAGCTGCCGACGGCGGCTCCCATCGAGACACTCGGACGTCAGCCTGACCCACTCGTGATTACCGTGACGGCCACGGGCGGTGCCTCGGTGGCCGGTCGCCCGTATTCCACGTCCGAACTCCGACAACTGCTCGTCAAGGCGCGTGCTGCTTACGCAGACCAGGCTGTGATTATCCGGGGGGATGCCGCCGGAAGTTATCAGGCGGTCATGGACGTGATGAGTCTGTGTCATTCCGCCGAGGTTCGTCGTATTTCACTTGCATTCCAGCCGCAGGCTGCTGTCGGGGCAGGTGAGCCATGAATGATCTGCCGGAGGGCGTAGAGCGCTTGTTTCGCGGAGAAGTGCAGAGCGGGAACGACCTGGCACTGCTGCTCCTGTTTTCAGCCATGCTGGTCTCGCTCGCCCACCTGCTCACCATGATTGTCACTCGCTGGGGCGATCGGCACACGGCCATCAAAAGTTTCGTCGCATCAATACTCGTGCACTGTGTCTGTTTCTTCAGTTTTCAGGTGCTGGTGCCGCTGCTGTCCGCCAGCTCGGGCGAACCAAAGCGACCGGCGGCTGAGTCGGAAGTGGTGATTGACGTTCTGTCGCCTTCGGCCAGCGACAACGTTCCTGCGGATACTCCGGCCGAAGCTGTGCCGCTGGTGGATCGTCCAAACCAGTTGCCGCCGCAGCTGGAGCGGCTGCCGTTGCCGGAGCGGCAGCGGGACGCGTCAGTGATGCCTGAACGGGAATCCGGTCGCCAGGGGGCTCTCAGCACCGTCGCCTCCAGCATTTCTCAGTTTGAACCCCGGGAAATGCAGAGCCTTGACGCACCTCAGGAAACCACGGCAGTTGCCATGGCCCCGGCGGCAACCGATCCGGCCACAGATCTGCAGACGATGTTCGCAGCCAGCATGGCGGATCTGAATGTCTCCACGACGCCGCGAATTGCGGTGTCGTCGCCTGAAGCGAATGCACGAACCGAGCGGGTGGAGCCAACCGGTCCTGCGGAAGCACCGGAACTCGATTTTCGCACGCTTCCACTCAGCCCTTCCATTGCTATGGTGCCGGCTCCTGACGCGGAAACCGCAATGCTGGCACTCCCAGAAAACTCTGAGACGGAGTTCCTCGAACCACGTCGCCGGCCCGCGATCGCTCTGCCGGAACTCTCCGTCCCGGCTCCTGCTGCGGGAATGGCAGCAGCCGCGCCGTCTGGGAATCCACGTGCTCTCCCCGGTATCCGTGCCCGATTGCCCCGACCATCACGACCCGAACCTGAGCGCCTGGACGTGCCGGCTCCTGTTCGATTCCGGGGTGAGGCGGAAATTGGCCTGAATGCATCAGGACGGCCAGAGAATCTCGGGCTCCCCGGACCCCGTATCGGTTCTGCGGGGACAGCCTCGGATGTGCTGGCTTTGGCGGAGGCGACCATCGGCCGCGATCTGGCTCAGCAGTCCGGGGTCCGGCAGGCTCCATCCGAGTTGTATCAGCTGCGGGGATCGGGGCGACGCGGCGCTGCTGCTCGGGAGTTTGGTGGTACCGATCAGTCCGAGCAGGCCGTCGAACGGGCCCTGCGCTGGCTGGCGTCGGTGCAGTCACCCGACGGTCACTGGGATGCGTCCGATTTCGGCGCCGGTCAGGTTGAAAAGGATGAAACGGGAGCGAACCGGGATTTTGCCGGCCGCGAGGCGGACACGGGAATGACCGGGCTGGTGGTGTTGTGTTTTCTGGGGGCCGGCTACACGCATGAGCAGGGACCCTATACGGCAGTGGTTGAACGTGGTCTGGACTGGCTGTTGCGGCAGCAGGCAGCTGACGGAAATCTGTTTGGACGCGCCGAACCGTTTGCTCAGATGTATTGCCACGCGATTGCCACCTATGCGCTCGCCGAAGCCTTTGCGTTGCTGCGTACCACTCCACCACAGTCCCTGCTGTCTGCGGGCCAGGTTGCCAGGCCACAGCGTGTGACGGAACAGCGATTGCGCCGGGGACTCACGGCTGCCGTACGATTTATTATCGCGAGGCAGGATCAGAACAGCGGTGGCTGGCGCTATCAACCCGGCCAGGAAGGCGACATCAGCATGCTTGGCTGGCAGGTGATGGCGCTCAAGAGCGCCGAACTGGGAGGCCTCGCGATGCCACCCAGGGTCCGTTCCGGGATTCAGACTTTTCTGAATCGCGCCGCACAGGGGACTTCGGGAGGACTTTATGGATATCGTCCTCCAGCACGCCCGGGAGTTGCACTTGATCCGGTCACACCAGCCATGACGGCCGAAGCGCTGTTCTGCCGTCAAATGCTCGGGCTGGCCCAAAACTCGTCTGCCACGAACGAGGCCCTGGCATACCTCAACGGTCAGCTTCCCAACGCAGCCCAGACCAACTTCTATTACTGGTATTATGGATCTCTGGCGCTTCACCAGCAGGGCGGGGCCGAGTGGCAGGCATGGAACGAACGCACCCGGGAATTGCTGCTTGCCAGCCAGATCCAGTCCGGTCCATTTGCAGGCTCGTGGGATCCCACCGACCTGTGGAGCCGCTATGGCGGGCGTCTTTACTCAACCACATTCGCCACGCTGACACTGGAGGTTTACTATCGTCTGCTGCCTCTGCAACGACTCGAGGCGGGCACAGCTCAAAACATCATGGATGGCAATCGGCAGAGCAGCCGCTGATCGTCAGCGTCTTTCAGCGCTGCCTGTCATTGTATGACGCCGGCGGGGGCTGGCGGTTAAACTGTGAATTGATCTGCTGCAGCTGATCCCGATAACTCTGCAACGCGCGATCGCCCTCCACTGGTCCACGTGCGGTCGTCGCGTCCGATTCCCCGGACACTGCAGCATCGGCACCGAGACCACCGGGACCACCGGTCGCTGGTGGCCACATGCCGGGATAGCCCGAAGACATCGCAGTGCCTCGACCTCCGGCGGGTTCCCCTGCAGGTTCCCTGTTCTGCGGACGCTGAGCGCCGCCCCCCCATGCAGGGAGCACACCATTTCGTTCGTTTGTATCGGAATAACCAGCCGGCGCAATGGTTCGTTGCGGAGTCACGGGATTTTGCCGGGGCTCCACAGGCGGAAACAGCGCGCCCGGGCCCACATTCAAACCCTCGGTCCTGAACCCGGAATCGGCGCCATAGACAGGAAACCCGCTTTGCCCTCCTCCGGACTCAACAACCCGCATACGACCGGGAAGACTCCGGTTGAAACCAGCCGGTTGACCGTAACTCTCGGCTCCTGCTGTGGTCCCTGCTGAGGATGAGCGAATCGGTACGGGAGGACGAACAGAGATGCCGGTCGCGCCGGGCGAGGAATTCGAGGACCAGGCTCCGCTCTCTGAAGCGAACTGTGGCGTGGCTGCAGCCTGAGGTCGTTGTTCTTCAGTCATCGACGGCGGAAAATTCGACGGGCCGGGAAGTGTCAATCTTCCGGATGGTCTGTCGAGGCTCTCCGATCGGTCCGCAGACAACCTGCCGGGCATCTGCTGGTCTGCAGTGGCATAGGACGGCGGGGCACTGCGGAGCGGATCCCGGTCCTCCGGCGAATATCCGGACTCCGGGTATTGCGGCTGCTGAAATTCGACAGGTGGGGAAGTTGGTCCTGGATATCCTGCGTCTGCATAAGGATTGCCGGCATCGTCGGGACTCGGGTAATCGGCAGATGGGTAGCCGCGATATGGGTAGTCCCGACCTGCGTAGTCACGACTCGAGTAGCCGGCAGACGGATGATCCTGCGGTGCAGGAATTTGTGCTGACGAGTTGGGAATCTGAGCCCGGTCACGGTATTCCGGCTGGCTGGCGAAAGCGGGCGGGGGTGCTGGTGGCTGATAAGCCGGGGCTGGATGTCCTGAGACGGTGGATACCGGTGTGCGTGAGTTTGGAGTATTTGCAGGGAACCAGGGCTGCGGGGTGCGGGGTGCTGATTCGGCAGCATTTCGTCGTTGTTCGGCGATCTCTCTTTCTCTGCGCGCGATTTCCTGGACGTCAGCAAGGCTCATATCCGCCGCTGGCTGGCGCGAGTCCGGGCGGGGGACTGCGGCAACGGCAGTAACCGGGAAGGCCTGGCGTTCGAGCGAGTCGAGGATGCTGGCGGTTTTGGCGGAGTTTCCGAGTCGCTGGACGAGCCGTTGTTCGGCCGCTGCACGATTGCCCTGTCTGAGGTCGAGCAGGGCGAGATTCATGTGGGCGCGTTCGTAGCCGGGCTGGAGTTCAATGGCCTGATTCAGATACCGGGTGGCTTCGGCGTAACGATTCTGAAGAACGTATGAATAGCCGATGTCGGAGAGCAGTACAGCATCCTTTGGTCGAATACGGAGGGCCTGTTTATAATGGTATTCAGCATCGCCCCAGTCCTCATCCAGATCGGCAGCCATGGCAAGTCCGTGATGAGCATCCGGATGATCGGGCGCTTCGTTCAGGACATCGCGGTAGAGTCGCCGGGCTTCTTCAAGGTTATCAGCTCTGAGCGCTGTCTGAGCGTCTCGGATCAGTCGGGAGTGGCGTTCAACCGCCGCCAGTTCAGCGTCAGCATTTTCTGGTTCTGCATCTGCATCTGCATCTGCATCTGCATCTGCGATCTGTTGTTTCTGCCTGTCCGCAGCTTCGTTATCAGCATCGGTATCAGCATCGGTATTCGCCGTGCGACGTTCTTCGGCCCCGGGCCGGAAACGTGAAATCCACTTTGGTTTCCATGAGCCAGCGGTGCAGCCTGTCAGCAGACCCAGGAGCAGCAGCGGCAGAATTTGCCGATATTTCAACATAGAGGTGACTCCCGTCCCGCCATTGTGTAAGCCGTTGACCTGCAGCTTCCAGAGGCTCAGGACAGATCAAAAAACCTCAAAAAACATGGGGATTTCAGGATTTCAGCAGCCATTCAACGACGTGTTGTTCAGCTTCCGAAGGCAACCGATCGCTTTTAGCGAAACCTGCGGGAGCGTGTCGAGACGAATCCAACAGCGTCAGGCGTAAAGCAGGCCGAGAATGCCCAATCCGTAGAATGTATATTCCACATCAAGCTGCTGGTCCCACGACGCACCGCGAAAACCGCCGGTCCTGCATTCCAGTTGCTGTTCCACGTAGCTCAGAAGTCGCTCCCGGGGCAGAATGTCCGGAAATCCGAGGTTCTGAGCGGTCAGCAGTCCGGTAAAGGTGGAAAGACCATCGGCAAAGGGCACACGGGTATTGGCCTGAAACCCGCCTTCTCCCGCGGCCACGTCGCTGAGAAAACCGGCCACATCGGCGGCAATGTCGGGGTCCATGGCATTGAGCATCGAGAGCAGTGCTACGGCTGCCGCAGTCGGGTTCGTGCCACTCCGCCGCATTGGCGCGATTTCCACAAAGCCCCCATCGTCCCGCTGTCGGTCAAACAGAAACTGGATCAGCAGGTTTCTTCGCGGAATCGGTCGTCCCAGGATTTCGAAGATCAGAGCCACCAGAAAAGACTGATACGTACTGCCAAGCGCTCCCTCTGCACTTTTTGCAAACCCTCCGTCAGCTGTTCGCAGTTTCAGCAGGGATTCAATCAGGAGGTCGGGGAGTTCCAGGGGGTGTTCAGCAAGCAGATCGGGGCCGCCTGACGCCTGAACAACGAGAGCGGAGTAGAGCCAGCTGAGCAGATCGATGGCATTGAGCTGCAGCAGCGGGGTGTTGCGGAGCCATCCCGCGAGTGGCGGGAGACATTCTTCTGAGAGTCCGCCGGTTACAGCGAGGGCACGAACCGCGAAACCCGTGTAGTAGAGGTCCGGCCCCCCTTCGCGCCCTGGAAAACCTCCCTCAGCGGTCTGTTTCCCGAGGACAAACCGGCGGTGGAGTTCGCGGCGGCCGGGAGGCAATCGGCGGAGCCCCGCGTTGACGCGATCGGCAAGTTGCAGGAGATACATGAGAAACCGTCGGGATCAGATTCGGGATTGCTGAGGCAGCGCAGCAGACGCTTCGGTGAGGAGCGTAGCGGAGCAGGTCAAAAACGCCAGTGTTCGGCGACCTGTTGCATTCCGGAACGCAAGTGTTGACGGATGTCAGCAAAACTGAATGCCCGGTGGCAGCACCTGCTGCCGTCCCGCATCCTCTGGTCAGAACGTGGAAAAACAGGCAAATCCGGAACCTCGGTGCCTTCACCAGAGATCAGGTGGCGGAGAGGGGAAAAATGACAAACAACCGCAAAACTGGTCCGCGGCCCGAATAAGATCGCCGTGGATTCCGCAATGGTCTGCCGGGAATCCGGATTCAGGAACCTCGCCTATGCAAAACAACAGACTCAATTTGAAGACGACGACACTGGCCGCGGCCGGTCGTCGCGGTTCGCAGCCACTCTGTTCGCTGCCATTTCTGCAGCAGATGGCACAGCGACTGGGTGCCGCGACTGTGGAAACTGCCGTTTGCCTTCCCTTTCTGCTGGTGATGGTTTTTTCCTCGGTGGAGCTGTCCGGAGCTGTTTTTCTGAAGCACAGCGTGAATCTGGCGGCGTATGAAGGGGCTCGGACCGTCACGAAGCCGGGAGATCATTCAGCGGATGCGGCCAGCCGGGTCGGGCAGATACTCGCTTCACGCAGAGTCGCATCTTACACCTACGCCTGCAATCCACCGGTCACTGCCGACACTCCCCGAGGTACTCCGATCGAAGTGACCGTGACCGCTCCTGCGTCCAGTCTTTCCATCGGTCCGCTCAGGCTCCTCGAAGGACGGACCATGTCGGCAAAATTCACAATGGCCAGAATGTGAGACAGGCACGTCTTTTGTTTTTCAGCTGAAGGGTTGAATTGTGAACCGTCCCATCCACATGCGTCTGATGACCTCTGGATTCTTCGATAATCCACGGCGTGGTGCCGCGCACGTGATGATCGCCCTGATGCTCTTCGTGTTTGCGATGATGTCGGCGTACATGATTGACTACGCCTACATGCTGCTGATTCGAGGTCAGGCACGGATGGTCGCCGACTCTGCTGCTCGAGCGGGTGCGGAGGCACTTGTCCGAACCCGTGACCCGAACATCGCCATCCAGACGGCCGTTGATTTTGCCGGCCTCAATCAGGTGGCCGGCAGAGCGTTCGTCCTGTCACCGGATGATGTGGTGCTGGGGCAGTCGATTCCAACGTCGGACGGTGGCTGGAACTTCACCGCAGGCGTGATGCCGTACAACAGTGTCAAGGTCACTTCCCGCGTTCGTCATGACGCCCCGTTCGGCGCTGCGCCGATGTTTTTTGGCGGTGTCACCGGCGTTGACGACTTTCAGACACGGGGAACAGCCACGGCGGGCGAGCAGCCCATTGAAATCTGCCTGTGCATCGACCGATCACTCTCGATGATTTACAGACCTGTGTCCGGATCACGCTACCCGCCGGGCAATACTTTGCTTTATCCTCTCTCTGACTATGGAAACAACCCGGACCTGCGCAACAGACATTCGCCCCCGCATCCCACCGCCAGTCGCTGGGCCGCTGTGAGATCGGCCCTCGATATCTTTTTCACGGAGTGCGGCAATGCCGTCAATCCTCCGCGCGTTGCGCTCGTCACGTTTTCCAGCGCGGGGACTCAAACTGCGAAGCCAAACCGGACCTACACCACCACAGACGTGGACGTGCAAATGCCGACAGGATCGGGGGTTACATGGTCGCAGAATCTGGCACAACTGCAGACTGCGCTCGATTTCCGCAGTTTCGGACCGCTGTTCGGAAATACTCAAACCAACACAGGGCTGCAGGCTGCCGTCAATGTCTGCACGGGTGCCAGTGGTCGTGTTCAGGCAAAGAAGGTCATTATCCTGATGACCGACGGTGCTCATGATGCAGGGTTCAGCCCGCTCCCGGCCGCCGCGAATGCAGCCGCTGCAAATATTACCGTGCACTGTGTCAGCATGCTTACGGACGAGCAGCCTGTTCTTGATACGGTCGCCAGCATGACGGGTGGCAAGTACTACGTGACCGGGACCAATACAGCGATCTCCGGCGAGGCACAGACACAGAATCTTGAAGAACTGCAACAGGCATTCAGGGACCTTGCCAATCAGATTCCGATTGTTCTGATGGATTAGTTGCTGTGGACAGATTTTCTTCCGGCAAGTTGAGGTTGAAGTGAAACGATCAGTCAGAGATCAGTCCAGAAGTCATCGTCGCGGGGCAGTCACCGTGGAATTCGCCATGGTGTTTCCCGTGATCCTGCTGCTGTTTACAGGGTCAATTGAGATGGCGTCCCTGCACTATGCCAAACACAGCATGGGTTACGCCGCCTACGAGGCTGCTCGAAAGGCCGCTATCCCGGGAAGTACTCCGGCAAGGGGCCAGGCGGCAGGTATGCAGCAGCTGAATCTGGTCGGTCTTGGTTCAGGAGCGCAGGTGATTGTGACACAGACCAGCACAGCAGTTACCGCCGAAGTGCGGATCCCCTCATCTCAGTTTTCCTGGGGTCCGCTCGGCTACTTTGCCAATTTCATCGCTGTTGAACGCTGCACGCTGCTTCGCGAATAGTCCGCTGCACCAGCCGTCGTTCAGTAGCCTGCTGCCATGCCGTCCTTGCGTGATTCGCTGGCTCCCAGATACACGTCCCGCCCGGCGTCATAGCGGATCCCCTGGTAGCCGCCAAATTCGCCCCGGGCTGGTTTGAGCACATGTCCTGATGCCCGCAACTGCTCCGCCAGTGACGCTGGAAAGCCACTTTCAAGGGCGACCGTACCCCCGTCCGTCATCGTTTCTCCTGTCGGCTCGGATGAACCGGAATGCAGCATTCTTGGCGCGTCACCAGCCTCCTGGATATTCATCTGAAAATCGATGATGTTGATTAGAATCTGCACGTGCCCCTGCGGCTGCGTCGCTCCTCCCATGACACCAAAGCTCAGAAATGGCCGGCCGTCCTTCGTCACAAAGGCCGGTATGATTGTGTGAAAGGGCCGCTTTCCCGGCGCATAAGAGTTCATGCGGCCGGGCTGAAGATCAAACATCTCGCCTCGGTCCTGCAGACAAAATCCCAGTCCCGCAGGACAGACTCCTGAACCAAACCCCCGATAATTGCTTTGAATCAGCGAAACCATGTTCCGTTCGCTGTCCGCAACTGTCAGATAGATCGTGTCACCGTGATCCACAGCGTGCGGCAATCCCGGGGGATGCTGAAGAGCCGCTCGGTCGGCATTCATCAACCGTCCGCGCTCCGCTGCATACTCCTTCGAAATCAATCGCTCGACCGGAACTTCTGCAAACGCCGGATCGGCGTACAGACGTGCACGGTCCTCGAATGCCAGTTTTTTGGCCTCCACAAACAGGTGGGCATGCAGTCGGCTTCCAAAGCCCGCGGCCCGCAGATCCCATGGTTCCAGCAGATTGAGCATCTGCAGGGCAGCGATTCCCTGGCCGTTCGGCGGCAATTCCCAGACGTCATAGCCCCGGTAGTTGACCGAAACCGGATCGATCCCGTCTGAACGCTGCGCAGCAAGATCCTCCGCCGAAAGAAAACCACCATGCTGCTGCACAAAACCAGCAATGGCTGTTGCCATTTCTCCCCGGTAAAACTCGTCCCGCCCGCGTTCGGCAATTCGCTCAAGCGTCGCCGCCAGCGCCGGGTTACGAAACACATCCCCCTTCCGTGGCGCCTTCCCGTCAATCAGAAACAGCTCCGCAAAACCCGGCTGGTCCCGAAAGACCGTCTCGCCGCTTTTCCAGCCCGCAGCAATGATCTCGGTGACAGCAAAACCCTCCCGGGCATATCGCACTGCCGGCTCCATCAGCCGCGAAAACGGCAGCTTCCCGAACTTTGCGTGCAGCTCAAACCACCCGTCGACACAGCCGGGGACTGAAATCGGCAGAACGCCCAGCGAGGGGATTCGGGTGAGTCCACGGCGGGTGAATTCGTCGCGACTGAGTGCTGAAGGCGATCGGCCGCTGGCGTTGAGTCCGTGCAGACGCTGCTCTTTCCCATCCCACACGATGGCAAACAAATCACCGCCGATGCCGCAACCGGTTGGCTCGGTGAGCGCCAGTACAGCGTTGGCGGCAATCGCAGCATCGACGGCAGAACCGCCGGCCTTCAGAATTTCAACCGCTGTGAGTGTTGCCAGTGGCTGACTTGTGGCTGCCATTCCATGCCGGGCGATGACCTCCGACCGCGTCGCAAACGGCCGGCCAGCCGGTCGATCTCCGGCGAACAGCAGCGAACCGAACATCAGCAGCCCGAGACCCGAGCACAAACAAGCGGGGACAGACATCACAGCAACTCCGGACAACAATACACCGACTACTTTGGAAAGTCGCCGGCTCGGATAACGACAAGACGCTCGAGCGGGATGTGCCTCTGAAAGGCACTCTTCACCGATTCCACCGTCAGTGACTCAATACGGGCACGTTCCTCCGCCTCACGCTGAAACGAACGTCCAAGATACAACCCTGAAGCCAGCTGGCCGGCAATGGAGCTGTCGCCGCTGTAGGCCAGCTTGCGTGATTCCAGCCAGGCCGTCTTTGCCTCAGCAAGTTCCTGCTCTGATGGCCCTTCTTCCATGAACTTCTTCAACTCTTCAAAGACCGCAGTCTCCACGCGGTCGATATTTGCCGGATTTGTGATGGCGTTAATGAGGAACCGTGCGTCAGTACCCTGGGCCGGGATGCTGATGGAGGAAGCAATTCCATAGGACAGGCCTTCCTTCTGCCGCACACGATTTCCCAGACGGGAAGAGAGCGTTCCTCCACCAAGAATAAAGTTACCCAGCTGCAGGGCAGCAGCATCCGGGTGATCGTCGTTCATGGCACAGCTGAGTCCGGCGAGGAATACGGCGTTTGCCTTGTCAGGTGTAAGCAATGCTTCGCGGGCTCCGGTTTGATCCGGCTTCGCCTCACGCACAACCGGAGCCGCAGTGACGGTCGATTTCCAGCCGTTCAGAATTTCACGCACCGCGGACAACGCTGCCTCAGGTTCGAAGTCACCAACAATGGCCAGTTCTGCTGAACCTGCGGACAGCTGCTGTTCGTACAGGCTGCGAAGCTGATCAAGTGTGATTGCTTCCACCTCTTTGCGGCGTTCAGCAAGGGTCATGGAATAGCGTGCGTCGCCCGCGGGGTACTGTGACAGCGCGCGGGAGATGGTTTCGGATGCAAGCATCGCGGGATCGCCATCCATGGCGGCGAGACCTGCGAGAGAACGCACCTTCATCTGTTCGAACTCTTCTGCGGGGAATGCGGGTTCCCTGAGGATTTCGCCGAGCAGTCGGATGCCCTGTTCAAGAGAGCTGCGGCGGGCTTCGATGGAGAAACTGAGAGCACCGGTGCTGCCACCGCCACTCCCGCTGCTTCGGCCGCCACGACGTCCGCGTCCCCCGCCACCACCGCCAATCTGCACGTTGAGTCGGTTCATCTCCTGCTGCAGCGCCTGCCGATCAAGTCGTTTGGTACCGGCCATCAGCATCGACTGGAGCATGCCGGCGGCTGTGGCCTGTCCCTGCAGTGACTGTTCATTGCCGTAACGCAGGGTGAGTGTGAGCGCGACGGTTTCGCCGCGGGTCTTCATCGGCAGCAGGCCGATTTTCAACCCGCCCTCCTCAAATCGCTGTGTACGGGCTTCCAGGTTTTCCGGACTGGGATCGAAGGCCTCACCGGCAGCCACAGCTTCACCGCCCCGATAGTCTTTCACCACATCTGCAATCGAAGGAACTGACGGGATTGCCAGCCGCTGCGGGGCGTCTGCCGGAATGAAAACGCCAAGCGTCCGGTTCCACTCCGGAAAATATGTTCGAGCGACTCGGTTGACGTCCTCCGGCGTCACAGCCTGAACGCGATCCCGCTGCAGAAAGAGCAGTCGCCAGTCTCCGAGCGAGGAGGCACTGCTGAGGGCCGAAGCCATTGCCGCGGCGCTTGTGAAGAGCTGCTCTGAGCTGCGTCTGGACCGCAGTTTCGCGCGATCCACCTCCTCCTGTGTGAACTGCGTGTCGGCGAGTGTATCAATCACCTTCAACAACTCCGTCTGCACTTCATTCAGCTTCTCTGCGGCCGGTGTTGCAGCAAAGATGAACAGTCCGGGATCATGGGAACTGTCCGCTCGGCCCGAGGCACTTGCGGCAATGCGAGTTTCCACCAGCGCCTTGTCCAGCCGCCCGGTCTTCGTCTCCGACAGGATGCTCCCGAGGATCGACAGCGGTGCCCAGTCGACGTGCGCGGCGGCCGGCATGTGATAGGCCGCAATCACCGCACCTGCTCCGCCCACGCGTCGCAGCACCACCCGTCGCTCTCCGTCCTGAGCCGGCTCCTCGGTGTAGGTTGGATCGAGCCTTCGTTCCGGGCGGGGGATGGAGCCGAGGTACTTTGTGAGCAGCTCCAGCGCCCGCGATTCCTCGAAACGACCCGTGACAATAAACACCACATTGTCCGGCTGATAGTAACGCCGGTAGAAGGCCTGCAGATTGTCGATGGGAACACGTTCGATGTCAGAACGATTGCCGATCGTGGTTTTGCCGTAGTTGTGCCATTCAAAGGCGGCCGCCATCACACGCTGATAAAGCACGCCCTCAGGACTGTTCTCGCCCCGCTCGAATTCGTTCCGGACCACCGAGAATTCCGACAGCAGGTCCTCGCGGGCGATAAAGCTGTTCACCAGCCGATCTGATTCCAGCTGGATCGCAAACTCAAGATTCTGATCGTTCGCCGGAAGTGTCTCGAAGTAATTCGTCCGGTCCTGATTGGTCGTGCCGTTGAAGCTGGCTCCGTGATCACGGAGTGCCTTTGGAATGTCCCGAAACGTCGGCGTGCCCTTGAAGACCAGATGTTCCAGCAGATGCGCCATGCCAGCTTCGCCATAGCCTTCATGACGGGATCCCACCAGCACTGTCATATTGACGGTGATTGTGGGTTGACTGGGGTCCGGAAAGAGCAGTACGCGGGCGCCGTTGGACAGACGATACTCCGTCACACCCTCGATCGAAACCACTTTCACGGGCGGTTCGGCAGCAGCGGCACTTGCAGTGACCAGGGTGAGTGTGATCAGACAGAGCAACAGTCGAGACATAAACCAGGTCCCTTTGCAATTCATGGCTGGAAGCGAGACAATCTGAGGGTGGAATGCCTTGAAGTCTACTCAATCGGTGTCCGCTCTGGAAAGCGTGCAGCATGGCCGCCAACGAACACGACCGGGAAGATTTACTGCGGGAAGCTGTCGCCCTCGTTCCACGGGCCGAACTGCAGGTGCACGGTCTGCCCGAACTGCTCACAGCCGGCTTTCGCAGCAACAGAATGCTCAGCCTGTATTTCGGTCAGGATCCGGTCTATCAGTTTGATGCAGCAGGGCGACTGCGACGGGCGTTCGAAGCAGGGCTGTTATATCGCACCGCCACCTCAACACTCTCCCGCCTGCAGCGGGTCCGCGCGGAAAACTCAGTGACGCTGCTGCGGCACGATCTGAATCCCCTTGAGCTGTCAGAATTTCGCAGCCGGATGCAGCAGATTCTGGAAACCCTCCGCGTCGCACTGGAAAACGGGGGCGTAACAGTCGTTCGCTGCGTGCCGGAAGGCCCCGACTGGACCAGTCTGCTCCTGGAAGCCCTTTCCGGCATCAATGCCGCCGATCCATGGCTGGCAGGATCCATTGTGGGACGACGTGCCCGCTGAACGGACGCGGGGCTGCAGGGGTCAGGCCGACCGCTGTATCTCCCAGCGCCTGTGCGGACGTGTCGATTTCTGCAGCCGCAGCGGCGCACTTGCAGAAAAGCCTGCCTGCAGCCTGTCAGCTCGGGCGGGATCGACCGGGCCGGCATGGACCAGTAACAGGTACCTGAGCAGCAGCGGGGCTTCAGACAATGTGGTTTGCGGACCCTCCATGCACGGCGATGCGCACATCCAGCCATCATCCCGGACATGCCAGCCGGTTGGCTGTCCCGGGTTTTGCGGGTGGTCGATGAGCGTGAGTCCTTCGTGGTCATTTGCAGATCGGTGCGGCCGGCCACTGTAGTCCATCCACTTCGCAACTTTGCCGAATAACTGTTTTTCTCCCACAGCTCCGTCACTGCCCGTCAGCTGACCCCTGCCAAACACCGCCGATAACTCCGCAGAGACCCGGATCGCAAGAAACCCGAAGTTCGTGCGGGCAAACTCCAGTGACCCGGCCGACGGCTGAAAGCGACCTTGAATTTCCAGTGTGTACTCTCCGGAACCCGGCTGCGTTCCAAGTTCGCAAATGAGTTCCTGGCGGAGCAGCGGGGCCGGATTGTGCCCGTCGAACCAGCCCAGTTCCACCGCCATCCGACAACTGCCTTCACCGTCCTCATACGCGAACCACTGCAGCTGATGAATCGTGGCTCCTGAAGCGTTGCCCCAGAAATCGATTCCCAGCACTTTGTTGTGGGCAAACCAGACGGACTGATGATGATCATGATCAGGAGCCCCGGGGTGTCCCATGCGTGTGAGCGATGTGCCGGAAGGACCGATCACCGGAAAGAAAAATGGTCGCGGATATGACAGACCGGAATGCCAGCGGAGCACTTCACGCTGGTCAATCAGGAAGGCCAGCTGATGGTCTGGCAGCGGGAGCACAGAGCAGTGGGGCATAGTTCAGTTCCAAAGGACTCTGGCGACCCTGAAGACCCGTCGGACGACCAACCCGCAAAACACGGGCAGTTACTTGTCAGAATCGTGAGAATCGCAGAGTCTACGCAGGAAATCCGGAAATTGCATCAGACCAGACGGAGAGACTGCGATGGTGAAGATGGTCAATCGGACAGGCCGACGACAGATACTGGCGACAATGGCGTTCGCTGCAGCGTCGAAAACATTCGGTGGCCCAGCACTTCATCCGACCGGGCCGGAAGGCGGCAGCCAACGGCCGGAAGGTACATGGAAGGCCGGCGTCTCCCGGGCTGTGATTACGCCGCAGACTCCCGTCTGGCTGGCCGGCTATGGAACCCGGCGCGCCCCCGACGGCAAGCTGCACGAACTCTGGATGAAAGCGCTCGCACTCGAAGCACCCGATGGGCAGCGGGCCGTGCTCATCACCAGTGACTTCCAGGGTGTGCCGCGGTCCATGAGTAATCGCGTGTTCGCAGAAGTGCAGCAGAAGTTCGGACTCGAACGCCGACAGATCATGTTCACCTTCTCCCACAACCACTGCGGTCCCCGGCTGGGAGACGACCTGATTGACTACTACCCTGTGGATGCCGAACAGGAACGCCTTGTCGCTGAATACACGGACGCCATGGTGGTCCGTACCGTGGACCTGGTCGCTGCAGCACTCGCAGATCTTTCCCCCGCAATGCTTGAACAGGGTGAGGGTCAAGCCAGGTTCGCCGTGAATCGTCGCAACAATCGCGAAGCTGATGTGCCTGAGCTGCTGGCAAAGGGAATCCCGCTGGCAGGACCCGTGGATCACAGTGTGCCTGTCCTGCAGGTGACCGCACCCGATGGCCGTGTCAGAGCGATCCTCTTCGGCTATGCCTGTCACCCGACAACGCTCAGCTTCATGACCTCGTGTGGTGACTATCCCGGATTTGCACAGGAGCTGCTGGAACAGCGGCATCCCGGAGCTGCCGCAATGTTCGTGAACACCTGCGGCGGCGATCAGAACCCACTCCCGCGACGCGAAGTGGAACTCTGCAGGAAGTACGGACGCATGCTGGCTGACGCCGTCTCCACTGCACTCACCGGCCCGCTGCAAAGCGTCAGCCCCCGGCTGCAGACCGCCTTCGAACTCATCGAACTCCCCTATCTGCAGGTCGTCTCCGGTGATGACCTGCGTGCACTGCTCAAGGACAGCAACTCGCTCAAAGCCCGCTGGGCCACACGCATGCTGGCAAAGCTGGAATCCGGTGAAAAATTTGAGACAGCGTCACCTTATCCCGTGCACGTCTGGACCCTGGGAAAGGAAATGCGCTGGATCGGACTCGGGGCCGAAACCGTTGTCGATTATGCCCTGCGATTCAAGTCGGAATACGGCAGCGGAACCTGGGTCATGGGCTATGCTGATGATATGCTGGCCTACATTCCCAGTCGACGTGTGTGGGAAGAAGGCGGATATGAAGGCGGAAGCAGCCTGTACGAATACGGTCGTCCGGCTTTCCGCTGGCAGGGTGACATGGAGGATCGAATTTCCGCTGCCGTGACTCGACTGTTCAAAAATCTTCAGAACGGCAGCAGTCAGTGACTCCGACGGAAGTCAGGCCGTGTGATCAAACTGGTCAGCCAGGTGCCACGGATAGAACAAACGCCCGATATCATCGCTCAGCTTCCAGATGTATTCCATCCGGAAGGTGTCGTGGCTGACGTCCGTTGCCGAACGCGGGACCTGAGTGGGATACACGCTGTTGACATCACGGGAAAAGATCCGCCGACCTTCACCGCCCGTCTCCATCTCGTAGACACTCACAATGGCATCACATCGGCCGCGAAACAGTGAATTGCTGTCACGTTCATAAAGTGAGAAGTCGCTGACATCGATGTACACCACGTACGTCACATCGAACTCCGCTCCCACATCCTCCGCCGTATCCCAGTCCGGATTCTCGTTCAGCCATGCCCGGATTTCATCATACGGCACCATCTCGATCTTTTTCCCGGCCATCTGATTGGTGACCCGGCTGGCAATGATGTGATCAATGTTGTCAAAGCGGTACTTCAGTTCATCTGAGGCATAACAGACAACGGCCACCCGAATGTCCCTGTCTGTCATGGACTTCTTCGTTTCCTTCTCAAACAATGGTTCTTCCTGAGGCGGCCCGCCAATCAGATAGCCGAGTGCGATGAAGTAATTGCAGCCCGGAATTGCCAGCAGCAGCGCGACGGAACAGAGAACCTGAAGCAGTCGACGGGATGCTGTCGAAGATGTTCTGCGAAAGCCCGCAGCGGTTTCAGCTGAAGTCATTGGATATTCCAAAACGGAAAATTAAGAAGCTCGGGACTGCGACTGCAGCAGGCCTGCAGACCTGCAGAATCAGTGAACCGTCTCACTCGCACGATGATCATAAAGAAACTGCGCCAGCGTCAGCGAAGTCCGGTCCAGAAAGCTCTCGGTGAATAACTGTTCTGAACGATTTTCCTTCGGCACCGGATACTCCGGGAACCGCAGGCTGAAGTTGCGGTCAAATGCTGTAACCGGATCACCACCACTGCAGTCCAGCACCTGTACCTTGCCGGCGACCTTGCCCTGCTGCAGATTTTTGCTGTCCGGGACATCGACGCTGAATTCATCGATGCTGATATTCATCACGTAATCCGCCTTAAAGCGTTCCGCCAGCTCAGTAAAGTCGCCCCATTCGCCATGGTCATCAAACCACGCGGCGACATCATCGGCAGAGACCACCCGGACCCCGCGAACATCCAGTGTCCGCGACATCCGGTCGACAATGTCAATCTGGATCGATGGAGCACGGGCCAGCACACTGTGCGGAGCAGAACAGGCGAGCAGAATTGTTTTCTCACCCTTCGTCAGATCCACACCCGTAGCCGCCCGAAACTGACACTTCAGCCTCGGATCGCCGAACAACATCTTCCCCATCATCACCCCCAGCGAACAACCGGGGAGTGACGTGGCAGCGGAGAGCGCCAGAAGCCAGATCAGCAGGGTCCGCAGGAGCGGCAGCCGACAGTGCGATTTCACAGTGTGTTGATGATTGGGATCCTGCAGCACTGCGCTTCACTCCGTTGAAACGTTTGTTTTCCCGGTCACAGAATTCGCGGTACCCACTGAATCAGCGTCAGCAGGAACCAGCCCAGCACCAGCTTCAGCAACACTCCGCTCGGATCAGAAAACACCGTCCATCTGCGGAAAATCACCGAAACGAGCAGCCAGGGCCAGGTTGTCAGCAACATCAGCGCCAGAGCGGGACCGGCCGGGTTGGCTCGCAGCGCCTCGCCCGTCCTGCCTCGCACCAGCAACGCAAAACTCGTGGTCAGTCCGCACTGCGGGCAGACCATGCCAGTCACTCTCAGAAACGCACAGGGCGGAAGCCCCAGCTGCTGATGAGTGCCCATGCCTGCCGGGTCCGGATTCAGCACACAGGCTGTCACAAACACCCCAGGAATAACGAACAGCACCAGACAGGCAATCCCCCGGCCGGATCGCGACATTTCAGCCGCGACAGTCCGGGAATGCGTTTCTGAAGCCGCAGGGGTAACATCTCTGAATCGCCCGAACAAGACGCACCTCCCCGGTTTCTGCAGGAGAATTCAGGTGGTTCTGCAGGAATTGCCAGCGCCAGCAGAACCCTCGACAGCCACAGGCGAATTCTGCCGTCCGCAGTGACCCACTGCAGATGTTCGCCGGGTAAACCATCGACGAAGCAACTCGGCATTCCAGCAGGCAGCCAGGGAAAACGCGAGAGTTCAGGTCCGCGATTGACCTTTTTTTTTATTCAGGCTGGAATCCCGCCCACAGATGTTCCGCGAGCTCCGGAGTGCGATCGGCAAATGAGCAGCAATCGAGACGGGAGACGCTTTCGTGTCCCCCCCAGCAGACGACTTACCTGGGACCTCCTCTGGTTCCACAGGACTGTGCCGCTGTGCGCCCACGATCGTCGCATGTCGCTCGCTGAAACCGCCTCCTCGCGCCTCGCCGCCCCCCAACGCATTTCCTGGCCCGCCCTCTTTCTCAAAGCTGTCGGGCTCGCAGCAACCGAATTCCCCGAACTTCGCCAAACATGGTTTCGCTGGCCATGGGCACACCTCTATCAGCATCCGCATACCGTCGCTGTGCTCACCGTCCAGCGGGAAATTGACGGCGAACCATGGCTGTTCTGGGGACGCATTCCACAGCCTGACCAACACTCCCTCGCACACATCCAGCACCAGATTGACCTCTTCCAGCGGGAAGATCCACGGCGGAAATTCCGCAAAGCTCTGCAACTGGCCGCCCTGCCGCTGATGATCCGCCGCGCCGTCTGGTGGTGGAACCTGAATGTGAGTGCCCGCGGAAGAGCCCGCCGCGTCGGCACCTGCTTCCTCTCCACTCTCGCCGGCCGCGGCGCGGAAATTCAGCTGCCACCCTCAGTGCACACAGGCTGTTTCACCTACGGACCACTCGATGAACAGGGACGCTGTCGAGTCACGCTGGCGTATGATCACCGCATCATGGACGGTGCCCGGGCTGCAGCTATTCTGGAACGCATGGAACAACTGCTCACCGGGCCGCTGCAGCAGGAATTACGCGAAAGCTGACTTTGCTGCTCTAACGACGAACTCGCACCCGGCGACGGGTTCGGGGAAGGGGACGCACTGGAACTTCCAGCACCCGCTGATCAGCCACAGCAAAAACCCGATCACCCGGCTCGATCGGCAACACCTTCCCGTCCACAAAGTGACTGAACGCCGGGAGCACAAGCACGTGGGGACGAAGCAGGAAGCAGGGAAGTCGCAGTGAGTCCCGCGCCGGACCGCTCAGACGCACCACCGGATGCAGGTGCCCGGCCAGTGTCGGGGCTGCCGCAGGAGTTTCCGTTGCAGGCGGAATGTGGTTGAGCGCAAACGGTCCCAGAACCCCGGGATCCGCAACACAGCGGAGCTGCCAATCCAGCGGAGGATCGCCGGCAGCCAGATCGTGATTGCCGCGGACAAGCACCATGTCCAATACATTCCGATTGGCCTCTCGCCATTCCGCAATCTGCCGGAACGTGGTCGCACAGCGGCCGCGACGAGCGTGAATCAGGTCGCCCAGAACGATGAGTCGCACGGCCCGGGTGGCAGAGATCAACCGCGTCAGCCGCTGCAGAAGTTCTGTGGTCTGGTCGGGAATCGGGATCGCCGCAGCACGAAAGGTGGCTTCCTTGCCGAAATGAACATCGGCGATGAAGAGCGTTTGCTGAGCAGGCCACCAGACTGCGTGCTCAGGCAGCAGAACCAGCGTCTCCCCGCCGTACTCGACTGACAGGCCGCCGCAATCACCCACGGAAGCAGGAACCATGGCGGGCGGCAAATCGTCTGCAGCAGGTTCCAGGGGGGCGTCTGAATGCATAAGGGTACGTCGGATGCGTGAAGTGCGAGTTCAGCGGTCGAGGTAAAGCACACGTCCGCAGTCGCGACAGAAGACGATGGCCCCGGTGCGAATACGAACCAGATCCTGAGCAATTGCCTTTGAGTCACAGGCCGTGCAGAATTCATCTTCAACCACAGCCAGGCAGCCAGCACCGTGGGCGGCGCGGAGACGCTTCCAGTTGGCACGGTCCGACGCCGGTATGATTTCCTCCGCGACAGCGATCTGCTGCTGCAGCTGCTGGATTTCTGTCTCCAGCACCGGCTTACTGGAATCGAATTCCGTGCGCACAGTCTGCAGGGCCTTGCGCCGAGCCTGCAGGTCGGTCTCCAGCCCCCGCAAAGTTGCGTTCGCCGCATCGACGGCTTCCAGGGCCATCAGACCCTGTTCTTCGATTTCACCCCGGCTGACAGTGGCAGCGCTGATCTGTCCCTTGATGATATCGTATTCTTTGTTGGAGGAGGCGGTGTTGAGCTGTCCCTGAAGTTTGAGCACATCAGCTTCTTTGGACTTCAGCTTCAGATTGTACTCGTCGGCTGACTTCCGGGCGTCCCGAATCGCCTGCTTTTGCTGCTCGATCTGCTGTTCAGTCTGAGCGATCTGTTTTTCGGCAAGAGCGATGCTGCGAGGTCCGTCAGACAGTCCGGCTTCGGCCCGGGCGAGCTGCTGCAGAAGGGTGTGCAGCGCTTTGAGGGCGGCGGACGCATCAGTGCCCATGCTGGTCAGTTCCTGTGTAGTTTACGAGAGTGGCCGAAGCCCGGGGTAATCAGGGATCTCGGCAGATACCTTGAAGTCTAGCGTGCAGAGCAGCGGAGTTCCAGGAAGCAGCTGTCAAGTTTTTCTGAGCTGCTTAGCTGGACATCGCCAGGTTCGAAGTTCCGTTCACTTCGGACCGCCAACTGCCCACTTCCTCCCCC
>CAZLOQ010000059.1:26560-30303 GCA_964561125.1 uncultured Chitinophaga sp. | reverse complement strand
GATCAAGAGCTGCTGGGAAGTGAGCTTGAATTCAAACGCACCATCCATTCTGACCATATCGAACAGCGAGAACTGAAATTCGCCGGCAGCACGGATCAGGAAGTCGTCGAAGTCAATGCGAACGGGATCGCTGCCGGTTGTGATGTCATAGTAGCCGTCGTCAAACGATTCGGTGAAGTCAACCACAGCAAGGCCGGAATCGAGGCTGGCGCCGAGATTCAGTTCGAGAGCAAGGTCATTGGTTTCCGCCGTAATACCATCAATACCATTGAAGAAAATGCTGTCAATTGAAGCTTTAAAGGCCAGAAATGCAGCGGGGTTGCTCACAAGATCCGTGGATCGCATAAAGAGCAATCCTGCATCAAAGTCATCCAGCACAAGCCCGATGGCGTCGGTGTCGGGGCTGTCGGTGTCTTCGATGCGGCCATTGTTATTTGAATCTCTCCAGTAGGGGCCGTTGATTCCCTGGAACCCGCGAGCATTGGCGATTCCGACAGACATGGTTGCGACGGTTTCTTCGGATCCGTCGGTGAGGACCACATTCTCTGTGGGGCCTTTGACAAAGGCGGCACTGGCGACCAGCTGCACGACCCCGGCAATGTCCAGTTCAGCGTACTCCACAACCGCCCGAATCAATTCTGAAGCAAAGTTCACAATCACGGGCTCGCGACCCGTGGGAATCTCAAACTGGCCGTCTCCCGCGCCCTCTGCGGACTCAAAGCTGGTTGCAAAGTTCACGTATGGATTGATGCCCAGGAATCCGAGCGGCGTGGTGAGGGTGCTGCTGTTGACATCAATCGAAATTCCCTGCCCTTCAAGCGTAATAACATCGTCCATGCCGACGAGGCTGACCTGATCTGTGCTGGCACTCAGGGCAAAGTACCGGGGAACGTACTGATTCAGTGGTGAAGGCAGCAGGTTCAGTGCGGTCGGGCGCATCAGGACCAGACCCGCATCCAGGTTTTCGATCGCAAGTCCGACTGCACCACTGCTGTGCCCGTCGATCTCCCCGTCTCCGTCTTCGTCCTCCCAGTAAGGCCCGCCAAGCCCGACGAACGCATGAACGTCGGAGATACCGATGGTCATCGTGTCAACTTCGTGCCGGATCACCTCAGGAACTCCGGCAAGCGCGAAGTCGCCTGTGTGCAGATCAACCATGTACCGGGGCCCAAGTTCGAAGGCCATTCCACCATGCAGGTGCACAAAGCCCAGCATCTGCATCTCAACCGTTTCAACGAACAGACCGATGCGGAACTGGCCGTCGAGATCAATGGTAATCAGATCTTCCGTGCCATCCGGATTGACTGCCCCAGTGGGAATCTGAAAGCCGGCTGCGTCGTATCCATCTTCACTGGTGACGGATTGCCAGTTGATTACCGCGCGTCCAAGGCCACCCGGCCACGACTCCGGGTTAAAGTTCAGATGAATGTCGAGATTTGTTGCAGAAATATCGAAAAAGTTGCCGCCACCAAGGAATGCGGCCTGGTCGATGTGTGCGTTCAGTCCAAGGAAATTCCGCAGGCCGGGGACCGGTACAGGAAATGTGGACCGCATCACTGCAGCACCAAGGTCCAGACCATCGATGGCAAAGCCGAATAAATCGCTGTCTTCCGTCCATTCCGGATCCGAAAAGTCCGGATCACCCAGCCCGACGAATGCCTTCACGTCCCTTGCACCAAACAGCATGCTGGTGACTTCCCAGCCGCGAATCCAGGCAAAGCCCGGCCCGACTTCAACACCAGCCGTGCTGGCAATGTCGTCAAAAATATCCCGCAGCCCCAGATCGTCGAAGGCCGAACCCAGATCGGCCGGAAATCCGGTTGCAATTTCCAGCTGCATCCGCGGTCCGTATTCGAAGAAGAAACTGCCCTGAGCATGCACAAATCCTGCAAGCGATGCCTCCGCCTGCTCAATGGAAACACGCAGTCGCTCCTCACCATCCAGTCCGAGATAAATATATTCATCATCGCCGTCTTCATCCTTTGCACCGGTTCTGACCGGAGCACCCGCAGGTTCGAGGACACCGTCCTGGTCGCGGTCAACGGCCGGAAAACTGGACTGCCAGTCAATGACCGGCGTTCCGCCAATGACCGGCCAGCGACGACTGTTCCCGTTGTATTCCAGCTCGAATCCGTGGCCTTCAAATTCGAGCCAGTCGCCGAAGCCCGTCAGAACTCCCGTTTCCACAGTCAAGCGAGCGGACAGAAACGAATCCAGCGCGCCGGCGGCAAAGGAACGCAGAGGCTTCGGGGTGGTTGACTTCATCTGCGCAAAACCGAAGTCGACTCCCTCAAACGCAATCCCCAAAAGGTCATCGTCAGTTGCCCAGTCAGGCTCTGAAAAATCCGGGGCCCCGTAGCCGACAAACACGTTCGCGCCGGAAACGCCAAAATAGGTTACGGCGACGTCCCAACCCGTGATTGTCTGAAAGTCCTCGGACACCTGAATTCCGAGGCCCGCCTCCGCAACGGCGTTCACAAATGGCTGCAGCCAATCAGCGGAAGCCGCCAGATTTGCAGCAATGTTTGTGGAGATATTGACTTTCTGCTGAGGACCTTTCTCAAAGTAAAAGCTGCCATCCACGTGGATAAAATCAAGGATAGTTAAACTCAGGTGTTCCGCACCCAGACCGAGACGTTGGTTACCGTCGTGGCCCATGTAGACAAGAATATCCCTGCCGCTGCTGTCTTTCGCGCCGGTGCGAATCGGCTTGCCAACAGGTTCAAGCACACCATCAAGATCAGAATCCTGGGCTGGGAAAGTCACAACCCAATCGACAACTGCCGGGCCCATCTCCAGCGGCCAACTTTCAGGATTATCATTCCACTGCAACTGAAAACCGCTTGCCTCGAGGTCAAGAATATCGCCGCCACCGACAAAAGCTGCCGCCTCCGCTGTCAAGGTAGCCGCATAAAACCGGTCCAGTGCATTGCCAGCCAGCAGGCGCAGCGGCTTGGGTGTGGTGGAATCCATCGCGGCATAGCCGAAACTGACACCTTCGAAGCCAAACCCGTACAGATCGTCGTCATTCAGCCAGTTCGTTTTCGTGAAGTCCGGACTGCCGTAGCCGACGAACACGTCCAGGTCATGGCCGCCCAGATACGTGGTGGCCACGTCCCAGCCTGTGATGCGGCTGAATTCCGGGATCGGGTTTCCGTCGTCGTCGACGCTGGGGAATTCAATTCCCAGACCGGCACCGGCCACCGCATTGATGAACGGCTGAATCGCCGAGATGAGCGTGGATTCGCCAAGATTCTGCGGCAGACCGGTCGCAATCGTGATCTTCTGCTGCGGCCCCTTTTCGAAGTAAAAGCTGCCGTCCAGATGAATGAAATCCGCAATCGATACGCTGGCGTGCTGGACACCCAGCGCCTGACGCTGATTGCCGTCGTGGCCCATGTACACAAGGATGTCCGCACCACTGCTGTCCTTCGCGCCGGTGCGAATCGGCTTGCCAACGGGTTCCATCGTCCCGTCCAGATCTGAATCGACGGCCGGGAATGTCACAGCCCAGTCCACGACAGCAGGCCCCATACCCAGCGGCCAGCGACCGAAGTTGTCGTTCCACTGCAGTTCGAAGCCGGTCGCTGACAGTTCAAACCAGTCACCGCCGCCGACAAAGCCCGCCGCTTCGGCTGTCAGCGTGGCCGCGTAGAAACGGTCCAGCGCATTGCCGGCCAGCACGCGGAGCGGCTTGGGTGTGGTGGAATCCATCGCGGCATAGCCGAAACTGACACCTTCGA
>CAZLOQ010000059.1:24165-26460 GCA_964561125.1 uncultured Chitinophaga sp. | reverse complement strand
CCAGATGAATGAAATCCGCAATCGATACGCTGGCGTGCTGGACACCCAGCGCCTGGCGCTGATTGCCATCGTGCGCGATACGAATAAATTCCGGGTTTCCATCTGCATCGTTTCGGCCTGTCGGGATGGCTTTTCCAGGGCCACCTGCCGGGCTTGTTGCGGGATAGCTGCCTGCCCAGTCGATCACCGCCGGGCCCATGCCCAGTGGCCAGCGACCAAAGTTGTCGTTCCACTGCAGTTCGAAGCCCGTGCCTGAGAACTGCAGGATGTCGCCTCCGCCGAGCAGTTCGGCATTCTGAGCCGACATGGTGGCCCCGAAGAAGCTTTGCAGTGGATTGAAGGCGGATGGAATCAGCAGCGAAGGATTTGCTGTCCAGGCCCACGAGAATCCGAACTCGACGTTGTGAAAGGCAAACCCGAACAGATCGTCCGCCGCGGCCCAGTTCGGATCGGAGAGCTCCGGCAAACCGTAGCCGACGAACACTTCTGCATTTGCCAGCCCGAAGGTGAGCATGGAGACAGGCCAGTTGGTGATCACTGCGAGGTTGTCTGAGACTTCAATGGTGGGGTCATTCGCAGAAGCCGCCTGAATCACCTGTTCAAGATAGTCGCGGACCGGTTCGGCGGCTGTGGCCTCACCCAGATTCTGCGGGAGTCCTGTCGCCAGAGTGACTCGTTCTGTGGCGTGTTTTTCCACCGTGAAATTGCCACGCACATGAATGAAGGCGGACAGAGACAATTCCACATCCGTCAGCGTCACGCTGCCGGATCCCCCGCCGATGGCCGTCGCAATCTGATTGGCTGAAGTTGCCGAACCTGTCCGGAACGCGATTTCACTGCTGGTTTGAGAAACCACCAGCTGCAATGAGTTCGGGCCAAGCACTGGAACCAGTCGGTACTGATTTGAAAGCTGGAGGCCTTCCCAGTCGCTGAAGTTGCCGTCTGCCGGCTGTGAAAGAGACAGCACCGCAAACGTGTCGCCTTCAGCAGGCTGCCAGGTCGGGTCTACCAGAACCCGCAGACGCCCGCCCAGAGTGGCTTGACCGGTGATCTGAACCTGGTCAAAGCTGGAGGTTGAGTTGATCTCGATCTCCAGCGTTCCCCCGTCTTCCTGCGTGTAGTTGCCGACCTGCTGCGCATCGATCGAATCACGCACACCGAAGACGTCACCAAAGCCCACAACCACGTCGCCGGACAACAGCACCCGTTCTTCGAGGGCCTCGATACGTGTCCGACGCCGACTGCGGGATGGCTTTACCGGGTAACGCTGGGGCTGAATCCGGTTGTGAGGTTTGCTTTGAAGCCAGTTCCGAGCCCTTTGAATCCATGACAGTGTGGCGACTGACTTGCCACCACGATCGATCGACGACACACCATCCTGGTGATGAACTGCGTACAGACTGGCCGACATTTGAACGTACCTGTGTCAACAAAGATTTGTGTAAGGCAAGGTGTACATCAGGCTTCCCGCAAAAACATGGCGGGCAACCTGACTGGAACAGGATCGGCCGATTCTGCCGTTTCTGAATTCCGATTTTCGGAAAAGGAACTGCGGCTGCGGTCCCGGATATTTTCACTGACGGCAGATCAACAGCGGAAATCGCGGGCCGCGCAAGTCAGTGAATGAGGGGCGGCGGATGCTACTGATCTCCGGCAGGATTGCATCTCATCGCTCAAAGTGTGGCGATCCAGAGAAGCTGGGAGGACCGGTCAGCGGAAACCGCACGAACCGGCTGAATTCCAGCGGATTGAATTTCGGCGACCAGCCGATGCGGCCGATTTATCCGCCGGAAACCGACTGGACGGCGCAGTCCGCTCAGGCATGGCTGCGCTGCGTGTTCACAAGACGAGTTGAAGGAGACAGAGGATGTCACAGCATCTGCAGATGGACGAGGCGGACGACTACGAGGAGATCCGCAGCGAGGAAGTGGATCGTATTGTTGAAGCTCTGGATCGCCTGATCGAGGGCGCGCAGAGTGAGAACGTGAAGCACTATCTGGAAGAGGCTGCGAGCAGCATCTACTACCTTGTTTATGAAGACGAGGAAGAATCGGTGGATGAAGGTCTGGAGCAGGCTGCCTGACCCCGGGCACCAGTCGACCGGACAGAAACACAACAGCCCGCCGGGAAGTCATTCCGGGCGGGCTGTTTTGAGTTCTGCTGCTGCTGAGCGTGTGTGTCAGTGCTGGAAGAGGAATTCGCGGCTGGTGAGGAGCGACCACAGCAGGTCCTCGACGGCGGCGCGGCGCTCCTCGGGCGGTGTGCCGGCGAGCACGGCGGCGGCGGCGGCGCGCT
>CAZLOQ010000059.1:8894-24155 GCA_964561125.1 uncultured Chitinophaga sp. | reverse complement strand
GGAAGAGGAATTCCTTGCTGTTAATCACAGCCCAGGCGACGTCTTCGAGAGCCCGAGTGCGGTCTTCTGACGCCTTGACATGGGTTGCAGCAATTTCGATTTCCTGGGGTGTTGCGGGACGACTGAGGGCGAGGGAATAGAGCAGATTGACGATCTCTGCGTCGGCTTTGCCTGCAGCGATCCAGCGATGAATGTTACCTGTGTCGGCACGAAGTTTGTTGTGCACAGTAGGGCCATTGATCAGTTGGAGGGCCTGAGAGAGGTTGCTGTCGGTGGAGCGTTCGCATTCGCAGGGGAGTTCGCGCTGAGGCTGTCCGAACACCTGCAGGAACTTGTGCCCTTCCGGAGGGTCCACGAGGTCGATGGCTTTTGTACCGGCGGGCATGCCGGGGAATTCTTCGGGCAGACCGGTGACGGCACAAATCGCATCCAGCAGCTGTTCGGCGGTGAGCATGCGGGTGGAAGCGTGGCTGAAGTAAGTTTCGTCGTCGGCGTTGTACTTGTTGCGCTGGGAGCTGAGCTGGTATACGCGGCTGTTCATGATGGTGCGAATGAGATGTCGACCGCTGAAGCCGCTGGAAACGAGTTCGGAGGCGAGGTAATCGAGAAGTTCCGGGTTGGAAGCGGGGTTGGAGTCCCGGAAGTCATCGACCGGATCAACGATTCCTTTGCCGACCACGTGACCCCAGATGCGGTTGGCCAGTGACCGGGCGAAGAAGGGGTTGCTGTTGCTGGTGAGCCAGTCAGCGAACACGACGCGGCGGTCCTGATCGGCGGGAACATCGACGTCACCTGAGAGCAGAAGGCGGACCTTCATGGTGCGACCGGTGCGTGGCTGGGTGACTTCGCCGCCGGATTTGACGAAGATCATTTCGTCATCGGGCAATCCGGTTTCCTTGCGACCCACACGGTTGAAGGCAGCTGCCGTGCCGTAGTAGTCATCCTGGGTCCATTTTTCGAACGGGTGATTGTGGCATTTGGCGCACTGAATGCGGATGCCGAGGAAGAGTTGTGCGGTGGTTTCGGTGGCATCAATTTCGTCGCGACTGGCTTTCCAGTAAGCGGCGGCAGGGTGTTGCTGAGTGGAACCTGTGGCCGTGAGCAGTTCCTGGGTGAATTGATTGAGCGGTACGTCGTTTTTGACAATTTCAAACAGCCAGCGGCGGAATTTGTGTACGCCGGAACGGGTGAGTCGTTTGCTGTTGACGCGGAGCAGGTCGGACCATTTGAGGGACCAGAAGCGGGCATGATCATCGCTCAGGAGCAGGCGATCAACCACCGCGGCACGTTTGCCGGGGCTGTTGTCGGCCTGGAACTGCTGAGTTTCTTCGAGTGTGGGGAGGCGTCCGGTGAGATCGAGCGTTGCGCGGCGGAGGAAGTCGGAATCGCTGCAGAGTTCGGAGGGCTGGATCTGCAGTTGGCGGAGTTTGGCGAATACGAGCTGATCGATGCGGGTGTCTTCCGGAGGAGCAGGCCACTGAAAGTCAGGACGTTCGGTCAGGAATGTAATTTGAGTGGTGGACATTTTTTCGAGGTAGCGGGCGAGGATTGTGGCTTCGCCGCGACCTTCGCGGGTGACCACGCCGGTGGGCGTGATGCGGGCGATGCTTTCGTCGGACGTATCGAAGGCGGTGAGTGCGGTGATGTCGCGAATGGAGCCATCGCTGAAGTGTCCGTTCACGAACAGCTGCTGCTGATCTGCTCCGTCGCGGAGCACGCGGGGTTTGGGAAAGACTTCGATCTGCACCAGTTGCGGAGCGTCTGCGGCCTGGACCTGCATGCCTTCTGCAATCCACTGGCGGAGCACTTCATGGCAGGGATCGTTGTAGCCCAGGCGACGTCCGCCACCGTGGGCGACTTCCATGAGTGGCTTTTGCAGGAGCAGGCTGTCGTCGGGGTTGAGCACATTGGAACGGCGGTTGAAGTATTCACCGCGGAGCGTCACGAGGTCGAGCGGCGGGTCGTAACCGCGAAGCGACAGGCGAAATCCGCCTTTGCCGGATGGAGAACCGTGGCAGGCGCCCATGTTGCAGCCGGATTTGGTGAGTGCAGCGAGCACTTCGGTGTGGAAGGCCACTGGCACGGGTGTCTCGAAGCCGGAAACGGTGACCCTGACGGAAACCTTTTGTCCGCCGGCTGAAGCGTGCACGAGCGTTTCACCGTTTCCCGCTGCCCTGATCACTCCGTTGACCACTGCGGCGACAGCCGGATTATCAGACTGGTACTGAGCGGTGGCAGTGACATCGTGAACAGCCGGGGTGTCAGCGTTGGCGGTGACCACCAGCTGCTGCACGGCTCGGGCACCCTGGAGCTGCACATCGGCAGGGAGAACCTGAAGGGCATTGACGGGCAGGTCGGCCAGAACGCCGCCCGCGGCCAGTTTCCAGGCAGCGACGCACAGCAGGAAAGCACGGAAGTTCATGGCAACACCTTTGAAAAAATCATCCGGAGAAAACGGATCGGAAATTTACTTGGCGAGCACATCCACACGAATGGGTGGAACCGGCCGCACCGGTTCAGCTTTATCTTTTTTGGATTTGCCCTGAAGGAAGAGCGTGCAGGGGCCGACAGCGGCATCAGCAGCGGCGGTGATGGTGACGGCCAATTCACCTGCCGCCATGGACCCGCCTGTCACGGTGAGGCCGGGAGGAAGCTGGTCGGCGGGCGTGGCGAGGGCGATTTCGATGGGCACGGTCCAGTCTGCGGCACGGACGGAGCGGATGGTAACGGTGGCGGCTGCGCCCTGAGTGACCGCGATGGAAACGGGGTCAGGGGCGAGTGAAAATTCGGCGACCGGTGTGACAGCTGCAAACAGATCTGAGCGGGAGCGGCGACTGCGAAAAAGTTCAGCGTCCTGTTTCTTGGGGGGCGGTGGATTGAGTTGCAGGAGGGCGGGCGGGACTGAGCCGTCGGGGGCAGAGATTTTAAGAAGGATCGGTCCCCAGTCGGCGTCGGAAGGGGCTGCAGCCGGGTCGACGGCGGTCAGTGTGACGGGCACAACGGCCTGCTTTGCATGCACGGTGAAGGGTTCCATGCGGAGCGTTGCGGGGAGAGCGGCGGGTTCGACCAGCAAGGGGGTGCTGGTTTGGAAGCGGCGGAGAGTGAGTGGCAGCGAGGCGCTGCCGCCGCGTGGGATATTGAGCCGATCAGCGGGGGCTGTCGCGATGACTGCCGGTTTGGTCTGGAAGACGTTGAGCGCGTAGCACCATTCCGGGCCGCCGCGACCTGCGAGTTCGCTGACTTTCAGGAAGTAATTGCCGGCCGCGGGCAGCTGGACGGAGAGTTCAGCATCGCGCGGCCCGGCATCGTCGGATTCGGCCAGCTTTCCTCCGTCTTCTTTGTAGAGTTGCAGCACGAGATCGCAGGGACTGCCGACGTCCCGTGTGCGGGCAAGAATGAGCAGGGGGCCGGCGGCGGCCGCATTGATACGGAACCAGTCTGCGTCTGCGGGCGTTTGAAAGACACCGCTGATGACGCCGACATCTGCAGGCACTTCGCCGGCCTGCTCGCGAGTGGAGTTGGGTTCGGACTCGATGAGGACGGGCGAGGCCGTGACGGCGACTGCAGCGATGCTGGCGGCATCAGCGTCTGCGGCGCGGAAGCTGACCGGGAGCAGATCTTCGGCTGGTGTTGCGGGTGGGGCGACTTCACCGATGACTGTACCGGTTGTGTCGGTGATCGACACGGGCTTGCCGGTGCTGGCGATTCGTGGAAGGGCGGCGGCGGTGAGTGGCATGCGAGCCAGACGCAGGTGGAAGAAGTGGCGTGCCCCGCCGGAATAACGCACATCCCTGAGTTCCAGTGTGTATTCGCCGGCTGCGGGGGCTTCAAAGCGAAACTGACAGTCACCTTCGAGGCCGGGAAAATCATCGCTCCAGATGAGTTCTTTGCCGTCGGGGCCGGCGAGCCTGAGCACTGGGTCGAGATCTGAGCCGATGCGGCGGGCGAAGACTTCGGCGGTGAACGCCTGACCGGCCGCCAGGCTGAGCTTGAAGGTGCGGGAGGCGACAGCGGCCGTGGACCCGGTGATGCAGCAGGGGAGGGTGAGCGGTTGTCCGGTTGTGCGATTATCGGCTTCGGCGGAGATGGCGATAAACGGGAGGTCATCCACGACGGTCCATGCGGCTTCAGAGACGCCGTGGCTGGTCACCAGCCGGACAGGGTAGATGCCGGGAACTGCTTCAGCGGCAATGGTGCCCTCGAAAGAAACCGGCTGATCTTTACTGAGATCTGCGCCGGCTTTGGGACGCAGCGTACCCACAGGGGTCCAGAGGGCGATGCTGCCCTGAAGTTGTTTGCCGACCACCATCACGGCGGCCGGCTGGCCTGGCCGCAGGGCAGGTCCGTCCAGCCGATCCACGACGGGATCCTGAGCGCTGGCGGGTGGCAGCAGGGCACCCGCCAGGAGCCAGAGGCAAGCGGGGAGTACGGCCAGGCGGGCCGGACGTGAGATGCACTGAACAAGAATCAGCGGGAGGCGGGAAACAGCCATGCGGGAGGGTTTTCCGAAGAATAGATGGCTGGGCGGGCGCGTAGAGATGAAGCCGAAGTCTAAACCGACTCTGCTGCCGCGTCAAAGTTAAACCCCCAAATGTTTGGCCGCAAAAAAAACCTGGCCGGAAGTTCGGGAAAGACCCTTGACAACGGCAGATCCGGTTTGTTCTATCCGAGTGTCCAGCTTTTTCGCCCGCTGCCTCCGTCGGAGCATCAGTGCCATGGTTTCCCGCGTTTCGTCGCGTCTTTCCCACCCGGTTCGCTCAGTTGTCTGCTCCCTTCTGGCCGGGTTCCTGGTACAGGTCTGTCTGGTTCCTGCCCATGCCCTCGCGTCCGCGGCTCCCGTCCCGGCGATTCCTCCCGAAATCCGCAAAGAGCTCAGCGAACTCACAAAGGAACTCAAGGAAGTCCCCGCACTGCTCAAAAAGAAAGAGCTCGACAAAGTCCAGGAAATCATCGCCAAAGCAGATGCCCGCGTGAAAGAACTGGCGATCCCTGAAGACGAAAAGGATCGCACGTGGAACACCTTCCGCACCACTCTGGAAAAAGCCCGCTACGCGCTCCCGGTCAGCTTCGAAAAAGAAGTCGCCGGGCTGCTCAAATCCAACTGTCTGCGGTGTCACAACGAAGGACAGGCCTCCGGTGGTCTCCGGCTGGATACCTACGCCGCCATCGCCAAAGGGGGCCGCAGCGGCCAGGTTGTGGTGCCCCGCGTGCCACAACGCAGCATGCTGGCCGTGAAACTCATTCACACAGATGAAATGCAGCGGATGCCCCGCGGCGGCGCAAAGCTGAAGGACCCGGAGATCATGACGTTTGTCCGCTGGATCGAACAGGGTGCTTCGTTCGACGGCGAAAGCCCCGACGCACCGATCGGCGATTCACTCACAGTCAAAAAGCCACCCGTCAAAGTTGCCATGGCCACCGGCTCAGAAACCGTTTCGTTCACAAAGGACATCGCTCCCTGGATGGTCAACATCTGCGTCGGCTGTCACTCCGGCAATAATCCCCGCGGAGACTACAAGTTCACCACCTTCGAAGAGCTGCTGCAGGGAGGTCCGACCGGCAATACCATCGTTCCCGGAAAACCTGACGAAAGCTATCTCATCGACCTGGTGCTCCGCCAGGAACCGCTCAAAATGCCGGCCGGCCAGGCCCAGCTCAAACTGTCCCAGGCAAAAGCCCTCGAAACCTGGGTCCGCGAAGGCGCGAAGTTCGACGGCCCCGACCCCAAAGCCCCGCTCCGCAGCATCGTCCCCACGGATGCTGAAATCGAAGCCGCAAAGCTCGCCGCCATGTCCGATGCCGAGTTCCAGGCCCGCCGCGTGGAACAGGCCCAGGCCATCTGGAAACGCGTCTCGCCGCGTTCCACAGGTGTCACCGTGACGACCGCCAACTTCCACCTGCACGGCTCAGTCGACGAAGCCCGCCTCAAAGAACTCAGCGAATCCGCCGAAGCCCACCTCGCACAGCTGCGCGACAAGTTTCCACTCCCCGGCAATGCCACTCCCTTCCGCGGTCGACTGATTCTGTTCATCACCAGCGAGCGTTTCGATTACGAAGAATTCAACACCGTACTGATGAACAACCGCCGCACTCCGAAGGCCGTATCCGGACATTCCGTGATCAATGCCAACTTCGAAACCGCCTATGTCGCCATGCATGATGTCGGCGACACACCAACTGACACCTCCCTCTCCGCCCCGCAACTGCTCAATTCACTCATCAGCCAGACCTACCTCACCCGCGACGGCGCCCCGCTCCCGGAATGGCTCAAACAAGGCTTCGGACTCACCGAAGCCGGACTCGGATCCGATTCCCCCTACATCAAAGCGATCCCCGCTCGAGCCGGCAAGGCACTCGCAACCATCACCGATCCCGCACGACTTTTTGCCGATGGCACGTTCGCTCCCGAGGAAGTCACAGATGTGGGTTATCTGCTCGTGAAGTTTCTGATGAGTCGGGGCGGGATGCAGCGGTTTCAGGCCTTCACCGGTCAGCTGCGAAAGGACCCGGATATCGGTAAGGCCCTCCAAAGCAGCTACTCGGCCACGGCCGCGCAGCTGGGTCAGGCCTTCGCCACCGCAGGCGCTCGCTGAATTCCCCGGCCGCTTCTTTAGCGAATCTCCCGTCAAGGGTCACTGCACATGTCAGGTTCTCCGTCCGGTGCCCCTGAAAATTCCGGCACCCCCTCCCGACACACACACCGGAGATCCTCGTCCTGGGGTTGGTGGGTCAGCCTGCTGCTGCTCCTGGCGACCATGCTCAACTACATGGATCGCCAGACGCTCGCCAATCTTTCCCAGCGCATCAAGGACGCGTTCAGTCTTTCCAACGAGCAGTACGGGGAACTGGAATTCGGTTTTGGTGTGGCGTTCGCGGCCGGATCGGTGTTTTTCGGCATGCTGGCAGATCGCTACTCCGTTCGCTGGCTCTACCCTGCAGTGCTCCTGCTCTGGTCGCTCACCGGAGTACTCACGGGTTTCTGCAACGATTTCCGCTCACTGCTCTACTGCCGCATTCTGCTGGGTTTCTTCGAGGCCGGACACTGGCCCTGTGCGCTCCGCACCACGCGAATCATCCAGCACGGAAGTGGTCGGCTGATGAGCAACAGTGTGCTGCAGAGTGGAGGTGCGATCGGAGCCATCGTCACACCACTGCTCATTCAGGCCATGGTGGTCGGCAACGCCGACCCGGCGATCTGGCGACTGCCATTTTTTGTGATTGGTTCTTTCGGCGCCGTCTGGCTTGTGCTCTGGATGGTCTCCATTGGTCCGGACGATCTTCCGGCCGCCGGCGTGTCGGCCAGTGAAAATGGTGACGCGTCTGAGTCGGGGCTGGTTGACTGGCTTGAAGAATGTTTCTGCAACGTTCGTTTCTGGGCTCTGGTTCCAGTTGTCATCTCGCTGAATATCACGTGGCAGCTGATTCGCGCCTGGCTGCCGCTGTTTCTGCAGGATGGTCGGGGTGCTCCTGAACAGCAGGCGCTGTTCTTTAATTCCGCCTATTACTTCGCTGCCGACGTGGGCTGCCTGGCGGCCGGCGCCGGAGCACTCTGGCTGGGGCGACTGGGATTCAACACACACGCCTCACGAGTGCTCATCTACCTCGCCTGCGGAGTGCTGACTGCCGCCACTGTCATCGCTTCACAACTCCCGCTGGGCGTTCCGCTTTACGCCGTACTGCTGATCGTTGCCGCCGGATCGCTCGGTCTGTTCCCCTGCTACTACTCGCTTTCACAGGACGCCAGCCTGAAGCATATGGGCAAGACCAGCGGGCTGCTGGGAGCCCTCGGCTGGTTGGTTTCTTCCTGGCTGCAAAAGGTCTTTGGCAGGGTTGTGGACGAAACGAAATCCTTCGATGAAGGACTGGCGATCGTCGGTCTCGCTCCGCTCCTTGGAATTCTGCTCCTGCTGGTTCTCTGGCCACCCCGCTTCTCCAGGCGTGATGATCCGGCTGCGGACGTGTAATTGTGGGAGAAAGACGCATGGCAGGGAACACAGCGGTCGCTCCGGCAGACGACCTTCTCCAGCGGCGCCGCCGCGTCGGGCTGGTGACGATGATTTGTGCCATCACGGCCCTTACCGGCTTCATCTTTGCCACTCCGGACGCTGTCTGGCCGGCGGCAGCGATGCGAATTGGAATTGTGTTTGGCGCTCTGTGGCTGTGTTTTCCGTCCACAGGCCGTCGCGCTGCATGGGCAGTGCTCACCCCCGGTCGGCTCCTGCTTGTTGCGGTCGCCGCCTGGTACGCCAGTCGCCTGAAGTACGCCCTGCCGGCACTCGGGGTACTGCTGCTGGCGCTGCGGTTTCTGCGGCCCAGGCGACGGTAACGGTAAAGGGATTGGTAAAGGGAGCGGAAATCCGGCCTTCCGACGATCTGCGGAGACTCGCGAAAGGATCCCGACGCTCACCTCGAATCATGCGGTAACCACGCGCACTCCCACCCGCTCCGCCGGACCGAATTCCACCGCAAAGGTGCATGGCACCTTTGGACGGAATTTGACCGCAGAGGTGCATGGCACCTTGCCACGCAAAGTCCATTCTCAATTCAGTTTGCGACGAACAGTGCGGCTCCGGCTCCCTCACGGTCGCGGCTCGATTTTCAGTCGCAGGGTGCCATGCACTGCAGAGTCAATGACAGGCTGCAGGAACGGACTGGGAGTCCGTTGTAATTTGGGCTCAGAGGCTCGCCGGTGCATGGCACCTGCCTGCCGATGCGAATACCGGGGGTGGGTGCAATTTATATCCGGTAACTTCCGCCGAATTGCTGATGAATGACGGCTTTCGGGTGCCTGCTGTCTTTTCCTGACCGTTACGCTGTGGCGGACTTCCGCAGAAGATGGCGGCGTTGGGGACAAAAGTGCGTCGCGGCCGGACTTCTGCCGCAAGGATTGGCACCTGAGTCAATTTCCCCCAACGCCGAGGCATCGACAGACGTATTCAACCAGGCTGGAGCGTGCGTCCGCAGCAGCGACTCCGCCCTGGCACCCGTGGACATCGTATTTTTTCAAGAGACCGAAATTAATGGCCAGCGCAGCAGAAGCTTCCGGTGACGGTTCTGTCGATGATGATTCCCGGAAAGTTCCCGGACAGGTTCCCGACCCCAGCGGGACTCCAGTCAGAAAATCCGCGTTTTCCGACGATTTCGACAATCCCGACCGCAGGGACTACGAGGACGAGCTGCCTGAAGATGAGCCGCTCACGCCGGAGCTGGTGGAAGAAGAGGCGATTCGGGGGGACTTTATGCTTCGCTGGGCGGTTGTCTGCCTGGCGGCCCTGATGGCATTTACCTGCATCAGTGACACAAAACCACTGGTGCTCATCCGCTCCGGCGAGTCGATGCTGAAGTCCGGATTCCTGCCCCCGCGAACGGATCAGCTCTCGCTGACGATGGAGGGAAAGAACGTTTCCAATGCGGGCTGGCTGTTTGATCATCTGGTATCTGTGTGCTGGTCAGTGGGCGGGCCATACGGCCTGACAGCCCTCAAAGTCTTCTTTGCCGTGCTCTCCACATGGCTGCTCACACGGATCTCCATACCCGGTCTGCCCACCTGGTTCAGTTCCATCTGTGTGGCTCTGGCCGTCGTGGCCTGTTCTCAGGACTATATCCCTGCGCACGAGCTGGTGTCGATTGCCGGGATGACTCTGACAATGGGCCTGCTGACTCAGCATCGTCTGGGAACAGCGCGGGGCCTGGACTGGAAGTTACCGCTGCTGGTGGCGATCTGGTGCAACTTTGACCCGAGGGCATGGGTGGGTGCGTTTGTGATCGCGGCATACGCGGCAGGTACGGGAGTCCAGCGACGGGGGCTGATTCGTTCCGGAGCCTCTCTGGAGCGTCTTCCGGCGTCCCTGCTGGCAACGGCCGGGCTGTCGATTGCCGCGCTGCTGGTGAATCCGTTCCCGACAGCCTCGATCTTTTCCCCTCTTTCGCTGTACACCCGCGAATACCCGGCGATGCGTGAGCAGAAGGATCTGGTTGTGCGGTCTGCGACGGTTCTGGATGATCGTCTGGACTTCTACTCCATTGTGAACCCGGACGCGATTGCGTTGTACGATCACACGCATATTGCCGGCGTTTCGCTGCTTCTGCTGGCTTTTGTGATCCTCTGTATTTCGCTTGGTTCTGAGTCACCGGAGGCGGTGCGGGGTTCCGTTTTCGTGACGTTCTTCCGTGGCCTGCTGCGGCTGTTCTCACTGCCTGCGGTGATCATTTCCGGCCGGCCGCTCCGGGAGGCCGGTTACCTGTTCGTGGTGCTGGGAATGCTGCTGCTGTGTCTGCTGGCCCTGCACGAGCTCCCGGCGGCTGCCGTTGTTGCGGCTGTTGCGGCCGGTGTGACGGCTCAGGACTGGTACCGCCGGACATTCTCGATGACGTACACCGTGGAGTCCGCTGAATTGCTCTTTTCCCGTGGTGGCCGGGCCGCGACGGTTCTGGCGATGGCTGTGATGGCGTTCGCTGTGGTGACTTCGCGTCTGCCGGGTGCCGCTCCGCTGGGATTTGGCTTCGATCCGGAAACTCAGGTGACTGTGGACACACTGTCTGCGCAGATTCAGTCGCTTGACCCGGAGGCTCGTGTGCTGCATACGCGGCTGGAGCAGGGTGATCTGCTCATCTGGAACGGGCGTCAGAGCTTTGTGGACAGCCGAGTTCTTCCGTTCAGTTCGGCCGCAAATCCGATCTTTGAGTATCACGACGACGTTCGCAAGTCGCTCCTTCGTCCCCCACCGGAAGCCCCCAAAACGTCCGATCCGAAAGAGAAAGACCGGATCATTGCGGAACAGCAGAAATCGCTCGCTGCCGCCCGCAGGCTGCTCGAAGACTACCGGATTACTCATATCATGGTGCGGCTTGCTCCGCCGGGAATTCCGGACTATCAGTCGATCAACACGCTTGTTGCCGGCGGTGAATTTCTGCCGATCAGCATAGAACCGTCCGCGGCCGTGCTGCAAAAGTTTCCTCCTCAATCCTCCCCGGAGCTGCTCGCTGAAAAGCTGCCCAACTTTGTCGATCGGGCCTTCCGCAGTGCTCAGCCTGCCCCGCTCACGCTCCGCAGTCTCACACCATCGCGAAGCTTCTACGATCGCTGGATTTATCGCACGCGTCCGCACATGACGGCGGCTCGCCGACAGGCCATGCACTACCTGGAACTGGCCGAAAGCCAGCCTGAGAATCTTCCCAAGGCGCTCAATTCCATCGCCCTGCTCACCCTTGGCATTCGTCAGCTCGGCGTGGCGCTGGATGACGACCATGCGCCGGATGATGTGGGTGCCTGGCTTTCACTGGGCTATGCATATCAGCAGTTGTCTGAACTTGAACAGCTGGTGGGAGGCCCGACGGCCAGTCCACGGCTGAGACAGCTGCGATCTGTTCAGGCTGTGTGTGCCTACCGACAGGCTGTGCGGCTGGAACCGAAGGAACTGCGGGGCTGGGAAGGGCTGCTGGCCATGTACGAACGATTGCAGCGCCGCGATCTGATGCTTGAGGTACTCGAAAAATGGCTGGAACTGGTTGAAACCATCGAAGTGCCGGACGAAGTGCGGGATCAGTTTGAGGAATACCGCACGCAGCGGTTCGCGCAGAAACGCGATCTGGAAGATCTGCTGCTGGAATCTGATGCCGAACTTGACCGTCAGATTGACCAGCAGAAACAGGCCAATGCACAGGCCCTGCTCGCCGAAAAGAAGGGGGTTGGAAAGGAGACGGACGAAGCCGCTGCTTTGGACGAGGTCAACGCGGAAGAGGCCCGCGAAGCTCTCCTTTCGGCAGCGCTGGCAAATTCCGCCGGCCGCCCCCGACGGGCGCTCAACGGGCTCGAGGAAAAAGCAGCACTGCTTGAAGGCGTACCCCCAGCCCAGGTACTCAAAGGAATGCTCCTGCTGGAGCTCGGAGAACTCGAAGCCGCCCATCAGCTGCTGCTGCGAGTGAATCAGCTGGCCATGAAGGAACCGCAGCAGTTTGTGGGCACCAACTGGCAGCTCCCGGTGGCCATGTCACAACTCTGCATGGGCGACTACCCGCTCGCTGCAGAAACGTTCAGCAGTGAGCTGAAGTTTGTGGACCGAGAAGCTGCCCGCCCGGGCAACTGGACCACCGCACTCTTCTCACTGCCGCTTGTCGGAGATGTGAATCTGCAGTTCAATGGCCAGCTGCCGGTCTGGCCATTTGTGCACACTGCGGGCATCGGCCAGCAAATCTCCACACTCAACGAACTGAGGGCGGAAAGTGCGTTCCTGCAGGCGATTGTCCGGCTGGAGGAAGGCGATGTGCCGCGGGCAAAGGAGCTCCTGTTCCGCGTGATCACAGAATACGGAGAAACTCGTGTCCGCCAGCTGGCAGCCCTGTATCACACGATGAGCGATGCGGAATCGGCAAAAACACTGGAGGGCTACAGCCTGAATCCCTGGGAAGAATTCGAGTACCCGGGAGAACCGGTGCCCGCGGCCCCCCAACAGCCTCCGCAGACGCCCGCGTCAGGAGCCGGAGTGTCAGGAGCCGGTGTGCCCTTGCGGCCGGAGTGAGCGGATGCGGTGGTCGCGGAGGACAAGTCTCAGGCGACCGGGACAACTGAATCGGCGAACACCGGCACGATTTTTCGGGAACTTCCCCCGCAGAGCTCGTGTCTCGTTGACGGAAACCGCAATCCGATCGACACTCACGCCATTCGCGCCCCACAGCCCGCCTGCACCCAACCACCTCGCATGACTCGACAAATACTCGTCACCGCCGCTCTTCCCTATGCCAACGGGCACATCCACGTCGGCCATCTTGTCGAATACATCCAGACGGACATCTGGGTGCGATTTCAGAAGCTGCGGGGGCATCGCTGTGTGTTCGTCTGTGCCGACGACACTCACGGCACCGCCATCATGATTCGGGCCCGCCGCGAGGGGCGTTCCGAAGAAGCCGTGATTGCCGACATGCGTGAAGCACACTTGCGGGACTTCGCTGGCTTTCAGGTGGACTTCGACAACTACGGGAGTACGCACTCGGAAGAAAATCGTCAGTTTTGTCATCGCATCTGGGCTGCCATTCGCCAGCGCGGGCTCGTGAAAACTCAAAGCGTCCAGCAGCTGTTTGACCCTGTGGCGGGCACATTTCTGGCAGATCGGTTCGTCCGCGGAACATGTCCGCGGTGCGGAGCCGCAGATCAGCCCGGCGACAACTGCAGTACATGCGGGGCCACGTATACTCCCGCCGATCTTCGCGATCCCCGCAGCGTGCTCTCCAACGCAGTCCCGGAAGTGCGTTCGGCGGAACACCTGTTCATTGAACTGGAGCAGCTCCACGGGTTCCTTGAAGAGTGGACCCAGTCAGGCGGCCACCTGCAGCCGGAAGTGGCTCGATATCTTCGCGGACACTTTCTGGGAGACCCCCTGCGAGACTGGGATGTCTCCCGCCCGGCTCCCTACTTCGGCTTCGAAATTCCGGATCATCCCGGCAATTACTGGTATGTCTGGTTCGACGCCCCCATCGGCTATATTGCCTCCACGTGGCAGTGGTGTCAGCGTCACAACAGCAGCCCGGAAGACTGGTGGGGCGCGCAGTCCACAGCAGAGATTCACCATTTCATCGGCAAGGACATCATCTACTTCCACACGCTGTTCTGGCCCGGGATGCTGCATTCCGCCGGACTGCGACTCCCGGAAAAAGTGCACGTCCACGGCTTTCTGACGGTGGACGGAGAAAAGATGTCCAAGTCGAAGGGGACGTTCCTGATGGCGTCCACCTGGCTCAAACATCTCCCGCCCGGTCCGCTGCGGTATTATTACGCTTCGAAGCTCGGCCCCGGACTGGATGATCTCGATCTGAATTTCGATGAATTCATTTCCAAAGTGAACACCGACCTTGTCAACAAGGTCGTCAACCTTGCATCTCGTTCAGCCGGATTTCTGGCCGGCAGCAGGCTCACGGCAGATTATCCCGAAGACGGCGGTTTGTTTGCGGATGCAGCAGCCCGCGGAGAAACGATTGCAACCTTCTACGAAGACTGCAATTACAACGCGGCGATGCGCGAAATCATGGCGCTGGCCGATCGGGCCAATCGCTATGTCGACGATCAGCAACCGTGGGTGCTCAAACGTGACCCGTCCCGCACCGGGCAGCTCCACCAAGTCTGCTCCGTGATACTCAATCTGTTCCGTCAGATCGTCGTCTACCTCTCCCCGGTACTCCCGCAGCTCCGCCAGCAAACCGAAGAACTGCTCAATCACCCCATACACAGCTGGAACGACTCCCAAACGCCACTCACCGGAACTCCAGTGAGTCCGTTCCAGCACCTGATGAAACGTCTTGACCCCAAACAGGTGGAAATCATGCTTGAACACAGCCGCCAGGAAACTGCTGCCGAATCCGCAGCCGCCGCAACCCCCGGTCCCGCTCCAGCACCGGTGCCTGCAGCAGATGCTGCACCAGCCGCGGACGCCGCTTCTGCGACTCCCGTCTTTCATCCGGCCGATCGCTGGCAGGATTCCGGCGATGCCCTCAAAAATGAACCGCTCGCTGCCGAGTGCACAATTGAGGATTTTGCGAAGGTTGACCTGCGTGTGGCCCGCGTGCTGGAAGCCAGACATGTCGAAGGCGCCAACAAACTGCTCCAGCTCACCCTGTCCCTGGGTGGCGGCGAAACTCGCAATGTCTTCGCCGGCATCAAGGCTGCCTACAAGCCCGAGGATCTTGTTGGCAGACTGGTGATCTGTGTCGCCAACCTCAAGCCTCGCCAGATGAAGTTCGGACTCAGCCAGGGAATGATCTGCGCCAGCGGTGCAGGGGGCACCGAAGTCTTCCTGCTCTCTCCTGACCAGGGTTCCGTTCCCGGACACCGCGTGCACTAAGTGACGGGAACCGGGTCACAGGAAACGGACATCAGCCGCTCATTGCACCCAAAGGATTTCTGACAATGCATCACAGTTGTCTCACACAGGTTCTCCTGCTGCTGGCGTTGTGCATCCCTGTCGCTCCGGCGACCGCGCAGGAAGCACCCAAAGGAAAAGCTCCAGCAGACGAAAGCGGGGTGGCCGCGACAATCTCTGAGTCCGACCCGATTCGCGACATTCAGAACATGGCCATCGCGCAGAAACGGTCAGACTTCGCCTGGTGGGGCACCGATCCTTCCATCTGGTCCAACCACACGTCGCATTCCAACAGGCTGATTCCGGTCTACACGTTTGGAACAAAGGGAGCTGGTCCCGGAATTGATCTGGATTCGTGGCTCGGTCTAAGCAGCGTGTATCGGTCCGCAGACAAGCTCCGGGAAATCTATGG
>CAZLOQ010000059.1:0-8878 GCA_964561125.1 uncultured Chitinophaga sp. | reverse complement strand
ACCGTCAATGCCAGCGCGATCTGGATGGATCAGACCAACGTCTACGACATTCAGGTCGCCGCAGCTGCCTCCGGGAAGAAACATATCTTTCTTGTCGTGTTCGACGGCATGGACTGGCAGACAACTCAGGCCGCCGCCATCTGGAATTCTGCCAGCGTTCCCTATCTGTACGGCCGCGGGACCGGCACGCATTTTCAGTCTTACACCGCCGGCGGAACAACGCAGTTCGGCTTCTTCGTCACCAGCCCGCACAACGAAGGCACTGACGTCGACGTGGACGCACAGACGGTGAAGAACCCCGGTGGCACGATCCGCGGCGGCTACGATGCCTCCGTCGGCGGCATCGCACCATGGTCTGTTCCCGTCGACCCAGGCTATCTGATCACCAAAGGCGCGGCAGCGTCGCCCCGGCACGCCTACACCGACTCCTCCTCGTCCGCATCCAGCATGACGGCGGGGATCAAGACCTTCAATGGCGCCATCAATGTGGATGCATCGGGCACGCCTGTCTCGACGATCGCCCACCAGCTGCAGGCGAAAGGCTGGCGTGTGGGGGCCGTCAGCAGCGTGCCCATCAGTCATGCGACTCCCGCCTGCACCTACGCCCACAACGTGGCCCGCGATGACTATCAGGACCTCACACGCGACATGCTGGGACTCAAATCCATCGCTCATCCCGATTCCCCGCTGCCCGGTATGGATGTGGTGATCGGTGGTGGTTATGGCGTGACGGCAAAAAGCAGTGACGGCATAAAGAAACAGGGGAAGAACTTCGTCGAGGGCCCGATTTATCTGACCGATGAAGACCTGAGTACTGTGGACGTGCAGAACGGTGGCCGCTACGTCACCGCTGTTCGCACAGCCGGTAAGGACGGGACCGAAGTGCTGCAGACCGCCGCTGCAGCCGCCGCCACCAGTAATCAGCGACTGCTGGGTTTCTTCGGCAATGGTAATGCCGCGGGACATCTGCCGTATGCGACTGCAGACGGTTCCGGGCAACCAGCCATCGGGGGCAGCGGCAAAGCAGAATCCTACGACGACGCTGATCTTCTCGAAAATCCCACACTGGCTGAAATGACCTCAGCAGCACTCGCGGTGCTGGGACAAGACGACAAGCGATTCTGGCTGCTGGTGGAACCCGGCGACGTCGACTGGGCCAACCACGACAACAACCTCGACAACTCCATCGGGGCTGTCAACAGCGGCGATGCTGCAGTGAAAGTCATCACGGACTGGGTGGAACAGCACAGCAACTGGCAGGAATCGCTGCTGATCGTCACAGCCGACCACGGACACATGCTCAACCTCGCAGCGCCCCAGAAAATTGCCGATCAGGCCGTTCGCTGGAAAACCTGGCAGAAACGCACTGGCAAACCACGTCCCCTTGATGCTCCGGCACCAGCTGTCAAAGGGGAAGAGCAGAAATGAAGGCCGCAGAAGCCCCGGTGACTCCGGCCCTCGCGGCCGGACCGACAGCACAGCCATGGCTCGCCGTCGCATTCGGTGGTCGCCTGGTTCTCCTCCTGCAACTCGCTGCACTCCTCTGCCCGCTCACCGGACGTGTGACCGCTGCAGACGATCTGCCAGGTCTGCACAACGTGCGGGAAGCCGCCCCGAATGTCCTCGTCGGAGCCGAACCGTCCGGCGAACAGGCCTTCGCAGCACTCAAAAGCAAAGGCATCACCACCATCGTCAGCGTCGACGGTGCTCCGCCCGATATCCGCCTCGCTGCCAGATACGGCCTGCGTTACGTACATATTCCGCTCGGATACGACGGCATTGACGAACAGTCCCGGCTCGCACTCGTCCGTGTCGCCCGCGAAATTCGTACTCCGCTTTATGTGCACTGCCATCATGGTCGCCATCGTGGTCCTGCGGCGGCCGCAGTGATCGGCCTCGCCTCGGGAACGCTCACCGCTCCCCAGTCCGCCGAACTGCTCAAACGCTGCGGCACCAGCCCCGACTACACGGGTCTTTGGCGGGATGTGGCAGCCTTCACAAATCCCGCCCCCGACATTGTGCTCCCGGAACTGCAGGCAGTGGCCAAAGTGGATTCCCTGGCTGCCGCCATGGCGAAGCTGGACCGACATTTTGATCACGTCAAACTGTCCGCAGCCGCCGGCTGGAAAACTCCGGCTGATCATCCCGATCTGAATCCACAAACAGAACTGCTCCTTGTTCAGGAAGGCCTGACGGAATCTCTGCGACTGCTCTCAGGGGACCGGCCGGCCGAATTTCTCACTCAGATGCGGCAGTCCGAACGGCTGGCAAAGGAGCTGCGTGAGGTCGTTAAGGCCGGCCGCAGCGAAGACGCAGCGAAGCTCCTGATGCAGCTCAATGCAGGCTGCATAAAGTGCCATCAGGAATTTCGCAACTGAGTCCGGCAGCGAAATACCGTGGAAACTGGTGGCTCAGCGGCTGAGTCCGACGCGGCGACGCGCCAGCAGACAGGCGTCTCCGGCCACCTCGAAATCCTGGCAGTTCTTCGGACGTGTGGCGTAGTGGCGACAGCGCCAGGGAGCGTCTGTTGTTCCGTCTCCATCCAGTGCGACACAGCGACCATCCGGACGCGGCACGACATGTTCGCCCTGCTGCAGCTGCACCAGTTCCGGGTGCAGGCGAGTGAAGGGATCGCGTGGTGACACGGCGAGCAGATCGAATCCCCGGTGGCAGCATGCGCCGCATGTTCCGCAGTCATCCGCGGTCAGTGTGCGCTCCCAGCGTTCGCAGGCGCGTTCGTCCGCGCGGACGACAGGAGCCATCTTTCCGGGGGGCTTGTGCTGGCGGCAGCGCAGCCCGGAGCCCTGCGGCGCCGCCCATGCACAGGTGCCGCAGGTCAGGGCGGCGTCGTCGGCAAGCAGTGAGCCAAGGCGATGCCGGGCGTGCGTGACACTCCACAGCGACGTTGCCGGAGCGACCGCGCGAACGGCATCAGCAATCGTCGCCGTGGCGGACAGACTGCGTGTGAGCACTTCATGGAAGGGGGATGTGCGGGCGAGCTGCCAGCCGGCCTGGGCGATGGGGATTGCCGGATCGTCGCCGTCCATCAGCGGATTGGCGGGAAGGGTGTCCCAGTAAGCTCGCCAGGTGGTCGTGACAGCCATGAAGTCGCGCAGACCAAACGGGGCAGCGAGCGCCGCCTGCAGCCGATGACAGGCATATTCGTACACCAGATCGCGGCGACTGGTGTTCGACAGCCCCCAGTCCGGCAAGTCTCTGGCGCGAACTCCGGACACCAGCCAGTGACAGATTTCATGGTAAATCATCTGGGCGAGCGAATCGTCGGCATCAAATTCTTCAGCCACCGAAATCGTCAGTGTCCCTTTGCCGTCATAAGCCGCATAGGCATCAGTGGAACGCTGCACGTCCAGTCCCAGATCTGCGGCAGCCCGCAGCCAGATCAGATCAACAGGATCCTCGTAGCGGTGAACAATGGAGCGACGGGGCATGGCGTGCCTGAAGCAGGTGAATCGGGAAGGTCATCTCAACCGGAAATCAGCACTTCGATCAAGCGAGTGTTCAGCTTATTTGCTTTCGCCGCTGACGCCCGCTTTCTGCTGTCGGAACAGCCACGGCACAAGTCCGTCGTAATCTTCGTAGCTGGGGGTCCACGAGTTGTGTCCAACTCCGGGCAATTCAATGTACACCGGCCGGCCGCCGGCTTCCTGCAGCGCTCTGACGGCGCTGCGGCTGCGGTCCACGGGAACCGCCTGATCCTGATCTCCGTGGGCCACCCAAATCGGCAGATGTTTGATGGCTGCTACCTTTGTCGGGTCAGCAGCACCACAGATGGGCGCCACAGCAGCAAACAGGTCCGGCTGACGGATGGCCAGATCGAACGAGCCAAAGCCACCCATGGAAAGCCCCGTCAGATAAATGCGGCTGAGATCGACGGATTCTTCCTTGATTGTGCTGTCGAGCATCTGCAGCACAGCGGCGAGCTGCGGGCTGATCTCGGCAGGCATTTCGGGGTCCTCCTTTCGGCTCCAGTCCACTTCCATCCATTTTCGATCCGTGCGGCACTGAGGCGCCAGCACGTAACAGGGAAAGCGATTTTGCCAGCGGGGCTGAGCCATCTGTGTCGGGAAGTACTGCAACTGCAGTGCGTTGTCACTGCCGCGTTCGCCGGCTCCGTGCAGGAACACCACCAGCGGGTAGCGGCGGCCGTCTTCCAGCACGGCGGGTTTGAGCAGACGATAGTTGAAGACTTCGTTCGTGTACTCGCCGCCGGTGAAGGTGATCGACCGGCTTTCGTAAGCCGCAGTCGCCTCCACCGCCGCTGCAGGTGGTGCGGATTCAACTGCAGTCACAGGCGGCGCCACATGATCACGCCAGAGCCACCGCAGGGACTCAGGCAGGATCGCTCCGCCATGCCTGCCGTTATGAGCACCGCTGCCACCCACGAAGCGGTAATCGTAGTTCTTAAATTTCAGGGCGCGGTCCATCTGCAGATTGCCGAGCCACCAGTTGCCATGTTCGTTGTCCAGATCGTTTTCACCATCCTGCAGAAACACGCGGATGGGCCGGCGATCTGTTTTGCGGATGTAAGCCGGGTAGTTGTGTCCACCACGGATGTTTGTAAAGCTGCCAACGTGGCTGAGCACCTTGCTGAACCATTCGGGGTGCTCCCACGCCACCGTAAACGCACAGATGCCGCCACTGGAAATGCCGCAGATCGCCCGATCGGCAGGGTCCGGCGACAGCCGCAGCGAGTGTTCGGAAACGATGTGCGGAATCAGCTCCTGCTGCAGAAATCGAGCGTACTGGTCGCTCAGCGTGTCATACTCAAGACTGCGGTTGGAAGCTCGCCAGCGATTGTCGGGAATGGCACCGCCACTATGGCCGGGATTCACGAACAGACAGATCGTCACCGGAAGCTCACCCCGATGAATCAGGTTGTCAAAGACGACAGGCACACGAAACTGGCCATTTTCGTCCACATAGGCATGACCATCCTGAAACACCATCAGGCAGGCTGGCTGAACCCCATCGTACTGAGCCGGAACGTAGAGGAAGTACTCGCGGGTTGTGTCCGGAAAGATCTGACTGGTCCATTCGTGTTTTGAAACCTTGCCGGCCGGGACGTCGGGGTGCCTCTGAGAATCGCTGCCGAGCACATAAGGGGCGTCAGGGTCGGCGGCCGCAACCGAATTTTGGGCGCAGGCGAACTGGGTCAGCAGACTGCAGAAGCACAGTGGCAGGAGCAATTCTGTGAAGACGGTTCCGGGAGAATTCATGGGATCGAATCCAGGGGACTGACAACGGGACAAAAAGTGGTCCGGCGGACGAGCGTTTGCGGTCTCAGACTATACGGCCTGAAGGAGGAATGCAAGGACCGCACCGTTTGTGAGGTTTCTTCGGGGGGTCAACTATTGAAACCCCTAAAAAATACTCGCATATGGTAATGACTTTTCTGTCACTGTGTGCAAACATGATTGCTATCCAGTTCTGTTCCGCTGAATGCGGCTGCGGGCAAAGATCGATCCCCCGGAACTCTGCCCGACAATCCCGATTCTGTCTGGTGCCCGGCATCAAGTCATCAACTCCTTCCGTCTCATTTTTTCCGTCTCCTTTTTCATGAGGGCAATCGCTGTGAACATTCATGAAGATTTTCAGTTTTCCACGTGGTCGCATCCGCACTGCTCAGTCTCAATCGAGTATCCCGCCCACTGGACGGTCCGGCCTGACCCGGAACCAGGTCTTGACGTGACATTCCTCTCACCGCCCGATGACGATGTCTCTCTGGAAGTGCATTTCCTCCCGTTCCTCATCCCGGTCACAATCTTTCAAAGCGAACAGGACCTGCTCGAAACGCTTGAACGCATGGTGCTGCAAAACTCGGACGCAGAAGTGCTGGGACGCAGCAATGTCCTGCCCTACCCCACCATTGCCGGCCGACTGAACGACGGCACGCTCATTTGGGTGACCATGCATCTGGACCGTCTTGTCGTGCTGCAGACGGCGGGTGATCCCGGCCAGCGAGAACGTTTTCAGCCGGTGTTTGAACGGATGCTCCAGTCCTTCCGGATTCACGCCACTCGACAGTCAGAAATCGGCGTTCTGCTTGGTGAAGTGATCAAAGCAATCACTACCGTTGCCCCCGACGCATCCCCGAAATTGTCACGTGATTACGTCGAATTGGGGACCATGCAGATCCGCGCTGATAATCTGGCGGCAAATATCCGCAATGCCCCCCAGCATAAGCAGCGACTGATCCGGGAATTTGTACAAACCACAGTCCAGACCTGGCGTTCCCTGTCGAAGATCGCTGATGTGTCCTGGGACAGCGTCCGCCGTTCGGTCTACCCGATGGTGCGTCCCGCCTCCATCCTCCAGCAGGGCATCCCGGCCGACATGGATCACCGCCCGCTGTCCGAGGCGGATCGTGTACGGCAGAGAATGCTGTCCACACCGTGGCTGGCCAACCTCGTGATCTGTTACGCAATCGACAGCGAAAAAACGCTCCGTTTCGTCCTGAACCACGACCTTGAACGCTGGGGGCTTGATGCAGCCGTCGTGCAAAAACAGGCCATGCGAAATCTCGCAAAGGCAAAAGGCCCCAGGTTCAACATCCAGAGGGATGATTACGGGAAAATGATGATCGCCGAAATCGTTGGCAATGGTCTTCCGTCACGCTCCTGCTGGATTCTTCATCCCGCGCTGCATCAGGCGGTCCAGAGCGTCTGCAGGGGGCCGGCCTGGGCCGCGATGCCATCGCGGGACTGCATGATGGTCTTCCCGGCCGCCCCGCATCTGCGCTCCAGCATGCAGCAGTTCCTCAACCACGAATTCTGCACCACCGGCCACCCCCTGTCAGACCGACTGTTCGCGGTCAAGGCAGACGGAATTGTGCTGGCGTAGACGACAGCAGTCGTGGTGCGCTGTCAGCCGGACGTTCGCAGCGGCTCCAGCCGGATCAGGTTTGTCAGAATCCGGATCATCTCAGTTCCCGCCACAGCGCACCTGAGCAACCTTCGCAGCACAGCAAATTCGCATCGCGGCAACGCTGAGTGTTGCTGAACAGTTCTGCCAATGCAGGCAAGGTGAGGCCGGATGATGCATCCAGCTCCACCTGCCCGCACCGGGAGTGTTTCACCAGAGATCACGGAACCGGCCTGTCGTGCCATCCACTAACCGTCCGACACCTGCCCATTCCGGCGGTTCCTCAAGAATCCGCAGCAGAATCCGATGACCCTGGCAGTGTCCGGCGAAGGCAAGATGTGTACCCACATCATCGGACACCGCCCCGCGAACAGACTGCCACTCGACTTCCGGTTGTGCATCAAACAATGCACACACCGCGAACACATTCACCACCAGAGTGACCGGCACCTCACTTCCGTCGTGCCTGCCGCCACTGATTTCAGCACGGCCGACGAACAGTGCCACTTCCCATGTGGCTGATTCACAATCATGGTGGAAATGACAACCGACCGGCGGTTGATCACCCAGTTCCACAAAGCAGCCAACGGCAGCATTTGCCAGAGAATTCAGCCAGCGAGGAATATGAGCGGTGGGATCTGGAGAGTACATGTTTGGATACCATGAAGCATGCAGCACAACGGTCCTCCCTGAGCAGCGTCTCCATTGCGATTTCATGTTACGGTGTTTCTGACGGCAATCCATGAATTCCATCAACAAAGCTGCCCGATGCGGGTTTTCCGACAACCGCAGCGGGACAACCTTTCACGCCAAAGGCTACTCCAGACGACATCCACGGTCGATTTCTCTGGTAAGTACGCGCACCAGCAGTGCCGTGGAGCGGACGCCCAGTTTCTGCATGGCGCGTGAGCGGAATTTTTCAACCGTTTTAATGCTCAGATCAAGCTGCAGTGAGATTGCCTTATTCTTCCAGCCACGAAAGACCCGCAGAATGACCTGCTTTTCCCTGGATGTCAGCAGATCGATCAGAAAGCGACCGTCCGGGAGTGGCGGAGGCAAAAGTTCGTCCTCTTCCGCGGCCGGCCGCAGCTGCTGACTTGCCTCGGCCACCGCATGCAACAGTGTACTCTCGTTGTTTATCGGACAACTTCTGCAGCAGCTCAAGGCCGTCCATCTCGCCCATCACCTGATCAACAACGATCACTCCGCCAGGCAACTCGGCAAGCTGCCCGAGGAACCTCGTCGGCGATTCGAAGGCATGAACATTCCAGCCTTCGCGCGAGAGCATCGTCCCGAGAACCCGGAGTACGTCCGGATTGTCGTCCACAATGTAAACCGACCTTGACTGGTCACTCATCACGCACGGGATTGACTCGACTTCCTGACCAGCATTCGCCACTGGTCCTGTGGATTCCGTGAAAGCAGGCATCGCAACACTCGTAAATGGCGGGATTAGGGGGTGGGGGACTGCCAGCCATTGAGTGCCCTCGGCTGGAGGCCGGGGAAGGAAGTTAAAAAAAAGCCGATAAAAACCGACGAAAAAAAAGCCTCAAAAGTCCGATTTGCGGGTTAAACCCCCATTTTCGCCAGACATTCAAGCCCGCCGAGCGGGCATCCCCCCTGCCCCCCCCAAAAAACGAAGACACACGCCCTGTCAGGGCAGTTCTCAGATACGGCCCCGGCAACGCCCCTCCAACGCCCACGTGGAGGAGGGATGGGTTTTGAAACACAGAGGCACAGAGGAACACAGAGGAAAGTGATGGAGGCTGCGGAGGAAAACAATTGCTGAGGGAAGGTTGCCAGTCAGGTGGGCCGAGGGCAGCTTTAAAGTGCGTGCAGGGTCTCCGGCGATTACCTGCCGGCATGCGCGAACGCAAGTCCACATCACAACTCTGTGATCTCTGTGCCTCTGTGTTTACCAAACGCGTCTGTGTGCCGAGCAGGGATGGGTTTTGAAACACAGAGGCACAGAGGAACACAGAGGAAAGTGATGGAG
>CAZLOQ010000058.1:23522-30375 GCA_964561125.1 uncultured Chitinophaga sp. | reverse complement strand
GGCTCGCGCCGTTCCGCTGAAAGCAGGTGGCATTGAGCACGCGCCCCCTCGACCTCTGCAAGGTCCTGGGGGCGGCGTCTGTTCACAGTCCTCCCCCGCCTCAACTCCTCCCGCCTCAACTCCGCTTTTCCCGGAGCCCTCCCATGAAGTTCGCGCGTCGCCAGTTTCTCCTGCGTACAGCAGCCACCGCCGCGGCTGCCGCCGCCGTCACCGCCGCCCCCGCAATCACTCGCCGCGCCGTCGCCCGACACGGGGCCGCCGTTTCTGAAAAGCACTTCGAAATCACCGACATCCGCCGCACGGTGCACCGCATGGAATTCCGCGAAATCCCCCGGCGAAACATGGATCGCGAAATTCCGCACTGGCGCTATTCAGACATCTGCCGAGTCACTCTTCGCTGCGGCACCACCGGCATCGGCGAATCGCTCATGTACTACACCTGGTCAGCAACTGCTGAAGAAGACGTGCAGCGAGCCATCGGCCAAAGTGCCCTCGACCTCCTCTGGGACGATACCCTCGGCGCCGGCCTGCAGATGGCGCTGTTCGACGCCGTCGGCCGCGCTGCGGAACTCCCCGTCCACGCACTGCTCGGAGAACAAATCCACCAGTCCACTCCGCTCTCGTGGTGGAACATCGACACCTCCGCCGCTGATATGGTCGCCGAATGTCGCACAGCACTCCAGCAGGGCTACATGTCCTACAAGACCAAGGGCCGGCCATGGTTTGACGTGTTTCAGCAGGTCGAGCAGGCGGCTGCTGCTGTGCCGCCGGAATTCAAGATCGACATGGATTTCAACGACACCCTTCGCGATGCCGATCGCGGCCTGCCCATTCTCAAACGGCTCGCCGAATATCCTCAGATCGACATCTACGAAACACCAATCCCCCAGGACGACGTCGAGGGCAATCGTCGGATTGCAGAAGCGACGCATGTGAAGATCGCCATGCACTATGGCAACCCGTCTCCGGCTACCGTGGTTCGCAGCGGCTGCTGTGACGGCTTTGTTGCCGGCGGCGGCGCCTCAAAACTGCTCTCCATCGGCCGCTTCTGCGAACAGACAGAACTCCCTTTGTGGCTGCAGCTGGTTGGCAGCGGGATCACAGCAGCCTTCTCGCTGCATTTCGGCGGTGTGCTCCGCCAGGCCGTCTGGCCGGCTGTCAACTGCCATCAGCTCTACGAAACCAGCCTGCTCACTGCACCCATCATCGTGCGTGATGGAAAGGCCGAAGTCCCCAACCGCCCCGGCCTGGGCTATGAACTCAACGAAGACGCCGCAGCGCGGATGGCTGTCGACCGTCCCGAATCCCGCCCCGACCCTGAACGACTCATTGAAACCACCTGGGCTGACGGCCGTCGCATGTACACGGCCAACAACGGCCAGATCAACTTTATGCTCACCGCGGGCAACGCCGAACGCTATCCCTATTTCGCCCCCGGAGCCAATACACGGCTGGTCCCCGACGACGGCACCGCCGCCTGGCGCAAGCTTTACACCGACGCCCGCCGGGATGGTCCCATTGAAGGCTGATGCCCCGCCATTTTTGCCAATTCACCAGAACTCAGCCAAAGTCCGGCAGTACGAAACCCGGAAGAGCTCTGTATAATCACAGGTCCACGACGCTGCAGTTGCCTCACCCACTGCATCTGTGTTCACCCCACCCCCAGCCGGAGACGCCCACGTGATTCGCGTTTCTGTACTCTGTTTGTTCGTGATTGCCGTTGCCTGCACCACGCCCGCGATGGCTCAAGCGTTGCCCGAACCTGGCGCGACAGTCGATTTCCAGAAAACCGTTCGTCCGATTCTCGCAGAACACTGCTGGCATTGCCACGGCGTTGACGAAGCGCAGCGCCAGGGCGGACTGCGGCTGGATTTGCGGGATGCGGCCCTCGCGGGTGGCGAATCGCAGCAGCCGGCGATTGTTCCCGGGCAGCCCGACAGCAGCGAACTGCTCAAACGCATCCTCAGCCACGACCCGGACATCGTAATGCCGCCTCCGGATCAGCCAAAGCAGCTCTCAGCCGGCGACGTTGATATCCTGCGCAGATGGATCGCGGAAGGTGCCGTCTACGAAGAACACTGGGCGTTCACTCCACCCCAAAAAACGCCGCTCCCGGAACCCGCCATCACCAACCCGATCGACTCCTTCGTCTCCCATCGCCTGCGGCGCGAAGGGCTCAGCTTCTCCCCTGCAGCCCCCCCTGAACAGCTCATTCGCCGCCTCTTCCTCGACCTGATCGGGCTCCCGCCAACCCCTGAACAGCTCAAACAGTTCACCGCCGCAGGTCCTGCGGCCGCCACACAGATGCTCCTGGAAAGTCCCCGTTACGGCGAAAAGTGGGCTCGACACTGGCTGGATCTGGCCCGCTATTCCGACACCAACGGCTATGAAAAGGACCTGCAGCGCGAACAATGGATCTGGCGCGACTGGGTCGTCAATGCCATCAACAGTGACATGCCCTATGACCAGTTCATCATCGAACAGATTGCCGGTGATCTGCTGCCGAACGCCACGCAGCAGCAGTTGATTGCTACCGGTTTTCTTCGCAACAGCATGATCAACGAAGAGGGTGCGATTGTGCCCGAACAGTTCCGCATGGTTGAAATGTTTGACCGCATGGACTGCATCGGCAAAGCCGTGCTCGGGCTCACCACCCAGTGCGCCCAGTGCCATTCCCACAAGTTCGATCCGCTCACCCACCACGAATACTACGGTCTGTTCGCGTTTCTGAACGACACCTATGAATCACAGTCGTGGGTTTATTCTCCTGAACAGCAACAAAGGCTCACCGAAATCTCCGCGCAGGCCACCGACATTCGCAACCGCATGCGTGCTGCCCGCCCGCAGTGGACCGAAGAGCTCAAAGTGTTCTGCGACGAACTCACATCACAGCATCCTGTCTGGACGCCGCTGCAGTTCATCGAAATGGGCAGCAACAGCGGACTCAATCATCCCACCCAGGAAGCTGACAGTTCGATTCTGATGAAAGGTCACACCAGCGGCGACGTGTTTGTCATTGCCGCTCCACCCGCAGCTCCTCCCACCGCCCCGATTACCGGTCTGCAGATTGAAGTGCTCAATCACCGCGACCTCCCTCAGAACGGTCCTGGTCGCAGTCGGCTGGGCACCTGGATCATTCACGAGCTGGAAGTGTTCCTCCGCAAACCCGGTTCGGACGCCTGGGAAAAACAGCCGCTCAGCGAAGCCACTGCCGACTTTTCCAGCCCCGAAAACAAATCGGGTGACGGCAGGAAAACCACTGGTCCCGTCAAACTGCTCATCGACGGCAGCGACGACACTTCATGGCTGGCCGATCGCGGTCCGGGATTTCGCAATCAGCCGTCGGTTGCTGTCGTCCGCTTCACCACTCCAACGGAACTGCCCGAAGGCAGTCAGCTGAAGATTGCCTGGCGGATGGGGGACATGCCCGGTTGTATGCGGTTCAGCCTTACTTCCACACCCGCACCGTCGGCCCCGGCAGTGAATCACGCCGCAATGCTGGCCCTGCAGCTTCCACCCGATCAGCGCACTGCCGATGAACAGCTCGCGCTCTTCGATGCGTGGCAGCGATCAGTCCCCGAACTCAAACCGCTCAGCGAAGAACTCGATCAGCTGCTCCGCACCACTCCGGACGGCATCACCACGGTGCTGCACGTCACTGCCCGCAACCCCCGTGATCCGCGGGGCACATTCCGGCTGGATCGGGGCGAATGGGATCAGCCGCGTGACCCCGTGCAGCCGCATGTTCCGGCCGCCTTTCATCCATTCCCCGCCGACGCGCCCCTCAATCGGCTCGGCTTCGCACGCTGGCTCACGGACCCCCGCTCACCGCTCGCGGCCCGTGTCGCGGTCAACAACATCTGGCAGGCGATTTTCGGCCAGGGACTGGTGGAAACCTCCGAGGACTTCGGGACGCGGGCTCCGGTTCCCGAATACCGCGAACTGCTCGACTGGCTGGCCGTGGACTTCATGGAGCATGGCTGGAGCCGACGGCATCTGCTCCGCACAATCCTCAGCAGCCGCACCTGGCAGCAGACCTCCAAAGCTACCCCGCTGCTGCTTGAACGTGACCCGAAGAACCAGCTCCTGGCACGCGGTGCCCGCTATCGTGCGGATGCCGAAGTGATTCGCGACATCGCACTCAGCGCAGCCGGACTGCTCAGCAGCAAATCCGGGGGCCCCAGCGTCATCCCGCCCGTTCCCCAGAACGTGCTCGACTACAACTACACCTACCCAGGTTACTGGACGCCGGCAACCGGTGAAGACCGCTATCGCCGCGCCGTGTATCTTTTCCGAAAACGTTCCATGCCGGACCCGGTGCTCTCCTCATTCGACGCTCCCAACGGCGATTTCTCCTGCCCCAGACGCGCCCGCTCCAACACTCCCATGGCCGCACTCGCAGGTCTGAACGAAACCATCTTCATCGAAGCAGCCCGCGCTCTGGCTCTGCGAATCCTCCGCGAAGCCGCATCGGACGACGACGCCCGCGCCCGACACGGATTCCTCCTCTGCACCTCACGCCAACCCACCGATGCCGAACTCACAGAAATCCTGCTGGCACTCAAAAACCGTCGCCAGCGAATTGCTGATGGCTGGCTGAACCCGCGTGAACTCACAACCGGGGATCCGGCGAAATTGCCGGAACTCCCGCCAAACACCACTCCGCAGGACGCCGCCGCGTGGACACTCCTTGCCCGCGTCCTGCTCAACCTCGACGAAACCATCACTCGCAACTGATTCCCATCCCCCCGGCTGATTCGCCCGCTCGAACGGAACCTCCCCTGATGAAGTATTTGTTCACCCTGCTGCTGCTGCCCGCAGCTGTCGCTTTTGGTCAGAATACAAACAGCCCTGACCAATCCGCCGACTCGCCGAAAACCTCCCCCGCCCCGACGCGTCCCAACATCCTCTTTCTGCTCACGGACGACCAGCGGTGGGATGCCGTCAGCATCGCGGGTCATCGGTCTTTGCAGACACCCCATATCGACAGACTGGCGCAGGAAGGCGTGCACTTCCGCAACGCCTTTTGTACCACGTCCCTGTGTTCCCCCAGCCGTGCGAGTATTCTCAGTGGCCTGTATGCCCACGCACACGGCGTGGTCAATAACTTCACGGAGTATCCTCAGGATCTGAAGAGTTTTCCGCGAGTGCTGCAGCAGCTGGGATATGACACCGCCTATATCGGCAAGTGGCACATGGGAGAAGAAAACGACGCCCCGCGTCCCGGATTTGACTGGTTCGTTTCGCACCGCGGCCAGGGCAAATACTTCGACACGGAATTCAACATCAATGGCCAGGAACGAAAGGTGATTCCCGGCTATTACACGCACGTTGTGACAGAGATGGCAGAATCATGGCTGAAGCAGGACCATGGCGACCGCCCGTGGTGCCTCATGCTCGGACACAAGGCGCCGCACAGCTTTTATCAGCCCGAACCCGAATACCAGCAGGCGTTTAACGACGTACAGGTGCTCTATCCCGAAACCGCCTTCATGCTCCAGGACAAGCCCGACTGGATTCGCCAGCGACTGCCCACCTGGCACGGCATCTACGGCCCCCTGTTCGACTGGCGGAAGCAGTTTCCCGATGCATCACCGGCGGCGGTGAAAGACTTTGCCGCCATGACCCGCGCTTACTGGGCCACGCTCCTGTCCGTGGACGACAGTGTCGGGCGCCTGTATCAGCTGCTTCAGGACCAAAAGCAGCTGGAGAACACGATCATCGTGATGATGAGCGACAATGGGATACTCAACGGCGAACACGGCATGGTGGACAAACGCACGGCACACGAACCCAGCATGCGAATTCTGCAGATTGTTCGCTATCCCGGGCTGACTCCGGTGGATCAACCGCGGCAGATTGACCAGCAGGTGCTCACCGTCGACATCGCTCCCAGTCTCCTGCAGCTCTGCGGTGCTCCGCCGCTGCAGGGCATCCACGGACGCTCGTGGGTCCGGCTGGTGCAGCAGGGTGACCCGCAGTGGCGAACTGCTTTTCTGTATCACTATAATTATGAAAAGCAGTTTCCCTACACCCCGAATGTTCGCTGCGTGCGTACGGAAACATGGAAGTACAGTCATTCGCCGCATGGCGACGGCGGTCCGGACCGGCATAAGGCAGAGCTGTATAATATCGAGTTTGATCCGGAGGAGCGGCATAATCTGATTGATCGGCCGAAGTATCAGCCGGTGCTCCGGCAGATGCAGCAGGAGCTGGAGCGAGTGATGTCAGAAGTGGGGCTCACACCTGGCCTCGACAAAATGCCTCTGGATGAAGGCATCGGACAGGAACTGCCGGACGCGAAAATCCGCTGAGACAGTCGGCTGTTCGGCCCGCGGATCGTCCGCGGGCTGTGGCAGGCAGTGGCAGGCTGTGGCAGATCCAGATCGAAAGCCGGAGATTGCCGGGTGCAGCCAGACAACCCCTTTTCAGCACCGGAGACTCCGGGCGACTTCACGGTCGCAGCGTCTGTTCAGCAGCGGGCTCGCACCGCGCGCCTTGCAGCTCCTCGCTGGTGGCTTTGCACGTGGCTGGGAACAGCCGTGGCTGGCTTCTGCTACGGAGTCTGCTGGGGTTTGTCGACCAGCGTGGGAGCCGCGGCGTTTGTTGGGGTCTTTGGGTTCATCTTCGCGTTCGCAGCAGGATTCCTCACCAGCAGTACCGGGCTTCTGCCCCTGCTGCTGCTCCGATCCCGCCTCACCGGCCGCTGGTTTCCGCTGCTGCTTTCGGCCGTTTGCGGCGGTATTGCGGGACAGCTTTGCGTTGACTGGACAGCAGGCTGCACGGGCGCCGTGGTGGCCGGATTAACGCTGCGGGTCTTCGGCTGGCCGCGCAGTGAAGTCACAGACGGCGG